>CAZEVZ010000035.1:0-10289 GCA_964514935.1 uncultured Muribaculaceae bacterium
GGTACAGGAACAGACAGTAATAGTACTAGTAAAACGTTTGCCATCAATGAAACAGGCGGTGAATACAATCATACGTTAACAATCAATGAAATGCCTAGTCATAGTCATTTGCTCAGATATAATATAAGTAATGGAACTACCTATAGAGGAGGGTATTCATTGATTTATGATACCTATTCAAGATCCTGGACTAGCGATAATGGTCAAAATACAATTGACCATTATATGGATAGTGCCGGTGGTTCTCAATCACACAACAACCTTCAACCTTACATAACGGTATATATGTGGAAAAGAACCGCATAAAAAAATAACATCACTTTAAATTTATAGTGGTGTTTTTCTATGTAAACTTTTGGTTGCAAAGCCCTTAAGTATTTTACTTAACAACTTTTATAATCTTTGCAGATATCTATAAATAAAGGTTTTAGCAGAAATATGAAGAAAATATGGAAGGACAATGCGAAGTTAATACTGGCTATATTTATAACAATCGTAATAGCCAGTGGAGCAACGTATGCAGCAACGACTATGTATGATTCAAATATTGTTGGCTATGATAATACGACAAGTGGAGGATATGTTGGCAGTAAGATGTATACGGCCACCTTACCAAGCGTTTTAACGACCTATATCAATCCAGTATTTAGTGGCCACGTGTTATCGTATGATACATTACTTACAAAACAAGTATGTAGTGTAGCAAGTAATGGATATGCCGGTTGGACTGGTGCATCATGTGATTGGGATGGGTATACACGACAATTAGATTTAATGAACGAAGTACAAGTAACCAGTAATACAGCGGTATCTAGTAGTATGTTTGATGTCGGAACAGGCAATATCCAATTTCCATTATTTAGATTAAGACCAGAATTTAAATTTGCTTACAATAGTACAACACATTCCGCTTCGTCAAGATCATGGTATTGGTTAAGATCAGTACAAACTGATGTTTCTTTTGCTGCTATTGCTAGTGAATCTGGATGCGTAGGTCAGGGGGCAGTGGCTACGCTTTCTTTTGGCGTCCGTCCATACTTCTTTATTGGTTAACATATTAGATTGGTAATAACATCAATCTTTTTTCTTTAAATAATAATATTTACTACTTGTGAATAAAATTATATTATGATAAAATAATAATAGTTAGGGTGATTATATGGAAAGGGAAGAAATTAAACCGATAATTAAAGAAATAAGTGAAAGCATGAAGGACAAAGGTTACGATCCAATTACACAGATTGTTGGTTATCTTATCAGTAACGATTTGGGATATATTCCTGATTTTGATGATAATCGTAATAAAATAGCTACTTTAGATAGGACACTAATTGTTGAATCTTTGTTAGAGGATTATTTAAAATGAGATATTTAGGTCTAGACCTAGGCACAAAAACTCTAGGTATAGCAATTAGTGATCAAACTAATACAATCGCATCGATATATAAAACACTTTATTTTGATAATGAAGATTATCAGTGTTTAATTCTACCACTCAAAGAAATAATTATCAAAGAAGATATAAGTGCTTTGGTATTAGGTTTACCTAAAAATATGAATAATACTTTGGGAGAAAGAGCCTTAATTACTTTGAAATTCAAAGAAATGTTAGCAGAAGAATTAAATATTGAAGTAATAATGGAAGATGAACGACTTACCTCAGTTATTTCTAACAATGTTTTAATCGAAGCTAATGTTTCTAGAAAAAAAAGAAAGAAAAAAGTAGATGGCATGGCAGCTGTAATAATTCTTCAAGGATATTTAGATAAAAATAGATAGGGTGATTATAATGAATGAAAAACAAAAATTTATTGTCTTAGATGAAAAAGGAAGAGAAATTGAATGTGAACCATTATTTACATTTGAATCAGAGGAAACAAAGAAACAATATGTTGTGTATACCGATCATTCAAAAGATAAAGATGGTAATGTTAGAGTTTTCGCTTCCATTTATGAAGTAACCGATAGTGGTAATAAGTTATTACCAATAAAAAGTGAAAAAGAATGGAAAGTAATTGAAACTATTTTAAAATCAATTCAAGAAGAAACAAAGAAAGCACAGGAATAATATAATGAAGAAGTACAAGCTAATAATTATCATTCTGGGAGTATTACTTGCCGGAATTTTACTTGTGGGTGCTATCTATAATTATGAAATTAGCGCTACAAGCAGAAAAAGTAATCCCGTTACAATTGAGATAGAAGAGGGCAGTACCCCCTATTCGATAGGGAATATCTTATATGAAAATAAATTGATTAGAAATAAATTTATTTATAAACTATATGTTAAATTTAATAATATCAAAGATATTAAGGCCTCTACTTATGAACTTGATCATAATATGAACTTAAAGAAGATTATGGATACCTTAAAAGAAGGCAATAGTTATAATCCTAATGAGATTAGAATTCTTTTTAAAGAGGGCTTAAATGTTCGGAAAATAGCCAGAATTATCGATGAAGAAACCAATAATAGTTACGATGATGTCATCAATTTGATGGCTGATAAAGAATATATCGATACTTTAATTACCAAATATTGGTTCTTGACGGATAAGATTAAAAATAGTAAGATTTATTATCCCCTTGAAGGCTATTTGTTTCCCAGTAAATATGCTTTCTTGAATAAAGATGTAACAGCTAAAGAAATCATCGAAACGATGTTAGATGAAATGGATAAACAATTGACTCCTTATCGTGACAAAATTGATGATAGTGAATTTACTGTTCATGAACTGATGACTTTAGCTTCGATTGTCGAACTTGAAGGTGGTAATGCCGATGATAGGAAAGGTGTTGCCGGAGTATTTTATAATCGTATTAAAGATGGCTGGGTTTTAGGTTCTGATGTTACGACCTATTACTATCTAAAGATCGATGATTTTAAACAATCACTAAATGGTAATCCTAACCTATATACTTGTGACAATGCTTACAATACGAGATGTACTAGTTTCGTAGGTTTACCGGTAGGACCAATATCCAATCCCGGTAAAGAATCAATCGAGGCCACAATCGACTATACCAAACATAATTATTACTACTTCGTAGCAGATTGTAAAGGAAAAACATATTTAAGTAAAAATAGTAATGAACATTACAACACTATTCAAAAATTACAAAACGAAGGTAATTGGTGTGTCTAACTCTCTAAATAGAGAGTTTTTCTAGTAATATACGCTAATTTATGATATAATCATAATGTTTTGTGAGGGATATATATGTTAAAAGAAATTGAAGAATATGCCAAGGTTAATCGTGTACCGATAATGTTACCTGGAGGCATCGAATATCTATGTAATTACATAAAAGAACACAATGTTAAAAACATATTGGAAATTGGCAGTGCCATCGGCTATTCGGCCATTAAAATGGCCCTAGTAAGTGACGATATACATGTAACAACTATCGAAAAAGATGAAAAGAGATATCGTGAAGCTGTTAAAAATATTAAAAAATTTGCTTTGGATAAAAGAATCAATATCATTTTTGATGATGCCCTAAATACCAATCTTGATGACAAGTTTGATTTGATATTTATCGATGCTTCAAAAGGAAATAATATCAATTTCTTTAAGAAATATAGTGCTAATTTAAATAAATATGGTATAATAATTACCGATAATTTATTTTTTCATGGTCTAGTCAATGATGAAAGTTTAATTGAGACTAAAAACCAAAGAAAAATTGTCAAGAAAATAAAAGATTTTATTATTTTTTTAGATACGAACGAAGAATTTAATACCGAATATATATCTGTCGGCGATGGTTTATCGTTATCTACGAGAAAATAATAATTATAGGGTGGTTTTATGAAGGTAATAGAAATATATGATAAGAATAGTATTATTTTAGATCATGGTAAGAATGTCTTTAAAACAATGGATTATTACTTGCGTAAGTTTCCTGAAAGTTACCGTAAATGTTATGATAAGAATTTGGAAACATTAGAACTTCTTAAGGTAGATCGACTAAATGATGCTTCATTAAATGGTTTATATATTCCTGAAGATAATATTATTATTTTTGAAAAGAATTATTCCCTAGGGCACGAATTGTTTCATATGTGTAGTAACGATAGGGATAATGAACAATTTGCCTTTGAGAGTGCTCTCGAAATCGAAGATGGACTTATCGAAGGAATGACCGAATATCATCATATGAAAGCCTTTGGCCTAAAAGAACCAGGAGCATATTCTTTTGAAGTTTTTACCGTAACTATGCTGGAAAATATTCCTAATTTATTCGAATCATTTTTTGTTCCTAAAACTAAAGGTATATTAGATGTTTGTCCTAATCGAAAAGCTTTATACGGTCTTTTATATTCCTTAAGTATGTACAATGATATGCTCTTAAAATATTTAGCTGCCACATATACTGATGAAGATGCCCTCTTTAGTATGACCGAAGTTAAAAGAACGATTAAACACACTATCGATAATTTGATATCTATTGAACTTACCGTAGAGAAAAATGAGCATAATTTAAAAGAATATAGCGAGAAATTTATGGGCTTAATAAGCAGTAGTTTTGTGGGTGATGTATTGCCAGAATTATACCCCAATTATGATGAGTATGCTGAAAAACAGCTTAAGAAAAGAATAAAAGAAAGGATTTAATTATGAAACTAATTGCAAGTGCCAACTCCCTAGAACATTTAAAAGAACTTGTGAATAAGAATATTGATGGTGTAATTTTATCGATTGATAAATTAGCTGTCAATGATTCTTTTTATATAGATGTTGATGTTTTAGATGAGTTTGATTTTAAAGATAAAGAAGTATTTGTCCATATCAATAAACTGATGCATAATAGTGATTTAGCTTATTTGAAAAGTGTCATTGAGAAATTAAAAAATAAAAATGTCCGCATTATGTTTTACGATATGGCTGTCTATATGATAGCTAGCGAATATGGTATGACAGATAGATTGGTTATTATGCAAGACCATTTAAATGCTTCGGTTTTGTCGAATAAATTTTATTCAAATAGAGGTATAAAGAGTAGTTATATTACTTCGGATATTACTAAAGATGAACTATTGGAAATCAAAGAAAAAAGTGGTATGGAGCTCTTCTTTTTAGGTTATGGATATGCTCCAATCTTTTATTCTAGAAGATATTTAATTACTAATTATTTGAAGTATATAGACGAAGAAAAAGGGCACGAATATCAAATTATCAGCGATGATGATAAAGCATATCCCATCGATGAAGAAGCCTATGGAACGACTATTTATACCGAAAAACCGATCAATCTATTAAATCATTTGAAAGAACTTGAAAATATCGATTATCTAGTTTTAAAAAGTAATAAAATAGCCGATGAAGAATTTAATCTAATGGTCGATAAATTTGTTAATAATGATAAGGTCGATGAAGAATACGTCGGGTTCTTTAATACTAAAACAATCTATAAAATAAAGTAGGTGATAGAAATGGAACGAGTTGAATTATTGGCTCCCGCTGGTAGCTTAGATAGACTTAAAATAGCTCTTTTATACGGTGCCGATGCCGTATATTTTGGTGGAAGAAACTATAGCCTTAGGGCTAATGCCAAGAACTTGGATAATAGTGAAATAAAAGAAGCATGTGACTATGCCCATAGTTTAAATAAAAAGGTCTATGTAACCGTCAATATTGTCTTTCATACAGAAGACACCCTAGGTATCGTCGATTATCTTAAAGAACTTGAAAAATGTCATGTCGATGCGATAATCGTATCTGATCCCTTAATCGTAGATATTGTTAAGGAAAATAAAATTGCCCTACCGATTCATATATCGACCCAATATTCGACGGTCAATATTGAAACCGTTAAATTTTGGAAAGAACAGGGCGTAGAGAGAGTCGTTTTAGGTCGAGAATGCTCTAGAGATGAAATAAAAGAAATTATCGCTAAAACCGGTATCGAAATTGAAACCTTTGTCCATGGTGCTATGTGTTCTAGCTATTCTGGTAGGTGTGTCTTATCGAATTACTTTACCAAAAGAGATGCCAATCGCGGCGGTTGCGCCCAAATATGTCGGTGGAACTTTGACTTGGTTAGAGATGGCAAAAAAATAACTAATCCAACGAAATTTACGATGTGCTCCAAAGATCTATGTATGTTAGAAAAATTAACTGATATGATCGATATTGGTATTAAAAGTTTAAAAGTAGAAGGCAGAATGCGTAGCGTATATTATATCGCCATGGTTATCAATAATTATCGCAGAGCCATCGATGACTATTACAAAGGTATTTTAACTGCAGATAGGTTAAAAAAATATCGCCAGGAATTAGATAAAGTGGCCAATCGTGATAGCACAGTTCAGTTTTACGATAAATTGCCTGGTATGGATGAACAGTACTTTTTAGGTAGGGAAGAACCATCGAATCAAGAATATTTAGCCATGGTCGATGATTACGATGGCGAGTATGTGACCGTTACTTCGAAAAATTTCTTTAAATCGGGCGATAAAGTAGCCATTATTTCTCCTGATAGAGAGACGATTGAATTTACCATGGGCGATATTTATGACATCGACGGCAATATCATCGATGCCAGCAGACACCCAGAAAATAAAGTTAAATTTAAACTTGATAAAGAAGTAAAAAAATACGATATGTTGAGGATTTCATAGCGATATGAAATTAACGAAAAAAATAGGAAATTTTACTTGACAAATGCATAAATTACTAGTAAAATGTTGAAATGTTAAAAGGAGTGAAAAAATGACAAACAAAGTTTACTTGACTAACGAGGGTTTTTTAGAAATAGAAGAAGAATTAAATCACTTAAAAGAAGTTAAAAGACCAGAAGTTATTAAGGCCTTAAAAGACGCTAGAGCTTTAGGTGATTTATCAGAAAATGCCGATTACGATGCTGCCAGAAATGAACAAGCACAGGTCGAAGGCAGAATAAAAGAATTGGAATTATTGCTAGAGAAAGCCGAACTAATCGAAAAGAAAGATACCGATAAGGTAGGTCTTGGAACCATTATTAAAATTAAATATGTCGATGATGAAGATGTTGAAGAATATCGTATCGTCGGTTCCAAAGAAGCTGATCCATCTAACGATAAAATTTCCAACGAAAGTCCGCTTGCTCAAGGTGTTATGGGACATAAAGTGGGTGACATTTGCGTCGTTGAAAGTCCAAATGGTAATTACAATGTTGAAATATTAGAAATTAAGTAAGGAGTCAGAAATGAAACAAGAATTTAGTTTGATTATCAAAGGGAATGAATGGGAAGAATTACAGGATTTAGCATTTGAAAAAGTAAATAAAGAAGCTAAAATAGATGGCTTTCGTCCTGGAAAAGCACCAAGAAGCATGTACGAAAAAAAATATGGTAAACAAGATATTTTATTCGAAGCAGCTGATATGGCTGTCAAGAAGGAATACGATAGATTGCTTACTAATGAAAAAGTTATGCCGGTAATTGAACCAAAAGTTGACTTGGTTAAATGTGATGATAAAGAATTGGAAGTTAAATTTATTTTTGTCGCTGAACCAAAAGTTGAATTAGGAAAGTATACCAACTTGGGTGTTAAAAAGAATGCGGTAAAAGTAACTAAAGAAGAAATCAAAGATCGTATCGCGCATTTACTTGAAGACTATGCGGAAATCGTTGTTAAAGATGGAAAAGTTGCTAATGGCGATATTGCTATCATCGATTTTAAAGGTCTTAAAGATGGTGTTGCCTTCGATGGTGGAACCGCCGAAAACTATCAACTTACCATCGGTAGTAATACTTTTATTCCTGGTTTTGAAGATGCTTTAATCGGTATGTCAAAGGGTGAAGAAAAAGATATCGATTTGACCTTCCCTGAAGACTATATGGCTGAAGAATTAAAAGGACAAAAAGTCGTTTTCAAAGTTAAAGTAAACGAAATTAAGAATCGTGTCGTACCTAAATTAGATAAAGATTTCTTCGATGATTTAGCCATGGAAGGAGTTACCAACAAAGAAGAATTAGAACACGAAATAGAACATGAAATTGCCCACCAAAAAGAACACGAAGAAGAACATGTCTACGAAGAGAAGTGTCTCGAAAAAGCGGCTGAAAATATGAAAGCCGAGATTTGTGATGAACTTATCGATGACGAAGTAGAGCACATGTATAATGAATTTATGCAAAGAATGGCTATGCAAGGTGTATCTGAAGAAATGTATTATCAATATACCAAATCGAAAAAAGAAGATATTACTAGTCAGATGAAAGATGATGCTTTAAAGAGGCTAAAATATCGTTATTTACTTAAAGAAATCATCAAGGTAGAAAAACTAAAAGTTACCGATAAAGAAGCTAAAGCCAGAGTAAAAGAAATGGCCAGTATGTATCAAGTTGATGAAGAGACGATTTTAAAAGAAGTATCAATGGATAACATCAAATTCGATTTGTTATATACGAAAGCTTTGGATATCGTTACTAGTAACGAAGTAAAGAAAACCACTAAAAAAGAAGAAAAATAATAATTGGACTGTCAATGAATTGATAGTCTTTTCAATTTATGTTATAATTTAATAAATTATCTAGAATGGAGTGGATTATATGGCAGCTAATTTAGCCAAGACCCTAGTTGATGTTTTTAGTAACTTAACTAGTTTAAAATACGGAAAGGAACTGATCGTCTTTATTATCTCATTGATGCCGATATTGGAACTTCGTGGTGGCCTAATTGCTGCCGCTTTACTCAATATAAATATCGTCAGAGCCTTTATTATATGCTTTATTGGTAATATCATTCCCATACCGTTTATTTTGTGGTTGATTACTCCGATTTTTGATTATTTAAAAAAGACCAAACTATTTAGAGGAATGGTCAGTAAACTAGAACACAAAGCGATGAATAAAAAAGATCAGATTGAAAGACTTCAATATATCGGACTTCTATTATTCGTAGGTATTCCACTACCTGGTACGGGAGCCTGGACCGGTTGCTTGATTGCTGCCTTACTTAATATGGATAAAAAGAAAGCCATGCTATACTCTATAATGGGTGTCATCATGGCTGGTATTATCATGATGATATTCTCATACGGTATTCTTGACAATATTTTCCATTAAAGGTATAATAACTACCCAGATTTGGGGGATATTATGGATATCGATAAAAAAATAAATATTGCACTAGATATATGTAATCAAGGAAAATATAAAAAAGCTAAATTCTTTTCAATATATCCTTTTACAACCGAAAATATCAGTGCCTACGTCGACATGTTCGATTTAAAAGATAAAAAATTACTAACGGTCGGTTCATCTTCTGATCAAGTATTGAATGCTATTCTTAATGGGAGCCAAGACATAACTTTATTCGATATATGCCCTTTTGCCCAAGAATATTATTATTTAAAGATGGCTGCTATTACCCTCATGGACCGCCAAAAATATTTAGAGTTCTTCTGTTATAAAAATTATCCTCAATTATTTATAAAAAACAAGCGTGCCTTTTTAGAGAGCAATTTTTATGCCTTATTGACATATTTAGATGACATAAAACCAGAAGTCAGTTACTTTTGGAGCGAATTGTTAAAAAAACATAAAGGTAAAACCATTAGAAAAAATCTCTTCAGTATCGATGAATATGAAACTTATGTCTTAAAACAAATGAATCGTTATCTAGAAGATGATAATTCATATAATCTTTTAAGAAATAGAATATCTGATGTCGATATTAGTTTTATCTATGATAATATCTTCAATATCGATAATACCATCAAATACGATAATATTTTTTTATCAAATATTGCCGCTTATTATAAACTAACAGATTTTAAATATTTATTTGATGAATGCGTCAAAGTATTAAATGAAGATGGTAAAATGTTAGTTAGTTATCTATACGACACGGATATCGATTCCGAATATACACCTGGTGAAGACGAAATATATAATTTACCAAAGGTATATAATTTATTATCTGAAGATATTGAACTTACAACCTTTATTGGTAATAATGGATTGAGATTTCACGACAGAAGAAGTAGTGATAGTGTCCTTACATATAAGAAAAGTAAAAAAATCTAAAATATTGATTGAAAATTGCTAATTAGTATGGTATAATCTTATTTGTCTTTGTTGGACGAATTGATGATTGATGGGCTGTTAGCTCAGTTGGTAGAGCAACTGACTCTTAATCAGTGGGTCTAGGGTTCGAGTCCCTAACAGCCCACCATTTAATTGTTAAATTCGCAAAAAGACTTGCTATCTCATAAAACTTATGATATAATCAATTAGCGAACACAAAATGGGCTTGTAGCTCAGGTGGTTAGAGCGCACGCCTGATAAGCGTGAGGTC
>CAZEVZ010000036.1:0-10257 GCA_964514935.1 uncultured Muribaculaceae bacterium
TCTGTTTTAGCAAGATCTAATAATTCTGTAACTAATTTAATCATTCTTTCAGATTCGTTCTTCATATTGACGATCCATTTTTCATCTTTATCATTGAAATATGCATCTGCACTAGCAATCATAACTGAAAGGGGTGTTTTTAATTCATGTGAAGCATCAGCCACAAATACTTTTTGCTTTTCAAACGATTTACTCACTGGTGTTATTATCCATTTCGTAATCAAATAGGCAAACCCAAATATAGCCACCTCACATAGTAAGAAGAACAAAGTATTAAAAACAAGTCCCCTTACTAAAAGATTGTTTATTTCGGTATTATCCATTATAACTAGTGTATTGTTAGGAGTTAAAACATATGAATATTTATCGGTATAGAGATTCCCAATATAGATACTATTTCTATGATTTCTAATTATTTCATTAGCAATAGTTACTATATATTCTTCATCGACTTCATCATTGCTCGTATGGTTGATTAACTCTTTATAATTGCCACTGTCATCTAATATAATCGTATAAATTGTAAAATCGAGATAAATTCTTCGCGAATCATCACTAGAATTATTTCTTGAAGGAACAAAATTACCCGGTTTATCCTTCCCCCCTAAATAAGAGAAGGTATTTGGTATTCTTGTCAAAACATCAGAGACAGAATTCTTTCTTTCCATATAATCTCTCACTGTCGAACTAACGAAGATAATGAGTGTAAACAATGTCAGTAGAGAAAATATGACAAAAAACACTTTAAGTTTTAATTTTTTCATCATTTACCTCCAAGACATATCCCATATTACGAATTGCTTTCAAATTTATTTTTGATTTAACTAATTTTAATTTTTTTCTAATAAATGAAACATATGCTTCAAGTGTATTTATATCACATTCCGCATCGTATCCCCATATTTTAACAAAGAGCTGTTCCTTTTCCATTACCCGATTGGGATTATTCATCAACAATTCAAGCAATTGGAACTCTTTACCAATAATTTTAACTTTATGTTCTTCATGTCTATTACATAATTCCATACTTTTAATATTTAAAACAATATCGCCAAGTTCAAGCAATTCACTAGATGCACTATTACCTTTACGAAGTTGAACATTTACTCTTGCCAAAAGTTCTTCCATATGAAATGGTTTAGTCAAATAATCGTCGGCTCCATTATTAAACCCTATCATCTTATCATCGATTGTACTTTTAGCCGTCAGCATTAAAATCTTGGAACTAATCTTTTCCTCTCTTAGTTCTTTTAATATTTCAAAGCCGTTCATATGTGGTAACATAACATCGAGAATTATCAAATCATAAATATCAGTTAGAGCTTCATCTAAACCTTCTTCGCCATCAGTTTTAATTTCCACACTATACTTTTTTGACTTTAACATACTTGCTATCGCATCCGCTAGATTATATTCATCTTCAATTATCAGTATTTTCATCTAAATCACCACTAAATAAAGTTTAAATCCAAAAACTTAAATAAAACTTAAACGTTACATATATTATATCATAACCTATACATTTCCATTATATTTATATAATTTTTTTACTATTGGATTATATTCTACACCAGATAGATCTTTACCTTTTGCTTCGGCAATATATTTAGTTAAATACATACACTGGGCTAAACTGAAAAATTCACTTACCAAACCATAATTTTTAATAACAATTACTTCCCTATAATACTTACGTATTTCACTAATCAATAGTTTATCTAATTCTCTTCCACTATCAAAGTATATAGCATTATTATTATAGACTACTGAAAATGTACTTCGCCCGTGACAATACGCATATTTATCATGTACGATAGGTATGCCAATCCCAGCTTCAACCATTGTCGATTCTAAATACCTAGCCAATGTCGAAGTATCATAACCACTAAATATTTCATAAGCATCACATTCAGTATTAAATTTAAATTCATATTTATCTAACTCATCGATTATCCTTTCTTTAGCATTCCCTAGATAATAATTTAAAAGAATACCACATGGTACCAATGTTGCTGCCAATGAGATAAAGCTTTTCTCCCTATCGAAACAATTATAATTTAAATTGATGATATCTTCTCTTTCATTTACTTTACTTGCAAGTAAATAATGTTTCAAATTATTTAAAAAGGCCAACTCTACCCCGTAATTATTTCCTGAATAACTACACGCTAATACATTTTTATATAAACTAACATCTAAATATTTAAAATCTCGCGGTTCTATACTTCTTGTAATTATTTTATTTTTAGCAGTCAATATTTTGGCTGCATAATCTGCCACGACACTAGAACCTCCAACCCCCGATACCAATGTCGGTTCTGATATTTTAGCCAATTCATAATTGATTCTTTCCAAATCCGTATCGTATAGACTATCGAATACCCTCCTTTCTAATTTGTTAAAATTTTCTTCCATGTTCTTTTTCATAAAAAATCTCCTTTCAAGTCTAATATAACTTAAAAGGAGGCAATATTTCGTCTACTCATACTTTTCATCTAATAACTCGTATTTTAATATTCTTTTTAATTCAAAATGTCTAATATCTCTTCTTACTTCACAATAGGCAGCACAATACCATCCATCTTGAAATAAGAACATTTCGGCAGGATCGATAACTCTTTCGTTTTCCCCTTTACCATATGAATAATAACGTATTTTAACCTTTCTCTTCTCTTTAATAGCTCTCGTTAAAACATTGTATTTCTTACCCATTTCATCTTTTAAATTTACTTCTTTTTCTGCTTGTTTACTACCAATGTATACCCCTTTAATCTTATCTTGAAGTAACATCAATTCCTCTTTTGTTGCCCGATCTTTTTCCCTTACAATATATTTATCTAACAATTGAGCATCTTTTATTTTGAATTTTCTAATTGGCATACGGACCGATTGATTTAAGACATATCCTCCGTAAGGTCCCATTATCGTATCGATATAGATACCTGCTTTTTCTAAATCTTCTTTATATACCCTAATCATTCTTTCGGATACTTCAAGTTTATTGGCCAATTCAGGTATACTATATTTTCTACCGGTCTCTAGTAACTGAAGCATTGTCAATATATTAGATATTTTAGACATAGCATCACCTACATCCATTATATCATATAATTAGAAGTAAAAGAACGGATTATCTTCCGTTCCTATCCATCATTTTTAAATTGTCGTATCAATTTCTGTATTCTTCTTTCTTGTTAAGAAAACTATCAATAAAACTACGACTAAAGCAGCAACTTCACCTAATAATAATTTTAATACAAAATTACTATTATTGTTTTCGACCATTTTCATTTCATTCATAGCACTGCTAACAGATATTTCTTCTCCGTCAGTATAACTATTTATTTTGTTATACAATCCGTTAGTTTCTTCTCCATCAATTGTCCCACCGGTATATACCTTATAAGATTTAACGTTTAAATTAGCACTACTATATAATAGATTCTGAATACTTCTACCAGTTTTAAAAGCCATAATAACATTATCAGTTTGATCTTTAATTGTAATTAAAGTATCCGCACTTATTTGATTAAATCTCACATATATAAAATCTTGTTTTGATGCACTAGATATTTCATCTGTCATATTTCCTGTAGCTATTACCGTACCACCATTGATATATGTTCCATTACCTGAATCAAGACCTGCATCAGGACTACTTGGGTGAGCAAAGGCATATATTGTTCCACCATCAATTATCAATTTACCATTGGAATCTATTGCATCACCTTCATCTGCCTCTGGAGTGACATATGCAAGCAACGAATTGACATCGATTGTTAAATCGTTTCTAACAGTTCCACTACCACTAGCAGTCGTCGTATTTAAACAATCATCATAGGCATTTATTTCATAATCACCCGTACCACCACTAAAAGTTAGATTACCCTTAGTTTCAATACCTTCTTCATTTTTACTCGTAACTTTTAAATAACCTTCGCCTTCAAAATACAAATCGATATCGGAACTAATTGCTCCACTACCTTTATAAAAGTAATATGGATCACCATCTTGTAAATCTTCACTATCTGCTTGAACCGTAGCAAATAGAATATTCTCTATCTCATCGCTCGTATAAATACCATAATAAGAAGAATATTTATTATAATTAGCTAAACTATCACCAGAATAATAGCTTTTGTATGTATCTAATTTATCTGAACCAAGCAAACTAACTTTTTTTAATTTTCCTCCTTCAAGATAGTTTTTTGTTCCTTTCACAGTCTTTATGGTGACGATGCAATCGGTATAATTCTTATCTTTATTATATACAAATACAGCTGGCGCTTTTTTAGAATCGGTATCGATATTAACACCATTCAATATTATATTGATATTACCTTTTACATTGTTGGTATTTACACCAATCATTGCCCCAGTTATTTCACCTTTAAACTCAATATTACCCGTCGTATTGATATTGATTACTTTAATATCTAAAGTTTTAATCTTCGTATCATTGGAATCATTTTCGATAAAGTCATCCAAATCCGGTGCCTTAACAGCTGACACACCATCAAATAGAAAATCAGTAATATAGATACTTGGTAATTTGTTAGCATTATAATCTTTTAAAAATTCATCAAGTGTCTTATACTCTACTATCGTACTATAATTTTTGTTATCAGTTGAATATTCTAAGTCATTTAAATTCACATAGATACTTTTACTAGCCGCTTCGACATCCAATGAAAAACTTAGTAATAAAGCTAATACAACTATAAAATATTTAATATTTTTTTTTATATACATCACCACTAATAACTATTTGTTGAGGTATTATCTTGGTTGTTACCACCATTTGACATATCTGGAGGCCCATTAAATCCCCCATTTTGTCCATCAGGAATACTTGGTGGATTACCTCCATTCATTGACATATTTTGATTATTGTCTTTTGTCCCATTAGTAACCGTATAAACATAAATCGATCCTGTTGAAATAATGGCCCCTAACAAGAGACCAATAATAAATATAATAATTTTTTCTCTCATTTTAACATCTCCTTTCTATCATTTAAATACCATCTTTATTATACACTATATTTTTCCTTTTTAAAACTATTTCCTCCTTTTCAGACATAATTCTAAATTATGAAACTTAAGTACAAATAAATTTAAAAAGCAGGATTCCTCCCACTTCTAAAATATAATTCTTTATTATCTTTTTCTTGTCAGACAAATACCAATAATTGCCCCAAGCAAAACAAATGGTGCTATTCTTATAAATATCCATATGAATCCATGAATTCCAACACCTAATACCGTTAATTCAGGATCATTATAATTCCATTCCATATAAGTATTACCTAAAGCAACTATACTAATAAAAATTATTACTAAAACAATACATATTGCTATAAAAAGATAATGCCAAAACCTTCTTTTATTTTCTTCCCTCTTAGCTAATTGTAAATTGATTATCTCTAATTTTTGAGATATCTCTTTTAATTTATCTGGATTTTCCTCAGAAATAGTTTCCCCAAGCAATGTACTTACTGGAGTATCAAATACTTCAGATATAGAAATTAACATCTCAGCATCTGGTACCGATAATCCTTGTTCCCATTTTGATATTGTCTGTCTCACAACATTCAATTTAATACTCAATTCCTCTTGTGAAAGTCCTTTTTGTTTTCTCAATGTTTTAATATTTTCTTTTAACATTTAAATTTTCTCCTTTCATCAAGATAATTTTATTATAAATAAGTCGTTGCTTCAAGCAATGCATTTTAACATTATCGATATATCTAGTTTTTCTTTACTTTTACTAACTTCTTTTCATTATCGGCATAAGTAACACTAAACTTTATTCCATTAGCATTATTTTCCATTGCTTCCTTTTCAAATTCGATCATATCATCAGGTAGATTACTTGGATCACACCACACTAATTCAGAACACTTTTCTGGTTCAGCTATGCTTATTTCTCCATCGTATTTTGATATTTCAAAGTATACATCATAATATGGCATCAACGATTTATTTTTTCTATTAACAACAAAAGTATCTATAATATCTTCTCTTTGTATTTCTATACCCAATTCTTCGCTTGCTTCCCTTATTGCTGCTTCATAAGCATCTTCACCTTCATCAATATGCCCGGCAGGCAAAGCAAGATAACCTGGCCATAATTTTGTCCCTTGTCTTCTTTGCAATAAGACTTCACCCGTTTCATTTTTAATAATTAAATATATCGATGATAAAAATTTCTCTCTTTCCATAAATAGACCTCACTTCTTGAAATTATTATACCATAAAAGCACTATGACTTTTCCCCTTTATATTGGCATAACTTACCTACGTATGCTTTTACGTTCATCGATATCATAACCACTTACATTGGATTCCATTCCTAATTTTGAACTCTCTTCTTGCTTTTTTTCATCCTGATACCTCTTTTCAAATTCATCATATAAAGGTTTATTATTTGTATATTTAATATTTAGATCATTTTCATCATAAATAAAATCAGCATCTAAAATAACTAAATCTCCCTCTTCTAAAATTGTCGTTCCTCTTTTACTACCCAATCCTAAAACTTCATCCGTAGGGTTTAAACCGTCTTCCCAGTGTACTACATTTTTTCTTTTTAATCGTCCTACATTGGCTTCTTTTACATCGGTCCATTTAAGTCCCAAGTTACGTAAATTCTTAAATAATTTGTATAACTCTTCCTTGCTTGGTTTTGTCTTTGTATCAACACGTTCAGTAACCTCAACAAAACACTTTTCATTACTAATCTTAAATTCCTGGCGCAGTAATGGAGATACTATATATGGATTATTGGGAAATTTCTTTGTAAATCTATCACCTAATTTAATAACTTTATTACCAATCAATAATATACGTGAATAACCACCACCATCATAAGTAATATCAGAAAACTTAACATCCTCATTTTTCATAACATCCAATATTATCAATCTAATTATTTCCTTTAAAGTTGGTTCTTTTATCTTTGCAAGATGATCAGTTTCACAAAATATAGAATTTATTGCCATTTCTTCATTATTATCAATATAATCCTTTACTTGAGAAAAAGCCGTAGAATTATCTTTAACAAAATTCATTAAAGCATATAAGTTTTGAGCATTTTCAATAAATAAAGATAGCTTATTATAAATTATTTCCCTATTGTTTCCTTTATATTCAATTGCTGAATAAGGAATATCACATTTATTTTCCACTAATAAATTTAAAAATTTTCTTTGATTATCTTCATTTAGTCTATTTAGCATATCTGAATAAAACATTCTACTTAAATCCATGGTTGATACGGCTTTTAAAATATCTTCATCAATAAAGTCATCAAATTTATTTGGTTCATCATTTAAACAAACCCAAATATTATAAAATAATTGATCAACTCCATCTCTATAGGGATATTTTTTTAATCCATCAATAAATTTTTCTTTAAAGTTTGGTTGTTCTATCAATAAATTAGTGTTCAATAAAAGAATATTTATATTTGACATAACAATGAACGGAAGAATTTCATCAAAATGATTTACGATTATTTTAGCATTTCTGTTTTTGAATAATGAACTATTTAATTTTTTTGAAATAAAATTACTTAAATTATAGAATACGTCATCATAATAACTTGCCGATTCATTTTCAACTGATTGTTGTCTTATCTCCTTTGCTTCTTCAAGCAACTTCACTAATTGCCTTTCTAACATATTTTATCACCAACTATCTCATTACCATTATATCATAATTTTAATATTGTTTTCTTATTATCATTATCTATCCCATAATAAAAGTACTGTTCTTTCAAAGAAAAAACTCGCAATCCCATTTTCTATTAGGATTTACAAGTTTATTTACCACAACATTGTTTATATTTTTTTCTTCATAATACATTTCACTTATTATTTTTTTGTTATTGTCGCATTTGAATACAATATTTTTGCATTATCATATGCTTCATCAAATGTATTATCATAAAATTCATTATTTGTTCCTGTATGCTTATAAGTAACAGCATTTCCTTCTTGTTTATAATTTTCTATATAAGTTTTACTTTCCATATCTATACCATAAACAATAGCATTACTTTCCGCAACATTGTTTGTATTTCTTCCCACTGCCACATGCGAGCCAAATTGGTATATTTTCCATATTTATAGTATTATGGATATTTCCTTTATTTTCAAGGGTTTGTGGACAGGTAACTTTTTATATTTTTTGTACTATTTTTGCCGTTTTTTATATAAAATATTCATCTAATGTGCACAAAATGTGCACAAATCTAGCATATCCTATATTTTCTTTGTCATTTATATTATAACAAATAATCATTTAATAGGAAATGGTTATTTGATTAACAATATTAAAAAATATCGATTTCTTTTATTTATTATCAGTTGGTTTCTTTCTTATTTTTCTTAGTGCTTTAGCAGGACTTTCATATCTTTGTTCTTTATCCTTTAGCAATTCTTCCATTCTACTAGAAAGTTCATCAATATCTGCTTTAGAATCGTAGTATAAGTCCATATTCTCATATACTTCATTTCTTATAGTATGATAAACTTCACTAGTACCAAATAATGATAAATTGGTAAGTGGAATAACTCTAGAATCTTTAAATGATGACTCTTGAAGTTGTTCTTTTTTTATACATTTAATTGATTTACCACATGCGGGGCAAAAATAAGCTCCATCAATCATAAGCATTCTAGGATGATTATCCATATATTTAAATACTATTTCATGTGGGCATTCTTCCATTAGTCCTAGTATTTTTATATTTATATTATCTAATTTTTTATGTAATCTTCCTATTTCATTTCCTAATCTACCAGTTTCTTCAAACACTTTTTTTGTATCCATTGTTCCTCCTTAATAATAATTTCTTTATATTATTTTCTTTTTGTAATATTTGTCCTACTTCTTCTTTATGCTTTGGAAGTAATCCTTCTTCTTCTGGGTTATCTGAATAATAAATAGTTTCAACTAAATGGTCTCTTACTTTATCTAAATCAGATACTTTCCAATGCATTGCTTTAGTATCGTCATCATCTATTACACAATAATGTTCTATTTCTGGATGCATTTCTAAATATTTTATTATTTCTGCATCTTTCCACATTGATATGCTAAAGTTTTCTCCAGTTTTGATTGTAACATTAGGAGTCCTTCCTACGCATTCTATTCCATACTTCTTAAAGAATTGAAATATATCATTTACCCATGATCCTTCTGCAATCTCTAAAGTATCTTCATTGATTGCATCTTTTGCAGAAGCTTCAATTACGACTTTGCAATCATATTCTTTACAAATATCTGCAAGTATCTTAATTCTTCTTTCAATATCTTCCATTGATTTATAATGAACTGTATCTAATACTCCATCAAAGTCTAGAAATATTACATTAATTCTTGGTTTTTCTTTTTTATAAATTGTTTCTAAATTATCTTTATAATCTCCATAAAGATAATCTTCAAAGTCAACATAATCTAATATTCTATCTATTTTTTGAAGATAATTAGCATCTATTTGACTACTTGGAATGGCATATTCTTCTACTTGTTCTTCTTTTCTCATAAATACCCTATCTAGATATCTGCCATATCCTTCATATTCAGCAAGTATTTCATCTGGAATATCATAAGTACAAATATAATAATCTTTTGTAGTAGTAAGATAGAAAATGCTACCATAATCTTTATAAAAATGAAGATACTTTATATTTGGTTTATATTCATGACTATTTAATTTAGAATCATTTGTACATATTCTACCTATTTCATAAAAAGGAATACCATTTATAATTTTATCTAATTCTTCTTTGTTACAAATTCGATATACAACCATATATACTCCTTTCTTTGTTATTATTATACACTAAAAAAGAGGATTTTCATCTTCTTAACGTTTGCGTAATTGCAACCTATTGCGAAAAGATTAAAATCAAGAATTTATAATATTTTTTTGATATCTTCTTCCATATCTTCAGGTTTAAAAGTTGGAGAATATCTCTCTATTACATTTCCTTCTTTATCTACTAAGAATTTAGTAAAGTTCCATTTAATATCTCCATTCTTTTTAGTAGTCTTACTCATTTTTTCTACAGCCTTCATAGCCATTTTGTTTTTTAATCCATCAATTTTATCTTCTTTTATTTGCTCTTTTAAATAAGTATATAATGGTAATTCATTTTCTCCGTTAACATCTGCCTTAGTAAATTGATCAAATGATGTTTTATATTTCAATGCACAAAATTCATGTATTTCATCATCAGTACCTGGT
>CAZEVZ010000037.1:0-9507 GCA_964514935.1 uncultured Muribaculaceae bacterium
TCTCAAAAATTACCACCATTTTTATTGCACATTTCCTTATTTTATGGTATTATTTAAATAGAAATGGTAGTCCTTAAGTATAATACTTAAGGATTTCGCAACCAAAAGTTTACATTGAAAAACACCACTAAAGTGATGTTATTTTTTTAATATATAAAGGCAATTACTGCTACGACAATACTTACGACGATGGTTATAATAGCAAGAAGCCAATAACTACTGAAACCACTACTATACTGGGGCTTTAATTCTAAATTCTCTGTTGCATCTGGAAGCTTTTCAATTTTTGGAGCATTTACTTCATTATTGTAACTTCCTACGACAAAAGTAATAGCTGGTGTTTCGAATCTTTTATAAGCTGTAGCATTGACGTTATACAGCTGAATTATTGAAAGTAAACTTTTACATGTAACACGTTCTTTATATCTGGTAACAAACCAATTGATAAATGTTTTATATCTTTCATTATCGATAAACATTATATTGCTTTCTATTTCTTTACCACTTTCTTTTAAATTGAGGTAGGCACTATTGATAGTTATTCCTAGTATTTTATCAATTATTTCATAGTTATTCGTATCTAATTTTTCTAAAACACTACTTTGATTTTCATCTAAAATGGGTAATACTAAAGTAATATTATAATTATCGATATATGAAAAAGTATTCTTGACGTTTTCCATAACCCAAAGTTCATCATTCATATCAAGATTATAATTATTCATCTTTGATTTGAGTTCAATGCAAATACTAGTTGTCCTATAATTTTTAGGAATAGTAATATAGTAACTAATATTTTCATTTTTTACATAGAAAACATCGTGATTAACAAGTTCTAGAACAAGTTTTTTATTCATGATACTATTCCTCCGTTACTTTGTATCTTTTTTTATACTTGGATATACTTTCATTAGTTCTTCGATTGTAACTTTTTTTTCTTCTAATGCTTTAATGACTAGCATTTTATTACCATTAGGAAATTTTACATAAGTAGAACTACTTTGAATACATGGAAATGAATAGATATATTTATCATCTTCATAAAATACTTCTTTGGTATTACAATTATCACTATTTTCAGTTGAATATGAAGCGTTGATTATTTTGATTTGATTTTCATTTAATACTTTATTCTTTCTAAATAAAAGTAAAGCTAAAGTAAGAATAATTACTGTTAAGACAATAAATATTATGATATTTTTATGCTTTTTCATACCCTATTCACCTACAATATATTATAGCATACTTAAAAAGAAAAAGAAAGATAAAATTTATCTTTCAATATAATTATAATTACTGGCTCTGATTAGACGGTTCATGATGGCTAAACCTAAACCATCTTTACTGACACCTTCAATTAAGATTATTTCTGGTTGGTAGGTATCGGCTTGACGTAATAATTTAAAAATATTATGACTAATTTCAGTTAGGGAATCACCATAAGGTAAATACTTTTTACAGGGAATATCTTTTAAGATACTGCTCCCGATAATAATGGTATTTTGGTTGGCTTTGGCTTTGAAATAAGCGATGCGTTCATCACGATCTTTAATATATATTAGCTCACATTGGCTATTTGGGGCATAGTGTTTATATTTCATGCCTGGGCTTTCTACTTTGCCAGTTACTTTTTTAAAAATGTTATCGTCGACTTTGACGACACCGACGGCATTGATAATATCTTCTTTGGTGATAAAACCTGGTCTAAGGATGGTGGGAATATTATCGATAACTTTGACGACGGTTGATTCTAATCCGATATCGGTTACATTGCCATCGATAATATAGTCGACTTTATTACTAAACTCTTCTTTGATGTCATTGATATCGGTTCCGGAAGGTTTACCAGAAATATTGGCTGAAGGAGCAGCAATTGGCAATTGGCTCGCTTTTAAAATCGTATGGGCAATATGGTTATTGGGAATACGGATGCCAACGGTAGTTAGTCCTGCAGAGACATTGGCTGGGATATTATCCTTTTTTCTCAATATTAAGGTAAAAGGACCAGGCATGAAACTGTCGATCAGTTTTTCTTCCATCGGATTATCGATATAGGCATATTTAGTAATATTTTCTTTACAATCTAAATGGACGATTAAAGGATTGTCATTAGCTCTACCTTTAGCAACAAAAATATCATCGACGGCTTTACTATTTAGAGCGTTGGCACCTATACCATAGACGGTTTCCGTTGGAAATATTACTAGTCCACCCTCTTTTAGACAATAAGAAATTGCTTGTAATTCATTTTTATCGATATTGTCTTTCCAATCTACTACTTGCATGTTTACTTCCTTTCTTTGATAAATGAACAATGTTTACATAATTCTTCACATTTGTAATACTTTTTAAAACCAGTAATCATCTTTTTTACGCGTTCACTATTTAAAATATTGGCTAAATTATTTTCATATATATTTCCTAAATTGATTACTCCCCTACTATCGAGGCAACAGGGAACGATCGTCCCATCTGAAAGAATGCCAATGTGATCGATTAAGCCTCTACAAGTACCATAATCACTATAATAATTATTATTTAAATCAGGCCATATAAATTCATGAAAGGTATCGATGATTAGATTACTTGCTACCTTTATTTTTTGATTATCACTAATATGATAGATATTGGTACCATATCTTTCGTTAAGATATTTTAAGATATAATCAGTATTAGGATTATCAATCCAGATTCTTAAGGTAATAAAAGTCTTATCTCGAAGATTATCGATAACTTTAAAGATATTTGTTAGGTATTTATCGATAGTTAGGCCGTATCTTTCATTAAAACTATGTAAGGAGATATTTAATCGATGAAGATGATGATTATTACTTATTCGATCGATAAGATAGCCATTGGTCGTAATATTTACTAAAAGATTATTTTGATATGCATAATCAATATATTTATTTATATCACGATGCATTAGTGGTTCACCAAGAACATGTAAATATAATTCTTTGGTATAGGGTTTTATTTTATTTATAATATTTTGATAATTATCAAAAGTAATATTGGTAATTTTACGGCTATTTTTAATACAGAAATCGCAATTTAGATTACAACCGTTGGTAATTTCTAAATAGATTTTTTTAAGTTTCATAAAATCACCACGTCTAATAATAACATAATATTCGAATAAAAGCAAACATTTTACTTGTATTATTGGTCCTTTAGTGTTAAAATAAAACATACTTTGAGGTGAGTTAGATGAGTGAAGATCTTATTAAAATTAAAATAGCGGGATTGTTTATCCATTACTACTATCACAAATTAGAGGAGCTGTCATGTGATGAAGAAGAAGGAACAATCGAATATATCGAAATTGTCGATAAATTAAAGAAAGCGATTGCGGCAGAAAATGAAGTCTATGCAGGGCTTTCAGAAAGAGATTTACGTACTTGTTACTTGGAAGCCGAGACCTTCGGTGTTAGTGATCAAATGGCTTTAAGAAGATATTCAAAGGTAGAGTGCGAGGAAAAGAAACGTAAGGGTTCTAAACAAAAGAATGGTGTTTTATTAAGCGATGCGATTGCTACTAAAATGTTAATCGATATTTTAAAAGGATTAGAGAAAAAAGTTGAGGAATTTTCTACTAATCCAGACTCTGTTATTGAAGATATACATATGTTAAGACTTTATCATCATGTACATAAATACAAGTATCTATCTTCAAATAGTTATATGGAATCATTGGCTTTGAAATATGATTTTGATGTCAATCGCATACCTTCAATGTACTTTACCGATATTGAAAATAGATTCGATGTCGATTTTGTCAAGAAACTTCAACCAATATTTTTAGATTATGCCAAAGATTCGCTTGAAGAGTTGCAGGCAGTTGATATGGAAGATAGATACTTGTATATGTATGTTTCATTATTTGAATTGGTACGTTTAAATGTGGCTTTAGAGAACATCAACTACGAGACACTTGTGCAATTACTTGACTACTTTAACGAACGATATGAAGATAATGATAATATTATGTTATCTTCAGCAAAAACTTTAATTAAAAGAAAAAAGAAAGAATTTGAGAAATAAATTCTTTCTTTAATTTACTAATTTATTGGCATTATTGAGTATTTCATTAAGGTAATCACTGCCAGCAACTTTGGTAAATGCTTTGATTATCTTGGTAAAATTATCGATGACATACGTTCTATCGATGTGATGAATATCGGTACCTAAATAATCGACATACTTATTATTCAACATGTATTTGAGAAGTTTTTTGGCTTCACGACCATAATTCCCTAAAATACTGGAAAAATTACATTGAAACAACAAGCCTTCTTTTTTTAATTCATCGACCAATTGATAATTCTTTTGAAAATAAGCATATCTTTCAGGGTGTGCAAGTACTGGGATATAACCTGCTACTTTTAACTCGTAGATAATATCAGTAAGGCCGATGATTTGATTATGAAAAGGAATTTCAAATAAGATATATTTTGTGTTATTTAGTGAATAAATCTTATTATCTTTAATATCTTCGATGATATGATCGGTAATAAAGATTTCATTACCTAAATAGAGGTTGATATCGATATTTTCTTCTTTAACTTTTGCGCGTAATACTTCAAGTTTATATAGCTTTTCTTTATTAAAGGAACTGTATTCGGTTCCACTAATGTAGTGTGGGGTCATAATAATATTGTCAAAGCCAACTTCTTTAAGTTTTTTAATTAGGGCAATACTTTCTTCTAATGAATAACTACCATCATCGACATCGTAAATAATATGTGAGTGTACATCGGTCATATTGTTTCACCTATTCATAATAATTGAAGTATTTTCCACGTTTTGCTTGGACAGTTCGATTGATAACGACTCCAGCGATATTGGCATCAATTTTTTCAAGGGCTTTTTTGGCATCGTTTAATTCATCGATTTTGGTATAGTTAGTGGAAGCAATGATGATAACACGATCGACCATTCCAGCAACGATGAGTGAATCAGGTAATCCATTGATAGGAACGCCATCGAAAATAATGCGGTCGAAACGTTTTTTGAAATATTCGATAATTTTTTTAGCATTATTTGAATTTAATAATTCACTTGGATTTGGCGGAACAATTCCTCTTGGGATAACATATAGATTCTCAATTTCAGTGTCTTTAACATATTTCGTATATTCGGAACTTTCTTGTTCTAGGAGTAGATTAGATAGTCCATGTTTGTTGGTGACACCAAATATTTTATGAATACGACCAAGTCGTAAATCGCTATCGATAAGCAGGGTACTTTCACCAGACTTGGCAAAAGCGGCAGCTAGATTACTACTGATAAAGCTCTTCCCTTCTCCGGGTATCGAACTAGTAACAAGCAAGACCTTTGATTTTTCAGCCGTGGTAAACTGAAGATTGGTTCTAATTGTTCGGATATCTTCACTAATGTTGGCTTTAGGTCTGGTACAGATAACTAATTCCTCTTTCATTAGTGTCTCCCCCCTTTACTCAATTCTTCAACGCTACCTAAAATTGGCAATTTAACTTTCTGTTCTATCTGTTCAGCTGATTTAATCGTTCTATCAAAATAGAAAATGATAAATAAGACACCAAAACCTAGAATTATACCAATCATTATGTAGATTACTAATTGTTTAAAGACATTGATATTATAGGGATGTTCATTTTCGATTGCTTCATCTAAAATATTGGCATTATTCATGTTATATAAATTAACTACTTCTTTAGTAAAATAATTAGCTGTAACATTGGCAATATTTTTGGCTCTAATGGCATCTCTATCAGCCACATTTATTTTGATAATTTCAGTATTGTTCAATGCCGTAACGGTAACTTGGTTATATAGTTCTTCGTAAGTCGTATCAAGTTTTAGTTCATCGATTACTTGTTCTAATACTCTTCTCGATTTTACAATTTGAGCATAGGTATCGACCAAGTTTTTAGCTAACGTAAGATCATTTTGAGTCAACGCTGTACTAGATGTATTTTCGGTACTTCCCAGAATTACAGTCGTATATGAACTATACATTGGTTTTTGAATAAATAAACCATAGATACTACCAATAAGGCATATGCCTACCATAATTATTATTAAGGTAAATATTTTTGATTTCATGAATTCAAATAATTCTTTTAAATCAATTTCTTCCATAATAAAACTCATCCCCTTGCTTCTTATTCTAAATATATTATAACATAGAATAATTTTTTTTGATATTTTTTTTGATCAATTTACATTCTAAATAATGTTTTCTTTTTGGAATTAACACTAAATAACTGTCCCACTCTTAAATCTTCATAGAAAATGTTTTCGGTATTACCCGTAATTATATTATAGATAAAGTTTTTAAGTGGTACGATATCGCCAGTTATTTCTAATTCTTCATTACAATAACTGGCTTTTACTAGGCAATTTCTATAATATTCAGAATGTCTTTTAAAATCGTAATTATTTGTTTTATAACCCAGTTGATCTAAATATTTTTGAATAAATATACATACGGTTCTCGTATTGCCTTCTGAAAATGGATGAATTAACCATAGTTCAGCACAAAATTTAGTTATGTGTTCAATTACATCGTCGAGGCTTTTATTATCATAATTAAATCTTTTTTCATCTTCAAAGGCAAATTTTAGATATGTATATATCGTATGATAATCGGGATAAGCGATACTTTGACCATTTAGAATATCCTGGCCTTTTGATATATTGTGTTTTCTTATCTTACCATAGTCGAAGATGATTCCTTTGAATAGTGTTTCATGAATATATACCAGATACTTCGTACTTAATTCAAACTCACTATTGTTTATAATGTAATCGATTCGCTCATTTATGAGATTACAATTTTCAATCATTTTATTCAAATTCATAACACATCACGACATAGTATTATAGTCTTATATGCTGTTTTTGTCAATCTTTGTAGGCTTTAATTAAAAAAAAAGATGTTCTATCGTTATCAATAGGCATCTATGCTATTACGATGATTATTTTAGCTTTTCGTCACTCCACTCATCACTTTGTTTGGCTAATACCAATGATGAATAGATAAATAAAATTGTAATAATCAGACTACTTATACTTAAAAATATCAATAAATATTTCATAATTATTTCTCCTCTTTGTTATATTATTACTAATATTATGTATGGTAATTAACAATAAATACTTTAAATTGACGATATTGGGATTATTCTATTTACATTTAGTGATATTTGTTATAAACTAAAGTTACTGTGTGGGTGATGTAAATGAAAAGAATAATTTATTATATATTTTTATTATTATTTAGTATTGGAGGAATTTATTTATTATTTAATGCGACGATTGTTCCAGACAAGATTCTTTATTTGATTGTTTTATTTTATGTAGTAAGTTTGATACTTATTCTGATATTGATTACGAGAAAACGAAAATTTTTACAGATAACGGCGATAATTTTAAGTATTATTTTATTGATATTAAATAGTGGTATGGTCTATATATATCATAAGACGAATGCGTTTTTTGACAAAATAACAAATATTGAATATACGATTACTAATTATTCGGTGATTGCCACAAAAGAAGCTGGGGTAAATTCATTGGAACAAATTAGTAATATAGGGCTATTTCATAACGAGATGGATACGAATTACAGGGATGCGATAGTCGAACTCGATGATAAAAAGGAATTAAAGAAAAAGGAATATGAAAATATTATTTCGCTTGTCAATGATTTATTAAGTAATAAAATAGAGGCAATATTTATCAACGAGAATTATATCGATATTATCGATGAAGCAAACGATAAATTTAAGGATAGTGTTAAGGTAATTGAGACGATAGTCATCAATACCGAAGTAAAACAGAATAGGAAAATTATAAATGATATTACGAAACTAAATAGTTTTAATATTTATATCAGTGGTATCGATACGTATGGACCTATTAGTACGGTATCGCGTAGTGATGTCAATATTATCGCGACAATCAACATTGCGGAAAGTAAGGTTTTACTTACGAATACGCCAAGAGATTATTATGTACAATTACATGGTACAACGGGTGATAAGGATAAACTTACCCATGCGGGGGTATATGGTATCGATATGTCAATAGCAACGTTGGAAGATTTATACGATACGAATATCGATTATTATGTTAGGGTTAATTTTAATTCGTTGATTACGCTTGTCGATGCGATTGGTGGAGTCGATGTCTATTCGGATTTAGATTTTGGTAGTGGATATTACCATGTAAATTATGGTTGGAATCATTTCGATGGAAAACAAGCGTTAAATTATTCAAGACAGCGAAAGATATATCTTGAAGGCGATAGGCGTCGCGGTAGAAATCAGCAACAAGTGATTGAGGCTATTATCAAGAAGGTTACGGAATCGAAAGATATAAGTACTTATTTGAAATTATTGAATACGATTGAGGATAATTTTCAAACGAATATCGAGAAAAATATGGTCAATGGATTTATCAATTTACAAGTTAAGAATGATTATAATTGGAGTGTTGAATCAATTCAAGTAAATGGTTATGATTCGTCAAATTATACCTACTCCTACCCTGGCCAATATCTATATGTTATGGAACCAGACTATGATACGTTAAATACAGCTAAAAATAAGATAAAAGAATTATTAGAAAGCAATAGTTAAGCTATTGTTTTTCTTTATTATGGGTTATTTGTTTCATTTTTTCAATTTCTTTTAAACTTTTGTTTGGTGTTGGTAGATTTTCTGGCAATGTTGCTCCATTTTTAATAATTACTTCCCTGATATTCTTGCCAATAATGTAGTGCATGTTATTGGCGTTGGTTTCTCCGATTATGTTATCGTTTTTGATTTTGGCTTCAGTTTGTACAATGCGAAAGAGATTATCTGCTAATTCTTCGCTTCCCATATTATCTAAAATATCTTCACGGTATCTTAGACCTTTTCTTTTGGCAATATCATTAGCGGTTTCTCCGTTATATAATCCTCGATAACCAAAGTTATGAAATTTGTCAAAGTTTCTAACGCCAGCATTTTTAGCAGTTTGATTTAATGAATAATTGCCTTTCTTAGTTAAATCGCGTTGATATAGTCGTTTTTCATCTTCGGATAATTTGCTGTATTCTTTTTCTATTAGTTCTTGGCGTCTTGTTTGAATGGCAAAATATGTTTGGGCAAGGGCAATTGGTCTTTTTCGTGAATCAGCATTTTGGGCAATTAAATAGCAAGCATAGCGTGACAACTTATAATCCAATACTTTTCTTTGTCCTCCTTTTGCTATTTTGATCATTTTCCCGACCCCGGGAAAATGATCATTAACATTATATCCACTATTGTTGCATGCAATTTTAGCATTATCTATTGCATTAGAAAACCTTTCCCATTTACTATACGCTAAGGCTTTCATTAATTCTCTAGCATACCAATATTCATTGCCGTTTTCATCTACATGTTTAATGTTTTCAAAAATACTATTATTAATTTCTAATTCGTTCATTATATTTAATCATCTTTTCCTTTCTTTCTTTTTCTAATTCTTTTAAAC
>CAZEVZ010000038.1:0-9276 GCA_964514935.1 uncultured Muribaculaceae bacterium
TTTCCATATATTTTGCATCTTTATCACCATTCTGTCCTTAAGTATTTTACTTAACAACTTTTATAATCTCCGTAGACGCTTATAAATAAAGGACTTATCAAAAATATAAAGAAAATTTGACACAAAATTTTTCTTAAAAATTACCACCATTTTTATTGCACATTCCCTTATTTTATGGTATTATTTTAATAGAAATAGATGTTATTAAGTAAAATACTTAAGGACATTGCAACCAAAAGTTTACATACTAAAAAATTCAGAATTAAGCTTCTGAATTTTTATCTTTCTTATCTTTATTTTTACTTATGCCATAATATTCACGAACTTTAGCCTCTATTTCATTTCTAAAGTCATCATTACTCTTGAATAGCAATTTGACATTCTCTCTACCTTGAGCCAATTTCTCACCATTATATGAATACCATGCCCCAGCCTTTTCGATGATGTTGGCATCAGCCGCCAAGTCTACAAGTTCACCACATTGACTCACACCTTCACCATACATAATGTCTACAGAGGCACTTTTAAACGGTGGAGCAACTTTGTTTTTGACAACTTTGATTGTCGTTCTATTACCGATTACATCATTGCCACTCTTTATTTGTTCACCACGTCTTATATCCAATCTAACTGAAGAATAGTACTTTAATGCTTTACCACCTGGTGTTGTTTCTGGATTACCAAACATAACTCCTACTTTTTCACGCAATTGATTGATAAATATTACAATCGTATTTGTCTTACTAATCGAACCAGAAAGTTTTCTCAACGCTTGACTCATCAATCTTGCTTGAAGCCCAACGTGACTATCTCCCATTTCACCATCGATCTCTGCTTGTGGTACTAAAGCTGCTACCGAATCGATAACGATGATACTTACAGCTTCACTTTTGACCAAAGCATCACATATCTCTAGTGCTTGCTCGCCTGTATCCGGTTGACTAAGCAATAATTCATCAATATTGACACCCAAATTAGATGCATATACCGGATCAAGTGAATGCTCTGCATCGATAAAAGCGGCCCTACCACCTGTTTTTTGGACCTCTGCGATTGCATGAAGCGCAAAAGTCGTCTTTCCAGATGATTCTGGTCCATATATCTCAATTATCCTTCCTTTGGGATAACCTCCAACCCCTAAAGCAATATCTAACGAAATTGAACCGCTAGGTACCACATCTATCTCCATATTTTTATGTTCCCCTAATTTCATAATAGCCCCTTTACCAAATTGTTTTTCAATATCCGCTAAAACTTGGGCTAAAGCCTTATCTTTTTCTACTGTTTTTGTCATTATTTCCTCCTTTTAATATCAGTACATTTTAATTATATACTGGTTTTTTTCATTTGTCAATACTTTTTACAAACATGTGTTTGTAAAATCTGTACACATCTACTCCTAGATTTTTAATTTCTGTTAAATTATCTACCGCAAAAAGACTATTTTTTACTTATATTAAAAGAGATAGCATAACTATCTCTTATCCTAGCTTATCGATTAAATCATATATGATAATATTATTTGACACTTCGATTATCTCATCGGCATATTCACTTCTTACTCGCACATAATCATCACTGATTATTCCATTTGATAACATATATGATTCATTGTTTTTAGCATTATAATATAATTTATCAGTAATAAATGATCCATCTTTAAAGACGACAATTCCCTCATCTTTACTAATACCCATAATATCTTTCCCTAAAGAATATTTGTTATATACCCCAAGCATATTTCCTAATGTCGGCATCACATCGATCATTCCCATAGGTGTATCTATTGTTATACCTTCTTCCATATCTTTACTCCAGATAATAAATGGTACATTTTTACTAAGTTCATAATCGTAATCGTTAAATTCCCGATATTCCTCATCACCTTCACCCAGTACTCTATCATTTACTGGATCGTAGTTGTACATATAATTAAATTGCTGTTTACTAATTCTTGCATCGTGATCACCATATATGACAATAACCGTATTATCGAGTAATCCTTCTTCATCCATATCGTGGATAAAATTACCAATGGCCTTATCCATATAGTTAACTGATTTCAGATATTTACCCATAAGGGTATTTTCTAAATAATCTCTTTCAACTATTTCCCCATTGACATTCACTTTAACACTTACATCGTAATCACTATACATATCGGTATCTTTCCAAGGTGTATGATTAGTCAAAGTAATCAATGTTCCATAAAAAGGTCCAACCGTATTTTCACTAATATCCTTTATCATCGGTACGACCTGTCTAAAAAATGATTCATCAGATAATCCAAGTCCATATTCTTCATCGATGACAAAAGAACTCTTCGAATAAAACTTATCATATCCCATATTCATATGCATCGTTTCACGGTTCCAAAAATCACCGACATTACCATGCATACTGAAGACATAATAGCCCTTATTTTTCAGCAAATTCTGTAATGTAACAAACTTATTATTATAATAATTTACAAAGACCGTTCCATTATTCGATGGAAGTAATCCCGTCGCATATGTAAATTCCGAATCGCTACTTGTACCTACCCCTACTTGTGCATAAAAATTATTGAAATACATTCCTTCTTTTACCAATTTATTTAAATTAGGTGTAAGCTCATTATCATTAAAAGATAAACCTAAAGTAAAGGTCTGCAAACTTTCCGCATGAATAGCAATGACATTCTTTCCCTCAAAAATACCACTATATGCATTACTCTTGATACTCTGTTTATTCTCTTCATAATAATCATTCGTATCTTTTAAAGCCTTATCATAACCGAATATATTGTTAAATGTCGGCTTCAAACTTTGAACAATATCATCTACTTGATAGACATATGGTCCCCAACTATCGAAAACCATTACTCTATTCCATAATTTATAAAGTCTGCTAAAAGAATTATAGGGCGGCAGTGCGCAACCGATAGCCATTAAACAAAAAACTACTTTAAAAGCCATCCCACATTTTCCTTTGCCACCAGTCACATCTTCTTTATTCTTCTTAATTGTCAACGATAATCCAACAAATATCCACAAATAAGCCAAATCACATATTCTTACAACCATTTCGACAATCGCATCGCCAACATCTTTTACAAATACCGACGTTGCCAGTAATGATACCGAAATAAAAGAATTATAATAGTTATAATATAAAGAATTACTTGTACATATTAAAACCATTATAAAGGTTGTCAAATAATAATAAGCATTTCTTCGTTTCTTCTTAACCAAAAATGATAATCCAGCTAAACATATAATAAAAGCCAAGTCAAAAAAAATTGATCTTATATGAAAATGACCCGTTGTAAATAGTCTAACTAATATCGCATTGATAAAATTACCAATAATATAAAAACTCATTACCGGATAATCTTTCTTTATTTTACTAATTACCTTTAAATTCTTCATATCAATACACCCTTTTAACTATCACAATTATAACATATTTCTGTAAAATAAACCACACTTTATTTACTTAATAACAAGTTTTTGTTATAATGTTAACGTATATCTGTGGGTGGTAAAAATGAGCAAACAAAAAAAGAATAAAATAACTAAAGATAAAATAATTAAAATTGTTAAATTATATTTAAATAAAATTTTAGCATTCCTACATAAATATAAATACGTCTTTTATATGATGATACCCTTTATTTTAATGGACATCATCACAAGAATTCTAGGTAAAAATATTAACTTTTATAAAATATATCGTCTAGCACCCAACCTATTTACTATATCGTGGACGCTTCTTTTCGTAGGTTTAGCTCTCGGTTTTAAGAAAAATATTGGTAAAAGATTATACATCTTCTTTAACATTGTTTTTTTAATCTTATTCTTGACAAACAACATCTATTATTCGATGACCAAATCATTTTTTGACTTTAGTCTAATCGAATCAGCTTCTGAAGGAGCTCCCTATATCTTGGATACGATTAAGAATTGTAATCCTATCGTATATGTTGCCAGTCTTATCATTATCATAGCCATTATCTTTGGTTATCGACAAATTCCTAATAAAAAGGAAAATGATAAGAAATTTTTGATATGGACAATTATCGTATTTCTTATTATCCATACGCTTACTCCTTTTACATTAGGTAAAGCCAACAAATCACTTACCTGGTCATCTTGGAAAAATCCTCGCAATATTTATAATGCTTTCAATGATAACAATAAAAGTTTAAAAGTAAGTGGCCTATTCGAATATAGCATTAGAAATTTTTATGTAACTTTTTTAAAAACAGAAAAAGAAGAAAACAGTGAAGATATTAAATTTTTGGATTCAGCATATGAAGATGCCAAAAAGAATAACAATAAATATACCGGTACTTTCAAAGATAAAAATTTAATCTTTATTCAATTTGAAGGATTAGATAATTGGTTGATAACTGAAAAAGATACCCCTACCATTTATAAAATGCTAAATAATGCCTATAATTTTAACAATCATTACTCGTATTATAATGGTGGTGGTTCAACTTTCAATTCCGAATTTGCTGTCAACACTGGTTTTATTACTCCCCTATCCTACACACAAAATGCCTATACTTTTAATAAAAATGTTTTTCCTTATACGATGGCCAAACTATATAAGAATTTGGGCTATTCGGTCAATGCTTTTCATATGAATAGTGGGGAATATTATTCTCGTAAAGCCAATTATAAAAATTGGGGCTACGATAACTATTATGGCTTAATCGATATGTTTGATTATAAAGATGAAACGTATACTTTAGATAGAGAACTAATTCTAAATGAAACTTTCAATGAACTATTGTTCCCTGAAGATACCAAATTTGTCGATTATATTATCACTTATTCTGGTCATCTTCCATTTACCAATACCAAAGGAGTATGTAAACTGCTATACGATGAAGATCATACACCAATAACTACTGAAAATAATAATTCTGAAAAAGAAAAAACGAAAGAAAATACTGTTATCGAAAGAGAAACGATGACCGAAGAAGAATGTATTCGTCGACAAGCCAAAGAAACCGACTATATGATGGAATTACTTTTAACTAATCTTAAAGAAAAAAATCTTCTAGATAATACGGTAATCGTTGCCTATAGTGACCATTATTTATATACCGTTGAAGATAAAACGATTTTAGATAAATATAAAGAAACAAGTAACAACCTAATCAATAAAACACCATTCTTTATCTGGAGTAACAATACCAAAAAAACCAATATCAATAAAGTAACCTCCCAGTTAAATATTTTACCTACCGTTTTAAATCTGTGGGGAATAGATTATAATCCAAATAATTATATCGGTTTAGATGCTTTAGATAGTAAATACGAAGGAATTGTCTTTTTCAGCGATTATTCTTGGTACGATGGTAATGTTTATGTTGAAAATGGTGAAATAACCAATAACAAATCACTCGCTTATGATAAACTAGAAGCCAAGAATTACTATATCAGTAATATCACCAAGAAAAATGATTTAACCCTAAAATATAATTATTTTAAAAAGAAAAATAATGATGACAACTAATCACCATTATTTTTTAACGTCCTCTTCGACCCTCTTTTTCATTATCATAATGATTTTCTTTTTTAAATTCATTCATATATAATTTATAATTTAATTCATCGATGATCAATTCGATCTTTTTTAATGTCAAACTATAATAGGTATGTCCTAAATATTTAATATATTTATTGATCAGTTGCATTCGCAATTTTTCCGCATCGATTAAACTCTTCTGAATACTACCACTACCACTATCTTCATTATCTGAAAGATTTAATTTATAAAGCAAGTATTCAATCTTACCATCAATTTTTTTTCTAATTATTTTCTCACTAATATTACTATCCGTAAATAGTATCTTATTTACAGAAATTGCATCATCTTCTCTTACTTTAGGATTTACTAAATAACCCTCTAATTTATTGATTTCTAAATTGATGACTTCACCCGCTTTTTTAGCTCTAGATAGATGATATGTATTACTGTTCATGCTCTTTTCCCCCAGTCAAATCATTTCTAACCTCGTTTGTCCTTTTTATTCTTTCATCCTCTCTATACTGAGCAATATTTTTGTGGTGCCCTGACAATAAGACATCTGGTACTCTCATGCCCCTAAATTCTTCAGGTCGCGTATAATTTGGATAATCGAGCAACCCATCATTGAAACTTTCACTATCTAAACTCTCTTTTGTTATTACACCCGGAAGCAATCTAACAACCGCATCGGTAATTGCCATCGCTGGTACTTCACCGCCCGTTAAAACATAATCACCAATCGATAATTCCATATCGACAATCGTTCTAATTCGTTCATCGAAACCCTCGTAGTGTCCACACAAAAGAATCAAATGCTTTGCTTTCGATAAATCAATCGCCACTTCCTGTTTAAAGACCTCGCCCGCTGGGCTCATCATGATGACGATTGAGTCTGCTGTCCTAATATCTTCGATTGCTCTAAATATTGGCTCACACATCAATACCATTCCAGCTCCACCACCATAAGGATAATCATCTACGCGTTTATGCTTATCTAAAGAATAATCTCTAAAATTATGAACTCGAATATCGACATTGCCATTATCCCTCGCTCTTTTTATAATCGAAGTATTCATAAAGCCATCGAACATTTCAGGAAATAATGTCAAAATATCTATTCGCATATCATCACCACCTAATCAAATAAACCACTAATATTTTTTATATACATTTCGCCTTTTTCTAAATCGATATTTTCTATTATATCAAAATTATAAGGAATTAAAAGATTTCTCTCATGATAAACAACAAGAATTTCATTTCCATTATGATTTTCTATTCGTTTTACAACTCCCAATAGTTTATCATTCACATATACCTTAAGTCCAATAATATCTTCATTTAAATATTCATTTTCCCCAAGTTTAATATCCTCTTTATTGACAAAAACATAATCTCCCTTATATTTTAGTATCTGGTCGATATTATTGTAACCATCCATCGTAATCATTTCAAATATCTTATGATGCCTATAAGTAGCGATTACTTCACATATCTTATCTTTTCCAATATATATCTTCATTCCTGGAACAAAGACCTTATCTTTATATTTAAAATCCGATAAAATTCTAACTTCACCCTTAAGTCCATGAGTATTTACTAATCTTCCAATCAACACATATTTCATTTATTCATTACCTCGTACATAATAATTGAAGCCGAAACCCCAGCATTCAAGCTTTCACATTTATCATTCATTCCTATATATATGTTTTTTTGACAATATTTCCTAATTTCTTCGCTAATACCTCTTCCTTCATTACCGATGACAATTGCTACTTTTGAAGGAATATCTTCTTCCTTAATGTTTACTCCATCGGTTACATCAGTACCATATATCATATAATCTTCAAGTTCCCCCAAAAACATTTCCAAATCTCTAGTAATGATATTTATATTAAAAAGCATTCCTTTAGTACTTCTTACAACTTTAGGGTTATATAAGTCTACTGTTCCTCTACTTAAAACTAACGTATCGAAATTAAAAGCCACTGCACTTCTAATAATTGTTCATAAATTACCCGGATCTTGAATATCATCTAAAACAAGTATTCGATTACCTATTTCATTTTCAACTTTTTTAGAACATACCCCAAAATATTCACTAATACTAGGCATATCACTAATCTTTTTCATAACACTTTCTGATACATAAGTAACCGGTATTCCATCATAAATATTATCATAACCTTCAAGTATATATATTTCTCTAAGTAACCCATTTGCGTAAGCTATATCACACAAATCTTTTCCTTCAACAAAGAACGTATTATTCATATCACGATATTTTTTATCTTTTAACTTAACTAATTCTTTGACCATATCATTATTTACTGAACTAATTAACATAAGTACCAACTCCACTTTAATTATAACATTATGATAGAAAAAAAGAAATATGAAGTTATTTATTATCCTTATATTCTATTGCTCTATTATTTATATATTGATAACTTAACTTGTTATTATTTGTAATAATCGTTTCACCAAGTTCCCTTTCTAACTGACTTTTTGCAACTTTAGCAATATTTCCCCCTTTCTTAGCAACTACTCTATTTGCATTCATTCCCACGGGCTTTTGCTTATTAGCAATTCGCTTAGTAGCTTCTTCGCCTAAATCGGCAAGAATTAACTCAATACTGTCCATATTATCTCTAAGGCTTTCTTTTCTAAGTCCTTTATATTCTTTATATTCTTTAGCCGTCATTCCAGACCATTCCTTATAAATTTCATTGGTAAGTATTGCATATTCATATTTCTCGGTAATTCCTCCTTGTTGCCAAACATCAGTAAGTTCTTTTCTATCTTGAATACCCTTAATTCTTTTAGCAATCCATTTTTCATCATATCCCTTGCTACGGTACAAATCAATACTTCGCTCTGCAGCAATCGATGGATCAAAAACTTCATCTATTCTCTCCTTACCAAGTCGTGCAAGCCACTGCTTAATTGGCTCTATCTTTAGACCGAAATGACACTAACACACACACTTAGATGGTTTATTCATCTTAGTAGTATGTTATATAATTGACATAACTATTTTTACTATTCTTTAATTTCTTTACGAATATTACTTTCGATATATCTTAAATTATTAAATGATTTATTATTTTTTAATAGTTCCATTTGACGTCTTGCAATATTATTTAATCTAACAAGTCTTTCGCTTTGAGAAATTTTCATTTCAATTAATTCTGCATTAATATTTTCTAAGTTATTCAGTATAACTAGATGAAGTAAATCTGTATAATCCCTAATATTACCATTTCTAGCAAGTTCTGGGTTATCTACTCTCCATTCTTTGGCTGTCATACCAAATAAAGCCACATTTAAAACATCAGCTTCTTCTTGATATACAAATTTTTTCTGCTTTTCAGTTAAAGTTGGAACTATTATACTTTTTATAGCATCAGTATGAACTACATAATTAACTTTTGCTAAAACCCTATTTGCATGCCAATCAATTTTATTTTGATATGATTCATTTTTCTTTAATCTTTGAAATTCTTGAATAACATATAGTTTAAATTCTGGACTTAACCAACTCGCAAATTCAAAAGCAATATCTGGATCAGCAAATGTTCCACCATCATATCTACCTGATTTTGATATAATTCCAATAGCATTTGTCTCTTTTATCCATTTTTGCGGGGACATTTTAAAAGTGTTACTTCCAGCTTCATTTCTAAACGTGTCGAATTCGCCCCCTTTAAAATTTTCATTATGTATGCTTTCCCATAATCCTAAATA
>CAZEVZ010000039.1:0-9248 GCA_964514935.1 uncultured Muribaculaceae bacterium
CAAACCACTTGTCGTATTATTATATCCAACAATATTCGAATCGTACATTGTCGTTGCGGCATATGTCGCTCCACTGGCTAATACAATTGCTATAGTTACAATCAATATTAACTTCGCATTTTCCTTCCATATTTTCTTCATATTATCACCATTCTGTCCTTAAGTATTTTACTTGAGAACTTTTATAATCTCCGTAGACGCCTATAAATAAAGGTTTTATCAAAAATGCGAAGAAAATTTGACACAAAATTTTTTCTCAAAAATTACGACCATTTTTATTGCACATTCCCTTATTTTATGGTATTATTTTAATAGAAATGATAGTCCTCAAGTAAAATACTTAAGGACTATGCAACCTATAGTTGACATCGATATCGATGTTTTTTTTCATCAAAAAATAGGACCTAGTGTCCTATTTATTACATAAATGATATGAAAATACATAATACAAAGAATGTGAAACCTAAAACGAATGTCAATCTACTGATAAATAATTCGGCTCCTCTTTCTTTTCTATTTTGAAATAATTCACTGCCACCGCCCTGAATGATATTGGCACTTTCTGCCTTACCACTCTGAAGTAAAACAATAGCAATCAATAAAATTGATACAATTACAACAACTATTTCCATAAGTCCTCCTTTTTTGCTTTATAATTATAACATACTTTCTTTTTAATTACAATACCAACTGACTAATATGCTTTTTGGTCAATCAAATATCCAATATAGACAATCTGTTCTGTATCACTATCATTTTTACAAGTAATTAAAGTTAGAGTATTTTTAGTCATATCTCTCGTAATATTTATTGTCCCTTTTTTCTCGACAACATAATAATTGGCTATCTGATAAGTATATTTATAACCATTATAATAAATATATGCATGTTCTCCAATGCCTAACATTTCCAAATCTTTAAAAAATGAAACTGGCGAATTACCATTATGGGCAGCCAAAATAAGATTACTATTCTTAATATTTGGGAGATTACTACTTTCCATAATAGCAATATTGTATTCAATATCATTAAATTCATTGGCGATATCTACGAGCCCCTTTTTAAGGGATATTGCAGGTATTTCTAATATTGCTATATAATCATTTCTTTGATCATTTACTTCGTGGTGGGTACTTTCATTTGGAATATTCGTTATTGATGTTGCTTTTAAATAGCTAACAATTCTTGCTTCTTTAGTTCTATTCATATAGATATTTATTAAATATTCTCTTATGGGAAGTAAGAGACCAATAATCATTAAACTCATACCTAGAAGTTTATTTTTTTTCATATTTATATAATACTAAACCAATTATCAAGATAACTAACGATATAATATAATGATTATAATTCTTATGCTGACTTGTATTGGGAACATTGATTGTGGCATTTTCCATGGTAGTAAGAATATGTTCTTTATTTTGTTTTATTTCAAAATAGATGTTATCTTTACTTAAAGTATAACCTTCGGGAGACAGCAATTCCTTAATATAATACTTACCTAATGGTAAATCTTCGATTATTATCTTTCCATTTTCATCGGTATATCCAGTAAATAATAATTCATCTTTACCATTATATAGTCCTATATAAGTATTGGCTAATACTTCACCGGTGATGCTATCGATTTTGATGAATTCTAAACTACCTTTAGCCTGGTAATTACTCAAAGTAAGTGAGGTATGAACGTTTTCTGTATATTCGTCAAGATATGTCAAACTAAAATAATGTTTTTCTTTATCGATGATATGATTAGCCAAAGTAGATACTTCTTTTAAATAGTAATTACCTAATGGTAAGTTGTCGATTGTTATCCTTCCGTTAATCGTTATATAAGTTCCTAGGAATTCATCTTGGCGATATATTATTTCTTTTTGACTATCATATATATTATTAGCAGCATAAAGATTAAAGACAACATCATCTAAATTTTTAGGAAGATAGGTAATGCGATTATTTTCAAATACTGCTTCTTCGCCTATTTTAGTCAATTCTAAAGATCCAGTAACGGCTTGATTTTCAAAAAACACTTCATAATATAATTTCCCTTCAACCGCTTGATAATCACTATTTTCATCGAGAGTAACGTTTATTTTCTCATCATTCCATAAATAACCTTCGATCAAATCATCTACTTCCTCTAACTCGTAATGGCCATAGTCAAGTTTGTCACTAGTTATGAACGTTCCGTATTCATCTGTTTCATATAGGCAATCATCATTTTCACAGACATATTCATTCGAATCGAGATTCTTTATTTTAAATTTGATGCCTTTCAAATAGATCTGTTTTCCTGTTTCTTTATCTATCTTTACCACTTTGAGATAGGGCTTGTTGATTACTTTTACCATAAATGATGAAATAACTGGTTCTAACATGCCGGTAGATGACATCATTTTTTGATTATTACCTTGATAATATATCAATGTTACTTTATCGGTATATTGTTTATCTACTAATTTTATTTCTCCACTTTCTAGACTATTAGATGCCTTTAGAACCATTTTATTACCATCAATAGTAATATTTTTTACCGAAGAATTATAGATTTCAAAATGTGATAGGACGTTATTTTTATCATCTAATGTATAGTCCTTACCTACTTCTAAAACGATTTCTTGATTGTCGAAGGAAGGTAGCGTATAATGGCTATTTACTAATTTTTTTATTTCATTTTTCTGTTTATCGATATTTATACGATTACCATTAAAATCTTCTTCACTTACCCAATAAACTTCTCTTCCATCGATAGTTCGCCAAATCAATTCCTGGGCGGCCATATAATATTTATTATCGTTATGACCAGTGTAGTTGTAGCCATAATAGGCAATCAATCTAATTTTCTTTAAAACTTCTTCACTTAATCCAGATACGCTTAAATCATCGGTTGCTTTATAATAGTCCGTTTTAATTTTGATACCGGGTTCGATGCAGTAAGCTTCTAGGCCATTGATGATGTATGCTTCACCATAATATAGATGCATTCGATCTCGAGCATCATAAACAGCAAAGGTATTAGGGAATCTTTTTTTAGTAAGTCCGTATTCTTCAGCATGTACCAAATTGGTATTTAGCAATACTCCCAGAAGCAGTATGACAAATATTTTTTTATTCAACGCTATCGTTTTCATAATCGGTTTCTACCTCTAAAATTCCTTCATCACTACATTTATAATCGATAATTCTATCGGTTAAGACTTCTTTTAAATAATTGCCTTTTGATATACAGGTATCGTAATCTTCATATTGATAATCTTTGAAAATATACTTAATAAAATAACCTAGGGACTTATCATTGCTGGCTTTAACTTCCAAATAAAAGACACTATCGATGGCATTCTTTAATTCAAATTGAATCGGCAAAGATATATCGACACATTCACTGGTAGTCAAACAATCGATTCTTCCCTTATGAATTTGATAATCGAAGGCTTCTAGATTGACTTCATCGTCTTGAATAATTTTATCCGCTTTCTTTGTGGTTGGCTCACTATATTTAAGATTATCATTGACACTATTTACTACTTCTTCCTTTGTTTCTGTTATTTCTTCATTTTCATTATTTTTTATTTCTTCCTGTGCTAATTGTTTTTCACCAAGACTATTTTTTTCTAACATGATACTTTCAGTGATTTCCGAGATTAAATTATCATTCGAAGCAACTTTCTTTCCACAACCACTAATCATAATTAGAATACTTATATATAATAAAAATTTCTTCAAATTTCACCTCCTTAATTCAATATAAGATAGTGAGAATGCACATTTACATACATTCTCACCACAATTTAATTTATACGGCAATATTTGCCACTAGTTAGTCTTCTGATGGCACTACCGGTAGCTTCACCAATATCGTATAGCGTATTAACTACTTTAGTTATGGCATTGATAAAAGATGAAGTCAAACTACCACCAGCGATATTTACCATTTCGTTTTCTTTTAATTCTCTTACAAGCATAGATATCCTCCTTTCTTAATTATGACAACGATTGGGATTAGTAAATCCACTAAATATACCGATTATGTAGGTTATCGCAGCGCCGATTATACCGACAACTTGCCACGACACACCACCGGTAATTTCATACATTTTTTCTTTACTTATTTCCATTTTTCCTCCTTATAAATAGTCTTTTAAATATTTAGCCATGCGTTTTTTTTCTTTCGGTATTTTTGCTTCATAAATATAATTATCGACGTTTGATAAACCGGGAATAGTTAAATAAAGATAGAGATAATTATGGTAATTATCATCGATATATAAATTACTTATATCTGTTATTTTATAACGATATTTCTGGTTAGCTATCAATAGATAATGGTTATTTTTAAAGTATTCGATATCTTCAACAGGAACTTTTATTTCCAATTGATTATCGATCATTCGACCTCTAAATAAGTAATAAGTTTGATATTCAAACATACATATAATATAGCTAGATATCAATATGATAACTATCAAAATGTAATTAAATTTATAAATCTTTGTATATTGTTTTCCATCTAACAAACAAAAATCAATCTCATCCATACCTTTTTAAATCACTCCTAATTACACCATTTTCTAATCTAATTACTTTATCAAACAAATCGATATTATCTAATCGATGGGAGACGATAATGAAAGTTTTATCATGGTAATATTTAAAGATATTCTTTAAAATCTTTCTTTCTAGATTGCTATCTACTTCATTTAATCCCTCATCGATTAAGATAATTTTACTTTCCTTAAGCAACGCTCTAGCCAAAATAATTCTCTGTCTCTGTCCACCAGAAATATTTACGCCATTTTCCTCTAATGGCATATTGTAACCTAAAGGATTATCTTTGATTATTTCATTTACAGCTGTCAACTTACATACATTTAAAAAGTTTGTTTCATTTATCTTTCTATCTAAAACAATATTATTTCTAATCGTATCCGTATAAAGAAATTCATTTTGAGATAGATAGGTAACATGTCTTCTAATATCTAATAATTGATAATCTAAAAGATCATAATTACCAATAAATATTTTATTTCTTTCCGGAAGATAATAGCGATATAACAACTTTAATAGAGTCGATTTACCACTACCACTATTACCTAGAATCAATACTTTATTCCCTCCTTTTATATCTAGGGTAATATTTTTTAGAATTATATTTTTATGATTATAAGTAAAGGTTAAATTTTTAATATGAAGATCATTACTAAAAGGAATAGTACTTAATTTATCTAACTTATCATATTTAAATTCCATTAAATTATCTATTCTTTGAAGACTATTCTTGACATAATAAAATTCTTTATAAAAATCTAAAACATTTCTAATCGGTGATAGAAAATATAACAAGAGTGTATTGTAGGTAATCAAGCTTCCTAAAGATAATGACTTATCCATAACATAAGTAATACCTAAATAGAGAATAAATAAACTAATTATTCCTTCGCATAAATCTTTAATTAAATTCTCATTATTGATAAGATTACTTAAATTAAAGTTACTTCTAATCATATTTAGATATGTTTTATTGATTTTATTTATAAATCTAGCTTCTAAATTTAATCCTTTTATCGTCGCATAACTATCCAACGATTCGACAAGTAATGAATTTACCTTAGCACTATTTACTTGAATATCATTGGTAGTTTTTTTAATTGGTGACTTATAAATTATAAAAATTAGCAGATAGATGATAGCTATTACTATTAAGAATATCGTCATCTGTCGATTCAATATATAGAGAATAATGAAGACGCCAAATGATAATAGCATGTCGAATAAAATAGTAGTTATTAACTTGGTAAGGGTATTCTTTAAATACATCAAGTCATTTACCCGGGCGATTATTTCTCCCGTCGTTTTATTTTTATAATAGCTATAAGGGAGGTAGATGATTTTTTTGATGGTGGTAGTAATTATGGATAAGTCTATTTTTTGATTTAGATATAAGAGAAGTTTATTTCTTAAGTATTCGGTAATTCCTTTAATAAGAAAGATAATTCCAAAAATTATTGTTATTACTAAAATATCCAACTTATCTGTAACTAGATAATTATCGATGATAATTTTAAAGTAATAAGTATAAATACAGGTGAGTATTATGGTTATTATTGTCAGAGAAATAATATTTAATATCAATTTTTTATTATTGATGATGATAGCTCTAATAACGTTAAATATGGATGAATTATTTTCATATATCGGTAACTTTTTATATGGCTCTAGAATTAAGATATAGCCTGTCCAAATATTTTTGAAAGCATGAACTTTCATTTTAACCATTCCTTTAGCTGGATCCATAATAGTAATTGTTTGATTATGCATTTTATAGACAACGACAAAATGCTTATAGTTATCGATAATTACTTGACTAATAAATGGTTTTTGAATGGGATATAACTTATCTACCGAATCAACTTGGTATCCTTTAGCCGATAAGCCAATTTCATTGGCAGCCACCATCAAATCATAAAAATTAGTTCCTTCTTTACCGGTATTAGTTAATTCCAATAATTTAGCTAAAGAAACATTACCTCCATAATATCTAATGATGGACAGAAGACATGCACTACCACACTCCTTAATTCCATCTTGAATGACAGTATACTTTTTGATCACTCTCTTACCTCCTCATAAATAATATTCGTAAAAAAAAGAAGTTTTACTTTTTTTTCGTAAAACTTTTTTCATAAATTTAACACTTTTACATATAGCTAACTAAAAGTTTCCTTCAAGTTAATTAAATCATCTTCTAGTTTACTTATATCGTTTGGTGACATAAAGATAAATACCGCATTATCGTAGACATTTAACTTGTCTGCCTCATCGATTTTAATTGGATAACCATTTTTAAGTTTAGAAATAATAATATCTTTAGTAACCTCGGGATAGTCTGCTTGTCTTTCTCTTGCCGGGTGAATATCCATGATGTAAGTGGCATCTATTTCATTAAATACCGCTGCTAAATCGTTAGCAAACTCTTTTGTTCTTGTAAAAGTATGTGGTTGAAAGATGGCAACGATCAATTTACCGGGATATTTTTGACGAATTGCACCGATTGTCGACTTTACTTCATTAGGGTGATGGGCATAATCGTCGATAATGATGTTATTGCCTACGATAGTCTCACTGAATCTTCTTTTAGCACCTTTGAATTCTTTAAAGTATTTACTTACTTCTAAACTATCGAGATTTTCGTAGTAACAGATAGCTATTACTGCTAATGCATCGAGTAATTGATGGGTAGCATAGATTGGTAGATCGAAGTGTCCATAGATAGCACCTTCACAGATGACATCAAAACTAGTTCCATCTTGACGATACTCGATATTTATTGCCCTAATGTCGTTAGTTTCCCTCAAACCAAAATAAGCAATCTTTTTATTTAATTTCATTTTAGGGGTATTTTCATCATCTCCACAAGCGATGACCATCTTGGTAGCGTTATTAGCAAACTCTTGATATGCTAAAACAACATCATCGATATCTTTAAAGTAATCGACATGGTCTAAATCGATATTTAGAATAACCGCATAGTAAGGTGTATAGTTTAAAAAATGTCTTTTATATTCACAACTTTCTAGAGCAAAGAATTCATTATCTTGTTTCGCATAGCCGGTGCCATCACCAATTAGATAATTGATGCCTTTTATTTTATTCAAAACCAAAGCAGTCATAGCAGTAGTCGTCGTCTTACCATGACAACCAGCAATACATATTGTCTTAAATTTTTTAGTAAGTTTTCCTAACATTTCTTCATAACCTAAAATATCTAAATTTAAATCTCTAGCCTTTTTGAGTTCGACATTATCTTCCGTTATCGAAGCTCCTTTGATAATTGTCATTCCTTCATGAATATTTTCTTCGTTATAGGGCATGAAAGGAATATTGTTTTCAATTAAACCGGCTTCGGTAAAAAAGTGTTTATCTAAATCACTTCCCTCGACTTGATAACCTAATTGTTTTAAGATAACCGCTAGTGAACTCATTCCTGCTCCCTTAATTCCAATAAAATGATACATTAAATCGACCTCTTTTCTATATAATTATATCATATCAGTATAAAATATTACCAAAAATAGTTAACTAGTGAAAAAAAGACAGTTATTTATCTACAAATCACTGTCGATTATTTTTTCTAAAATACTATTTTCTAAATATAGATATTTATCACTACATTTAAGCATATGGTTGTTAACTTCTAGATAGCCATCGGCTACTAATTCCTTGATAATTTCTCTATTTAATAAATCATCATGATACTTATCATTAAAAGCATTTATATCGATACCTTCTACTAATCTAAGGCCTAAAATCAAATCATTTTCTTTATTCGTTTTCTCATCTTCATAAACACAATTATCAAGATAATTACCCTGTAAGTATTTACCAAGATTTTTGGTGTTACTTATTCTGGTATGATCAAGATAACTTACGGCTCCCAAGCCAAAACCATAATAGTTGCCATTTAACCAATAATTTTTATTATGTACACTTTCATAACCGGCTTTGGCATAATTACTTATCTCATAATGTTTGTATCCATTACTAGTAAGAGTGTTTTTAATATATTCATACATCATATTATCTACTTCTTCAGAAATATACATAAGTTTATCAATAAATAGTTTGGTGTGTTCTTCAATAATCAATGAATAGCATGATATATGGGGAATATCTAGTTTTAGAAAAGTATTTATATCATCTTTGACGATACCTACATTATCATTTACTCCATATATTAAATCGATATTGATGTTATCGAAGTATTTTTTTATCAAATCGATATTATCATAGATAGTCTTATCAGCGGTATATCTTCCTAAAATATTTCTTATATCGTTACTAAATGATTCGATACCGACACTAATCCGGTTGATGCCATAATCTTTCATCAATTTAAGTTTATCATTAGTGACATCTTCAATATTGCATTCGATCGTATATTCATAATCATTATCTAAATTAAATATTTTAAATATTTTAAGTAATTTTCCTAATTCTGTTATGGTAAGACTACTGGGAGTTCCTCCCCCAATATAAATAGTCTTAACTAATTCATGATGATATCTATTTTTTATTTCTTTTGCTAAATTATCTAGATAGTTATCAATATATTTACTATTATATAGTACTTTACAAAAATCACAATAATTACATATTCGCTTACAGAATGGAATATGTATGTATATTCCTAACATATTATCACGTATAATCAATCTTATAGAAATATTAATTAATTTCTTATTGATTGATTC
>CAZEVZ010000040.1:0-9170 GCA_964514935.1 uncultured Muribaculaceae bacterium
ATAATATCATAAAATAAGGAAATGTGCAATAAAAATGGTGGTAATTTTTGAGAAAAAAATTGTGTCAATTATTCTTCATATTTTTAATAGAACATTTATTTATAAGCATCTACGAAAACTATAAAAGTTCTTAAGTAAAATACTTAAGGACAAAATGGTGATAAAGATGCAAAATATATGGAAAAAGAATGCCAAGTTAATGTTAATTTTGTTATTAGATATATTTATCATTAGTGGAGCGACATATGCCGCTACGACGATGTATCAATCGAATATTGTAGGTTATGATAATACGACGAGTGGATTAAATTCAAATAACGTCCAAGATGCACTAGATGAAGTATATAGTGCCGCCACTGATTACACTAGTTTAGAGGCTAGGGTAACAAATTTAGAAACTAATTTTCTAGATAAAGTATATCCTGTAGGAAGTATTTTTATAAGTACTAGTTTATCAACAACTAGTCAAGTAGCAAATACACTTGGAGGTACATGGATAGCTTATGGAACAGGGAGAACATTGGTAGGAATCGATACATCACAGACAGAATTTGATACCATTGAAGAAACTGGCGGTTCAATGACACATCAACACATTTACGGAATTCAAACACTTGACTACTGGGCAGCACAAATTTTTGATGTTAGTAACACTGGTGCACTTCAAAATGGTAATGGAGCAGCTGTTGGTTGGACATATTCATCAAATTCATATCCAGCAACAGCGAATAATTCAATAGGCGGAGGTGTATTGTACTTTTCTTCACTTAGTTCATATAGATCTATTGCTAATACAAGTGCAACTTCCAGCCTTCAGCCATACATAACCGTCTATATGTATAAAAGAACAGCCTAACAATAAAAAAACGTATCCTAGACAAAATAGGGTACATTTTTATTTGCTCATTTTTTTAAGTTCATACAGAATGTTAATCGCATCCATCGGCGTAATTTCTAATACATTTAATTCTTTGATTTTCTCTTCAATTTCATTTTTTTCATCTTTAAACTCTAATGGCAATGTCGTCTGAATGATAATATCTCTTTTCTTTTCTTTATTCTCATAAACACCTAGAATTTCCGAAGCTCTATCGGTTACTTCCTTTGGAAGATTGGCAAGTCTAGCTACGTTGATACCATAACTTTTATCGACAGAGCCATCTTTTACCTTATGTAAAAAAGTAATTTCACCATCTTTTTCTTCGGCACTAACGTGTTTATTTACTAATTTATCCAAAGTAGTCTCTAAATCGGTTAATTCATGATAATGGGTTGAAAATAAAGTTTTACATCCAATTTTATTATTGATATATTCCAAAATAGCCTGGGCTAAACTCATACCATCAAAGGTAGCGGTTCCTCTTCCTAGTTCATCGAATAAAATTAAACTATCGGGAGTTGCATTTTTAATCGCATTAGCAGCTTCGGTCATTTCAACCATGAATGTCGATTCACCACTGACTAGATCATCACTAGCCCCAATACGGGTAAATATTTTATCGAATATTGGCATAATGGCTTTTTTAGCTGGAGCATAACAACCAATCTGTGCCATGATAGTGATAATACCCAGTTCTCTCATATAGGTACTTTTTCCCGCCATATTAGGCCCAGTAATCAAAATAATTGCTGTATCATTATCCATGACGATATCATTGGGAATATATGCTTCTTTAATAACTTTTTCGACAACCGGATGTCTCCCTTGAATAATTTCCAAATTATGATCAGTTGTTAGTGTTGGTCTAACATAATTGTATTTCTCACTAACTTTAGCAAATGATAACAAAACATCTATTTCACTGATAATTTTAGATATATGTTGTAATTTTTGGGTATATTGAGAGCAATTATTACGAATATCGATAAAGAGATCATATTCTAAATTGATAATCTTTTCTTCAGCCGATAAAACCAAATCTTCTTTTTCTTTTAAAATTGGATTGATAAATCTTTCACAATTGGTCAATGTCTGTTTTCTAATATAACCAAATTCATCTTTTACCAAAGAAAGATTGCCTTTAGATATTTCAATATAGTAACCAAATACTTTATTGAAACCAACTTTTAAATTTTTAATACCAGTTCTTTCTCTTTCTTCCTGTTCATAATTACTGATAAAATCTTTACCACCACTTCGAAGATCTTTTAGTTCATCTAATTCTTTATTGAATCCTGTTTTAATTAAATAACCTTCTTTTAATGTTGGAGGAGGGGATTCGTATAAAGAACTCTCTAATAATTGGTATAGATCGCTTACATCAGGTAATGTTTCATAATTTATCTTCTTTAAAATATCGTTAATTTGCGGTAAAATAGCCAAAGAATTTTTTAGTTGAATCAAATCTCTCGCATTGGCGCTTCCCATCGAAATACGTCCACATAATCTTTCTAAATCGTAGACGTCGTATAAATATTTTCGTAAATCTTCACTCACGATAAACTCTTCTAATAAAGTAGCAATCGTATCGTATCTTTTTTCAATTTCTTCTTTGTCGACAAGTGGATTCTCAATCCACGTTTTAAGTAATCTTCCACCCATTGCTGTCTTTGTTTCATCAAGCAACCACAATAATGAATACATTCTTTCTTTATTACGCATACTTTCAGTTAATTCAAGATTTCTTTTCGTATGAATATCCATCTTTAAAAACTGATTATTCTTTCTGATAACTAATTTTTGAAAATGGCTAATACTTCTTTTTAAATTATTGATTAAATAATTGATTAAATGTTTAACCCCTATAATATATCTTTCATCATCAGTGTCACGATAAATATAATCATATTCATTACTGCCATATATATCATCGATAATTGTCATTGGTAATTTGTAAGTATTTTTTAATAATGTAACAATTTCTGAATTTACTTTACTATTTACAATTAGTTCTTTAATTCCTAAATATAATATTTTATTGATCAAGAAATCGCTTTCATTTTCGATTATTTCCCCAAATACCATCCCCGTTGTAATATCACTATAAGTAAGAATGTAACAATAATCTAGCGAATAGACACTAGCAATATAATTATTTTCTTTTTCATTTAGAGAATTAGCCGTAATAACACTGCCACTAGATATTATCTCTGTAATATCTCTTTTAACAATTCCTTTAGCATTTTTAGGATCTTCTAACTGCTCACAAATGGCAACTTTGTATCCTTTTTTAATTAGTTTATCGATATAGATGTCGACGGCATGATGTGGTACCCCACACATCGGAACTCTTTCTTCAAGACCAGCATTTCTACCGGTTAAGGTAAGTTCCAATTCGTGACTAACTAGTTCGGCATCTTCAAAAAACATTTCATAAAAATCACCTAGACGATATAAGATGATCGTATCCATATTTTTTTCTTTTAATTCGACATAGTGAGCCATCATTGGTGCCAATTTAGTCTTATCTATTTCACATAACTTCATACTTATCACAGCTTTCACAATTATTATAACAAAAAAAAGAAATGAAAATCAATATCTGATAAGAAAAAAAGAACCAATTACTCCGTAATAAGTTCAGATAGTGGAACAATAATATATCCTTTACTCATAATATATTCAGCCGTATTAGCCAATTCTTGAGTATTGTTGATTAAAAGAATATATCCATTATCTATTTTATCTTTAAAATTTTGATAATTACTGTTTTTATCTACCAAAACAGATAACATTTTACTATTAGCACAACTATTTAAAGATTGTTCATCTCTTTTTAGAAATAGACAATAGATAGCCTTATTATTAGCTTTATTGTTGATAATATTGTTAGTAATAATAAGATTATCTTTCGTATACATTCCATTATTACCATAACTATATATTTCATTATCTTTAATTTTATCGATTAAATTGATATTGTTATTTAGAAAAGCAGAATCGATAAAGAAATTCATTTTAAATTTATATTTATAAGTAATATTTAAGATATTATCGATGGTATTGTTATTATTTAAAATATATATCAGTGAAATCTTTTTATTTTTAATATTACCTCTAGTAACATATTTATTATAGTTATTATAAATAGATATTTCGGGATAAATATCTTTATAGATAAGTAAACTAGGTTCAAAATAGCCAATTTTTTTCATTGCTTTATAACTGTCTTCATTATCGATATATATTCCGACATTACCAGGAATAATCGTATCATTTTTGATAATCGCATCGCATGGATTGGTATTATATTCTTGACTATATTCTTTAATTCTAACCATTATTTCATCTTGATTTAAGGTTACATTGATGACCTTTTCCGTATAAAAAAAACTAATGCAAAATAGACCAAAAAGACCAATAATTTTGACTACCTTCATACTTACCACCAATAAAATATATGTCTATAATTATTTACTTATACATAAAAATATGTTAAGATTATAAGAGAATAGAGGTGTCCTTTATGAATAAAAAAGGGTTTACATTGGTAGAATTATTGGCCGTAATTCTTATATTGTCAAGTATCTCAATTGTCGCTGTCGTATCGATTACTTCATCTTTGGGAAGAAGAGATGTCAAAGAGTGTGAAGAACAAAAAGAACTAGCAATCAATGCTGCCAAAATATATTTTTCTTTAAATAATGCTTCAAGTGTCAGTGTTGGTACCCTAAAAAGTGGCAATTATTTTAATGAAAAAAGTAAAACTGATAGACTAAAAGATTCCCTAACGATAAGTCTAGCAGGCAATGAATATAAAGTATACGATAATGGAACTGAATTTAAATGCTACGAATCATAACTTGATATTTATTTTGTGATTATACATATCATTTAATTCACTTTCAAGTTTATTTTTTTCTTTTTTATCTAGCGTATCGTTTAAGATAGTTAGATATTTTTTTACATTGTTTAAATAGTTTATTGATTTACTTGTTAAATACTTTTCATAATAGGTATATAAAAGCAATTTTTGTGCTTCCTTAATATTACTGATCCCTTCAAGTAAAGATATTGCTTTATCTAAATCTTTTCTTATTCCTAATTTAGCATTTCCTTTTAAGTAAAATAGGACCACTAAATTATAAGCATTCCAAGGATTACGATTGGTAATTGGCGCATTAGCTCCCAATGTAAAATAATCGAAGGCTTTTTGTAAATCTTTTTCAGTTCCCATACCATTATAGAAGTATATTCCTACTTTGTTACAAGCCCAACTTTCTTCTAAATCAGCACTCTTTAAGTAATGCGATAAAGCTTTTTCATATTTCTTTTCTGCTTCATAGATTCTTCCTAGATTATTATCGGCATAGATATAGCCCTTACTACTTGCTTTTTCAAAATAATCTTTTGCTTTAGTAATATCTTTTTTCTTATCTTTATTCCAACCATTTAAATAACAAAGCCCCATTGTATTTAATGCAGAGACACTATCTAAAGCAATGGCTTTTTCCAAATAAGATATGGCTAACTGAATATCATCATTGCTCCTCGAACCAATTTTTTTATTTAAAATCATGTGGGCTAACATCCAGTAAGATGTCGGATGATTGAAAGAAGCTGCTAATTTGTGATATTTGAAAGCTTCTTCGTATCTCGGATAGCCGGCAATTTCTCCAGTATATTCTTTATTACCTAATTCGTATAGGGCATAGGGATTGTTATTTTCAGCTAATTTTTTTAAGGAAGGAATAAAGTTGATCCCTTCTTTAAAACCAATTTCTAAATATTTTTTTAAATCATTGACTGACATATTGGTATTTTTAAGAATTTCTTCGATTGTTTCTAAAACTAAATCCGATTCATACAATGGTTGTTTCTTTTCTAAAACAACATAGAAAAGAATATTACAGATTGCCTCGTAATAATTACCATTATTTATATAAGCAAGAATTTCTTTTTTTAATTTACTTGGTACATAGATATCATTTTTAGCCAAATTATGCATACGACCGACGAGTTTTTGAAGAACTAACGATGTATTTATTTCATCAATTGTTTTAGCTTCATAGATGTAGCCATCCATAACCGAGATAATATTATTGATAATTGGTAATAAAACAAGTTTATTTTTTTGATATTTCTTTTGATAATTTAAATATATTTGTTTATATTCATTACCAATTGCTCGATAACCGGTACAATAGTTTCCAACTGTCGTATCGGCAATCGTATCGACATTAAAAATTAGACAAAAAATTTCACTTTGAATAGCAGATGTTTTATTTTTAGCCCCATCTTTAATTGCATTGAAAAGATTACCTAATGATAAATGATTGTGATTATCGTTTAATTTTATATAATTATTCATATTTTTCACCTACGTTAATAATAACATTATATATGCATGATTTCAATAGTTTATGTAAATATTCTGTGGATTTTTAAATATATTTGTGGATTTATATTAGTGGTAAAATGAATAGCCAATCGATATACTTATAATAAGGAGTGAGAAAAAATGAAAAAGTTAAAAAATTACAAATCGATGATTATTTTACTTGGTGCCATTATTATTGGCGGAATAGTTGGTTTAATTTGGGGTGAGGGTGCTAGTGTTTTAAGTCCTTTTGGCGATCTCTTTTTGAATATGCTTTTGATTGTCGTTGTTCCTTTAATCTTTTTAACGATTACATCTTCTATCTATAAGATGCGTGAACCAAAGAGAATAGGGAAGATTTTAATAACTACCTTTGTTGTCTTTTTAATGACTTCAATCGTAGCAGTCCTTATCGGTATTGCAAGTACCTATTCATTTAAACTTGTCGATACGAAAAACGGTAACGAAATAAGAGAAAGTCTAGTTCTAGATGATGAAGAAACCGAATCTACCGAACTAAATTTACTCGATAAGACTGTTTCAGCTATCTCGGTAAACGATTTTCAGAAATTATTGTCTAGAGATAATATGATTGCTTTGATTGTCGTTTCTATCTTGGTAGGTATTGCTGCCAGTATGTCAAAAGAAAAAGCCGAACCGTTCTTCAAGTTCGTCGAATCGGCTACGGACGTTCTAATCAATTTCATAAAGATTATTATGTACTATGCTCCAATCGGATTGGGTTGCTATTTTGCGGCCATGGTTGGAACCTTTGGCTCTTCGATTGCTGTGGGCTATATTAAAACTTTTGTCGTATATTTACTAACATCAGTCTTTTTCTACTTTGTTATCTACACCGTATTTGCTTATTTAGCAGGTGGAAGACTTGGAGTTAGAAAATTTTGGCAAAATATCTTACCATCGACTTTGACTGCTTTAGCGACATGTTCTTCAGCCGCTTCGATGCCGGTCAATATCGAATGTTCTAAAAAAATCGGGGTATCTGATGATGTAGCCGAGACAACGGTATCCCTAGGAGTAAGTTTCCATAAAGATGGTTCTGTTATCGGTAGTGTCTTCAAAATAATGTTTTTGGTATATCTATTCAATGGAATGGGTGATATATCAATTTTAAAAATTGCGGGTATTGCCCTTATTGCTACCTTACTTGTAACTGCTGTGCCTATCGGTGGTGGAACAATCTCGGAAATGCTAATCATCACAATGCTAGGCTACCCAGTTGCCGCTTTACCAATTTTGACAATCATAGCTACTATCATCGATTCACCAGCCACTGTCTTAAATGTGGTTGGCGATAGTGCCTCTGCCATGATTACCAACCGTTTGGTAGATGGCAAAAACTGACTGAAAAAATAAATAAAAACATAACTAGTTGTAAATCGACTAGTTATGTTTTTAAGCTTTATTTATTTTGACCATCATTTTCATCAAATAATAATTTAAAGTTGATTCCTAGACCATTGGCAATTTTCTCTACCGCATCTAGGGAAAAGGTTGAACACATTCGAAGTGATTCAATTTCGCGAATGTATCCATGACTAAAATCAGAAGCATCGGCTAATTCTTGCTGGGTCATTCCTTTCAAATGGCGATACTTTTTAATATTTCTGCGAACGGTGTCGTAGATGTTTTTATTAGTGAATGGTTCTCTCGCCATAATGTTCACCTCTTGTTTACATTTTCTCACAATAAAATCTAAAAATATGTAGATAAATAGCATACACACACATACGTAATTCGACAATTATTTTACCTTTTTAGGCATATACTTTAGATAGGTGATTTAAATGAATAAACTTTATATGGGTATCGATATTGGATCGATATCAACCAAAGGAGTAATAATCGATGAATATGATAATATCATTGCAAGTTCTTACATATATACGGAAGGAAATCCGATAAAAGCAGTTAAACAAGTCGTAAAAAATATGCGTGCTTCAATCGATTTAGATAAATATAAAGTCGTATCGGTAGGAACTACTGGTTCTGCTAGAAAACTAATCGGTACGATGCTAGCGGCAGATACGATAAAAAATGAAATTACTGCCCATGCCGTAGGGACAATTAGGCTGTATCCCAATGTCAAGACCATTTTTGAAATCGGTGGTCAAGATTCAAAAATAACCTTAGTAAATAGTGGGGTAGTCGTAGACTATGCGATGAATACATTATGTGCTGCCGGTACGGGTGCTTTTATCAGCTCACTAGCCAAAAGGTTGGATGTCAAAATCGAAGATGTCGCCGAAGTTGCCTTTAGCAGTAAAAATAAAGTTAATATTGCCGCTAGATGTACGGTCTTTGCCGAATCTGATTTAATCCATAAAATTCAAGCAGGATATCGCAAAGAAGACATTCTCGCCGGTGTATGTAGAGCGATTGCGACCAATTATATCAACAATGTTGCCAAAGGAAAGAAAATACAGAAGCCAATTGTCTTTAATGGTGGTGTCAGCAAGAATATGGCTGTCGTCAAAGCCTTCGAAGAAATAACTGGTGAAAAGATAATCGTCAATAAAAATTCCCATTTGATGGGTGCATTTGGCATAGCTGTTATGGCTAGAGAAAGTAAAAAAGAGCATATATTTGATTTCAATATTGATAATTATAAATTAGAAACAAAAATTGCTAATTGTGGAAGATGCTCTAACAATTGTGAAATAGTTACCGTCTATCGCAATGATAAATTGATCGATTATTGGGGCAATCGTTGTGAAAGAGGTAGTAAGATAAAAAAAGAAGTGACAACTAAAATATAATTGACAAAATAATTATGTAAATAAAAGAATCTAAAGGTTGTATAAATTCTTTTTTTTTAGTATAATTTTTATTAGAGAGTGACTAACTATTAGAAGTCAATAGTGATTTTGAAAATTTTAATAGTTTGTT
>CAZEVZ010000041.1:0-8921 GCA_964514935.1 uncultured Muribaculaceae bacterium
TAATTTAGATATTAAATTTATCACTAATGTTGCACTTGATTTGAAAATTTAGAAACTCTCTATATTCTGAAACTTACATATATTAAAGCAAATGTCGATATTGCCATCAATGTTGATATAATGGCAACACCGGCAAATCCATGACTATGGATTCCAATATCGCTACCCAAGAATGTATCTTTAAAAGCCTTCTTATTATCAAACTTTACAAGTTTATATTTCTTATCAATCATAATATTTTTATTGTCACTAGAAGTAGCAATAATTCTATCAACTGTACCATCACTATTTTTAATTAACATAATATTTCCCCTCTTTCAGGCCATATATATTAACATATAATCAAACATTTGTCAAATTTTTGATATGAAAACCCTATTTCTTAAAGAAATAAGGTTTATATTTTTATTTATTCTTTTTTAGAATTGTCTTTACTTCCTTTAGATATTTGTCGATGCTGCTGCAATCGGAACCGCCACCCTGTGCAAATTGTTTATTACCACCACCATTACCATTGCATTTAACACAAATATCTTTGACAATAGCACCACAATTAATTTTTTCATTATCGACATTGGTTTTAGCAATGATATTGACATTGTTATCGTTGATATTTGCAAGTAAAACAAAGGAATTAACTAAACTGTTGGTTATCGCATCGACCATTTGTTTTAAAAGTGGTACATCGTAATTTCTCGTGGTAGCAATGATGACATTCATATCGTTTATCTTTTCTTTTAATTTGATAAATTCATCGGTCGTCGCTAACGATTTACTAGCAATCTCATCATTGATCGATTTTTCTAATTTCTTTACTGATAATTTAAGTCTTTCTAACTGCTCTTTATAATACACGACATCGGCATAACTATCTAATAGTTGATAGTTGATATCAAAATCGAAGTAAGCTTCAACCTTTTCTTTCTTAGCTTGTTTAACTAATTCTTTTGCTTTTGTAAGCAACTTGGTTATTTCTTTATGATAAGGTTCGATTACTTCGTATATTTGGGTTTCTATTTTATCATTGGTCGCCCCTTCGATACGATAAGTATCACTACCTTTGTTTTCTACCTTCAAGATAGCAAAGGAACCGATCTCTTTGGTATTTTTGACATGCGTTCCACCGCAAAGTTCAACTGAATCACCGATAGTAACAACTCTGACAGTCTTGTCATATTTATCTTCGAAAAGTGCCATAGCCCCTTTCTTCTTGGCTTCATCGATTGACATTGTCTCGATCTTGGTATCGATATTCATATTGATTCTTGCTTGAGTTTTCTTTTCGATGTCGACAATTATTTCATCAGACAACCTACCGCGATAAGAAAAGTCAAAACGGAAATTATTTTCATCGACACGTGACCCAGCTTGATGAACGGTATCACCAAGTACCTCTTGCAATGTCTTTTGAAGAATGTGGGTAGCTGAATGGTTTCTAGCCGTCGCCATTCTAGTTTCTTTATTTACGTGAGTAAGAATTACTTCTCCTTTATAGATTGTTCCAGATAGAACTTTTACTTTTAACATATGTTGTTTATTTGGACACTTGATAACGTCGATAACTTCTAACTTACAATTATCATTTTTAAGATATCCTTTATCACTTACTTGACCACCCATTTCGGCATAAAAAGGATTATCTTCGATAAAGATATAGCATTCGGTATTGCATTTATCGACAAATTTATCATTTTTAATAATGGCTTGAATGTGTGTCTTTGAACCCAATGTCTCATAACCAATAAAATTACTTGGTTCTTTATAATTTAACAATAGTTCATTTTGGACATTCATGCTAGAAGCTACTTTACGATTACGTCTAGCCTGTTCCTTTTGAAGTTCCATGTGTTTCTTAAAGCCTTCGTTATCGACAATAAAACCTCTTTCACCAGCACATTCTTCAGTAAGTTCGATTGGGTAACCATAAGTATCGTATAATTTAAAGGCCGCTTCCCCACTAATCGTATGATCGGTACTATTCTTAAATATCTCATCTAGTATTTTTTCACCTTGAAGTAACGTCTTTTGGAATAGTTCTTCCTCTTTGGTAACCAATTTTTTAACTAGTTTCCGATTTTGTTCCAATTCCGGATAAGTATCGCGGTATTTATCGATGACAATATCGACCAAGTTGGCCATAAAGGTATGATTGATATTGAGTTTTCGCCCCATACGACTGGCACGGCGAAGCAAACGTCTTAAAACATATCCTCGGCCATAATTTTCAAATGTTGCCCCATCAGATAGCGCAAATGTAATCGTTCTAATATGGTCAGCAATAATCTTAAATTCCATTTGGCCTAAATATTCGACTCTAGCCAAACTGGAAATACCTTCCATAATTGGCATAAATAGATCGGTTTCATAATTGGTCTCGGTATTTTGCATAATGCAGGCCATTCTTTCAACCCCCATACCAGTATCGATGTTTTTACTAGGGAGTTCGGCATATTTATCCCTTGGAACACCCTCTTTAGCATTATATTGACTGAAAACATTATTCCATATCTCGATATATCGATCATTTTCAATCTCTTCTTGAAGAAGTTTAACACCTAGTTTATCAGGATCGTATTTAGGACCCCTATCGTAAAAAATTTCCGAATCCGGTCCGCTAGGTCCTTCCCCTATTTCCCAATAATTTCCCGCTAGTTTGATGATATGATCATCGGGCATTCCCAAATCTATCCACATTTCGTAGGCATCGATATCATCAGGATAGATTGTTACATATAATTTTTTCTTATCGAAGTCAAAATATTTTGGGCTAGTAAGTAATTCCATAGCCCAAGTTAAGGCATCTGCCTTAAAATAATCACCAACCGAAAAGTTACCTAACATTTGGAAAAAGGTATGGTGTCTAGCCGTCTTACCAACCGACTCAATATCTCCGGTACGAATACATTTTTGACAACTGGTCATTCTTCTATTTTGGGGAATGACTGTTCCATCAAAGTATTTTTTTAGGGGAGTTACCCCTGCATTGATCCATAAAACAGTCGGATCATCGTGGGGAATTAAACTAGCCGATTCAACTTCTGTATGACCTCTTTCTTTAAAAAATTCAATATATGTTCTAATTATTTCATTACCTGTCATTTTCTTCATTATTTTCACCTCTAATTACTTTTTCGATTATCATAACTTCTTCGTCGACCGTTAAATTGGTCGTATCGATATATATTTGATCGGGTGTTCTCATCAAAGAACCGACTTCTTTATGCATATCGTTATAATCTCTTTTGACAATACTATCGTATACTTCTTCGTATGACATATCGATTCCTTTTTCAAGGTTCTCCGTGTATCTTCTTTGAGCTCGCGTTTCGACACTGGCATCTAGATAGAACTTGTATTTAGCCTCTGGGAATACAACCGTTGTAATATCTCTTCCTTCCATAACAACATCTTTACCACTAGCGATATTTCTTTGGATATCGACCAATATTTTACGAACTTCAGTAATCGACGATATCGGAGAGACAATCGAAGTTACTTCTTTACTACGTATTTCTTTGGTAACATCTTCTCCGTCTAACAAAACAGTTCCATCTACGAGCAAATCAATCTTAATATCTTGGGCAATAGCGATTATCGCTTCTTGATTACTGATATCGATTTTATTTCTTAATACTTTTAAAGCTACACACCGATACGTCGCACCTGTATCGATATTTACTAAATTTAATTTTTTCGCTAAAGCTTTAGCTAAAGTCCCTTTTCCACTACCCGCTGGTCCATCAATGGCAATTATCATAAAATACTCCTTTCAAAAGAAAAAGCGCATCAATCTATTCTCTAGGAACGAATCAATCCGCGGTACCATCCTAATTATACATCTGTATAACCTCAATTTAAATAACGGCTATTACACCGGTGATTATTAGTCACATCGATAAGAGGAGCTTCATATAAAGTATTCTATCTATTTACACCAACCATAGACTCTCTATGAAAATACTTTTATATTACTTATCTCTTACATTCTTTTATTACATGAATTTGTTCATTTGTTTCATCATTTGATTTACTTGTTTTTGTGATGGAGTTCTTCCCATTCCACTCATCATTGTTTTTATCATTTGTTCATTGATTGGTGGATTTTTCTTCAAGTATTTCTTCATATAAGTTCTCGCGATAAAGAAACCGGCTGCCCCACCAACAATTAAACCCACTACTAAATATAATATGTCTTTTAACATCGCTTCTACATCCCTTTCATTAGTAATTATACTAAAGATAAATTATTTTGTCTATCTTTATTTAATGATTCTAACCAAAAATAATCCTGATTTTTAAAGTCACAGATAAAAATATTATCAGCATATTCATTCAAATCATTTAAAAATACAGAATAGATATCATCGGTTTTTAGCATTATACAGGTAGAATTGACTGTCAATTTATTATAATTATCGTTATTTATAATATGAACATTATTATCTCGATGATAATTACTATTAGTTTTATTGATACTATAGATATATTCATTTAAACTTAATTTATTAAAAGGGACCGCAAATTTTTGATAGTATTTATAACTAAAGAGCATATCATAATCTTTGGTATGATATAACTCTTCAATTATTTTATACATCTTATAGGGCCATCTTTTATAAATATAAGCAAAGTATTTGTTAATTTTAAAGATATAATAAGTTCTCATAATATCACCATCTATTATGATAATATTAGTGATTTATATATTTTGTCGATTTATATATTGTTTTTAATTTTTATCACAATGCTAGGAATATCTAGTTCAAAGTCATTTAGAATCTCTTCTTCACTAGCACTCTTACCATATCTATTTACACCGATGATATCATCTTCACTTTTTACTAGACGATATAGACTTGGATCATTTGAAAATTCAATGACCATTCGTTTATAACCTTTAGGTAATACTTGATTTTGATATTCTTTTGGTTGTTTAAAGAAATCATCGATATTAGGCATCGAAACAATTCTTGCTTCAATAAAACTTTTAAGTAATTCATGTTTTAATTTCATCGCAAGTGTCACTTCAGAGCCGGTGGCAATCAAGATAACATCTAATCTACTCTTGACTTCACTGATGACATAGCCACCCAAAGCAGTTTCAGTAATCGAAGTGTATTTGTAACTCTCGGTAGGATTTTTAGATATTACTAATGCAGCAGGCTTTCTATTTCTTAAAATCTGTTGCCAAGCACCAATTAGTTCTTTATAGTCACATGGACGATATACCGTCAAGTTAGGAATACTTCGCAACATTCCTAGTTGTTCTACCGGCTGATGCGTCTTGCCATCCGAACCGATGAGAATGCTATCGTGAGTAAAAATGTAAGTAACCGGTAAATTCATCATCGCACTAAATCTAATCGAAGGTTTCATATTATCGGCAAAGGCCAAGAAAGTCGAACCAAACACTCTGAAATTAGTCAAAGCTAGACCATTCAAGATTGCTCCCATAGCATTTTCTCTAACGCCAAAGGAAATATTCTTGCCTTCATAATTATCACTACCAAAATCGCCACCATTTTTAAGATAGGCTTTGGTAGAATTGGCTAAATCGGCCGAACCACCGATAAATTTATCAACAAAAGCCGAAATGACATTCATAATTTGAAAATTGATATCACGCATCGGTTTATCTAGGAATAATTTTTCAACATCAATAACTTTTTCCAAATTAAGTAAGATATCTTCACCATTGATTAAATCATTTAGTTCACTAACTTTCTTTTCGGACATTTCTTTGGTAAGCTTTTCATAATCCTTAAACCATTCATCGTATACCGATTCATTTCTAACTTTGATTCCTTTACGAAGTGCCTCTAAATTCTCTTCATCGATGGTAAATGGTAAGCCACCTTTCAATTTTTCCCTAATTGATTTTAGGTCTTCTTTGTCTAATTTACCATGAATTTTATTGGTATTTTCATATTCAGAATTCTTACCTAGAATGGTATTTACAATAATTAGTGTAGGCATTTTAGAACGATTGGCTGAAGCCAATGCTTTGTCGATTTCTGATAATTTATCACCATTTTTAACCATCAATACATCCCAACCAAGTGAGGCATAGACATTGGCCATTTTTTCATTATATTCCTTATCTAAAGAACCATCTAGAGTCATCTTATTGGCATCGTATAAAACGATTAGATTATTTAATTCATATTCGCCAGCTAAAGCAGCTGCCTCGTAAGATACCCCTTCCATCAAATCGCCATCACTACATAAACAGTAGACGTTATAGTTAAACAAATCGGTCTTCTTGGTATTGTATTTTGCTTCCAACATTTTTTCACCGATAGCCATACCGACTGCAGTGGCAAAGCCTTGACCAAGTGAACCCGTAGTAGCCTCGATTCTTTTATCAATATTCAATTCTGGATGTCCTGGAGTTTGGGAATTTAATCTCCTAAAATCTTTTAATTCTTCCAAAGTAAAATCGCCCATTACCGCATATAAAGTGGCATACAACAAAGCACTACCATGACCTGCCGACATAACAAATCGATCGCGATTAACCCAATCTTTTTTTTCTAAATCAAAAACCATGTGGTTAGCAAATAAGGAATACATCATCGGTGCCGCGCTTAAAGCAATTCCTGGGTGACCACTACCAGCATTATCGATCATATCTAAAGCTAGCAATCTGATATCATCAATCATTCTCTTTTCATTTAATTTCGACATAATTCTACCTACTTTCAACACCATTATAGCATATTCTCCCACTAATTTAAAGCCTTTTTGTAAACTAGCTGTAAAAAAAACTAATCACTTAAGACTAGTTATTTTTCTAATTTATTAACTCCTTTATAAAAACCACATTTATCACATACTCTGTGAGGTCTAATCATTTCGCCACAATTAGGACATTTTACTAGACCATTAGCGGTAACTTTATAATGAGTTCTTCTCATATTTTTTCTTGTTTTACTTATCTTTCTAAATGGAACTGCCATCTTATTTATCCTCCTTTGTTTTTAATAATTCACCTAAATTTTGGAATGGATTATTACCATTATTTCTTTCTTCATTGAAAGTTTTTTCAGAAATAACACGCCATCCATCACCACTTAATTCAATATCTTCATCGGTTTTACGTACCTTTGAAGGAATTTCTACCACTATATTTTGCCATAAAATATCGGTAATATCAAGTATATTTTGATTTTTATCTAGATTTTCTTCAATTTCTGTAGCAAACTCTTTATCGACAGTTTCTAAAGTAATATCATCCTTTAAGACCATCATACCTTTTAAATTAGCATTAAGGACTAATTCATTCGCTTCATTTAAAGTTAGCATTCCCTTTATGTGGATATCCTTTAATTCATCGATTCGAGAATCTTTAAATATCTCTTTAGGAATTATAACCTCATTATCGATATCGATTACCTTAACATTATTTGTAAGTAATTTCGTTATGTCTATCTGCATAAATTCACCTACATTCTATCAAAAGTTACTTTACCTAAATAACCTTCGCGAAGATCTTTTAATATCGTTAGATATACTTTATCATAATCAGTTTCGTTATTTCTAATTGCTCCAATCTTTTTACCGATTTCATCCAAAATAACTAATGTATCAGTGGTATCAGTAAGATTATATCTACGTCTAAGATTATCTGGATATAGTTTTAGCATCGTATTTATAATATAGATCGCTACCTCTTCAACGTTTAGAATTTCTTCTTTAATTGCCGTCATTGCTGCCAAATTCATAGCGATTTCTTCACTATCAAATCTTGGCCACAAGATACCTGGTGTATCTAATAATTCAATATCGCTACCAATTCTAATCCATTCAAGTTGTTTAGTTATTCCCGGTTTATTACCAACGTTAGTTGCTTTTCTACCAACAAGACGATTGATCAAAGTCGATTTTCCAACATTTGGTACTCCTAAAACTAAAGCTCTAATTTTTCTTTCTTTTAATCCCTTTTGTTTTCTTTTTTCATTTAAATTATGATAAATTTTAACCGTCTCTTTGAAGATAACTCGCATATCTGGATTATTCAACAAATCGATCGTAATTACTTTATATCCCAAATCTTCATAATAATTACACCATTTTTCCGTTTCAGCCTCATCGCACAAATCTAACTTGGTCATAATTAAAATTCGTGGTTTATCTTTTATAAGTAAATCGATATCTTTGTTTTTGGATGATTTAGGAATTCTGGCATCGATTATCTCAAAGACAACATCGATAAGTTCTAATTTTTCTTTGATTTCTCGCTTAGTTTTAGCCATGTGACCAGGATACCAATTAGTCGCCATAAAATCACCCCTTTATTTTACGATTTTTATTGGCCATAAACTGACTTCGACACTACCTTGGATATCTTCTCTATCGATAAAGCCCATAATTCTGCTATCGGCAGAAACACCACGATTATCACCTAGGACAAGATATTTTCCTTCAGGAATATAATCACAATTACAAATATCTTTTAGCGTAAAATCCTCCGTCTCGAAGTTGTAATCATTTTCAATTTCATGACCATCGATATACAAAGAATTATCTCTGTAGGTAACTTCTTCACCTGGAAGACCAATTACTCTTTTAATAATTTCTTTGTTTTCTAATCTGATAACGACGATATCAAATCTTTTAATATTATTAAGTTTGTAGTTAATCTTGTTCAATAATAATAGTTCTTTGTCTTCAAGCGTCGGAACCATCGAGTCACCAGAAACAATAACGGGAGTTACCAGAAAGCCTCTTATTAAAACTACCACTAAAACTATTACGATATAGGGAATTAGTTCTTTAATAAATTTTTTCATAATACTCTCCATAATAAAGATAATAAACTAACGTGTTTATTATCGTCTTTCTTTTATTTTGTATTGACCAGCCATCGTTCTTAAGAAATATAATTTTGCTCTTCTTACTTTACCTTTTTTAACTACTTC
>CAZEVZ010000042.1:0-5051 GCA_964514935.1 uncultured Muribaculaceae bacterium
TATAAATAACACCTCTACTCTTCTAATTAGATCAATTTTGATATTTTTAGACAATACTATTGTTATTTTATAGATTTTATAGTATAATTTACTAGAGGTGTATATAAATGCAATGGTATCAATATCTAATAATAATCGTATTCTTTCTCATAATTGCTTTTGCAATTGCTAAAAGTAATCGTAAAGATTTAGCCTTAGAATTTAATAAATTAGTCGAACTACTTGGAGGTAAAGATAATATCTTAGAAACTGAACTAGAAATGTCTAGATTTAAAGTTACCTTAAAAGATATTACTAAAGCTAATAAAGAAGGAATAATTAAATTAGGAGCCCAAGGTGTCGTTGAGATTGATGATCAATTAAAAATAATTTTCGGTAATGATGCCAAACAATTAAAAAAATATATCAGAGAAATAAAGTAAGTCCAAAGACTTATTTTTTAATACATAAATTTTAAATATTTACATATAATATAACAAATGTTGTTATTTTATAGAATTTTGTTGCTATTATGTTGACATTATTCTTAAAAAATGATATCATTATTTATAGGAGAAAAGAGGTGTTTTAATTGGAAACAATAACAAGTGCTATTAATGTTCAAGTAGACGCGAGAGACAAAGAACAAGCCACCAATATTTTAAAAGATTTAGGCATCAATATGAGTACATTTATTAATATGGCTATTAAGCAAGTAATTAAAAAAGATGGATTACCATTTGAAGTAACAAATCCAAAGCCAAGTAACGAATTATTAGAAGCCTTAAAAGAAGGTGAAGATATAATTCAAGAGATTAGAGATGGCAAAAGAACTGGATATAATAATGTTAATGAAATGTTGAGGGCAATTCTAGATGATTAATTTTAACTTAAACACAAAATATAAAATTGAATTTACTAGTAATTTTAAGAAACAACTAAAAAAAATAATAAAGCAAAATAAAGACATAAATGAATTACTAGATGTAATTACTAAATTAGCAAACTTAGAAAATTTAGAGCCAAAATATCATAACCATAACTTAATAAATGACAAAACATATAAAGATTGTTCAGAGTGCAATATTAGACCCGACTGGTTACTTATATATCAATATGTTGATGATAAACTTGTTCTAGTATTATTTGCAATAGGATCTCACTCCGAATTATTTAACAAATAGCATATTACTATATTTCCTTGTATTACAAGGATTTTTTTCACCTAAAAAGTTAGCACCACACAAGTACTAACTTTTATTATTTCCAAAATATTTGATAATTAATTTATTCAATTCAGCAATATTTATCGGCTTTGATAAATATTCATCGAACCCTTCCTCCAAATACATTTCTCTAACACCGGTAATCGCATTGGCTGTCAAAGCAATAATTGGGGGAATTCTATAATCCTCTAACTTTCTAAGAATATGAATTACTTCCAAACCATCCATTTCTGGCATCATATGATCTAAGAAAATCATATCGTATTCCTGACCTTCTTTAATCTTATATACACAATCCTTACCATTGTTTATCGCATCTATTTTAAAGTTATATGCCGACAACAACTTCTCTGCTACCTTCAAATTTAGTTCATTATCATCGACAATCATAATTCTTTTATTAGAGCAATCCAAGTATTCAATATCCTTATCTATCGCATACGATTCACGTATATCGCCAATCGGAGTACTATCGACAATTTTCTGTGTCACTTCGACATAGAAAGTAGTTCCTACCCCGTATTCACTTTCAAACCAAATCTTACCACCTAATAGATCGACATACTTCTTAGTAATTACTAGTCCTAATCCGGTACCTTCAATCTCATTAGTTGTCGCTGAATTAAGCCTTGAAAATTTCTCAAATAACTTATCGTAATCCTCTTTTTTAATACCATAACCCGTATCACTTACCTTAAATTTAAGTAATACATTACCACCCTTTATTTCTTTCGTAACTACCAGTTTAATTTTACCAACTTCTGTATACTTGACCGCATTGGTCATAATATTCAAAAGAATTTGAAATAATTTTGTCGGATCACCATACAACTTTATTGGAATATCCTTATCGACATCGGTAATTAATTTAATTGGTCTATTGGCAATTCTCGCTTCGATAATACTTGCTAACTCCATTACAATATTACCGATTGAATAATCACGTTCACTAATTGTCTCATCACCAGATTCGATCTTTGAAATATCCAATATATTGTTGATAATATCGAGTAGATTACCCCCCGCTGTTGCTATATGTTCAACGTCGATTCGAACACTCTCCTCATCATAATTCGGATCATTAAGTATCGTTTCACTAAACCCAACAATCGCGTTCATTGGACTTCTAATCTCATGGCTCATATTAGATAAGAAATCTGTCTTAGCCAAATTTGCCCTATCTGTCTCCTCTTTTAATCTCTCCAAATCGGATATCATCAACAAATCCGGATTTTCAATATAAAAGTATAGAAAGAACATCTGTAAAGCAGCCCCTAAGCCCAATACTGCTGCCCTTTGAAATGCTATTTGGAACAAAAAGATTACCAGCAATTCTAAAAGCATTATAACCGTTGCCCACTTATACCTTCTAGATATTTCCTTCCTTCTCCTTACCATCAGTAAAATAATTAGTATTACTGAAACAAAACAATATATCAAAATAAACTGTGCCGCCAATCCAGGTATGTATGTATATGTATCATAATTCATTTCCTTAAAAGGTAAAAATAGATAAATAATCAAATATACCAAAGAAAATATTGCAAATAATCTACAACGACCATCCTGTTTAATCAGTTCCACAAAAGAAGTTGCCGTTATATCCTTTAAAAAACATACACTATAGAAGTATAGCATCATAAACCAAAATATTCCTGTCGACCAGTGTACCCTAAGTATTATATTATGTATAACCATCGAATCTCCATAAATAAAGTAGAACGATCCAACTATCTCTGTAACTAAAAGAACAATGATTATAATTAACAACATCCGATATAACTTACTTCCAATCGATGACATCCTTTGTTGTAAATAATAAGAAATAAGTAGTAATATCATAAAAAACAAACTACCAATTGTCAGTACTAATCCTGTTTTCATATATACCTCCTACTCCTTATCAAAATAATTATGCATAAGTTTATTCAAGTCTTTATAATTTATTGGTTTAGCCAAATAATCATTAAATCCTTCCTCCAAGTACTTTTCCTTAATTCCACTATAAGAATTAGCCGTTAAGGCAATTACTGGTGGAATACTATAACTTCCCTGTTTAATAATATTTAATGTTGCTACCCCATCCATCTCTGGCATCATATGATCTAAGAAAATCAAATCATATTTCGTTGTCTTTACCTTTTCAACACACTCGTAACCACTCTTAGCAGTCTCAATGGTAGCCTTATATCCTTCGAGTAATCGTGCTGTCAGTTTTAAATTAACCAAATTATCATCGACAATCAATATCTTTTTACCAGTTAAATCCAATACTCTATTCTCTGGAACATCCTTATTGTTATCCTCAAAGATATCCCCTATCTTATCCTCATTGATAACCCCTTGACTAAAGTAGACAAAGTATTTAGTACCCTTACCAGTTTCATTTAAAAATTCAATTCTTCCCCCTAATAATTCAACTAATTTTTTGGCTACAATAAAACCTAAAATCGTACTATCCACCGTATTGTCTAATTTATCTCCAATCGCTGTAAAATCCTCAAAAGTCATATTGAATAGTTCATGTTTCATCGCATGACCAGTATTCGAAATAACAATTTCAAATCCAAATTTATCCTCTAAATTTTTATCCTTATTTACATCTAAAGTAATCTTACCATAATTCGTATACTTCAAAGCATTAGTTAAAATATTGACAATTACTTTACATATCTTTTGATAATCCCCGTAATATCTCCTAGGTAATTCCTTATCGACATTTATCTCAAAAGTAATTTCATTATTATTTAATTTACCCCTAAAAATACTATTAATCTCAAATATCAAATCCTGTAGTTCATATTCTCTCTCTACTAATTTTTCTTTTCCTGATTCAATTCTCGAAACATCCAAAATATTATTTATCAAATCAAGTAAAGCAATACTAGCAACATGAATATTACCAACATCCTCGTGAACTATCTCTTTCGTAAGCGTTTTTTGACCAAGTATCGATTCACTAAAACCTAAAATCGTATTAAGTGGTGTCCTAATTTCATGGCTCATATTTTCTAAAAACTCGGTCTTGGCTTTATTGGCCATATCCGCTTCTTCCTTAAGTTCCTTTACTTCATTAAGTAATTTACTATCCTGGCTTTCAATTGTAAAATACAATGTTGCTACCATAAAACTAAGTAAGCTAGTCGATATATTATAATCATATCCCGTTACTACTTGTCCAATCAACAATGCAATTATTAAAATAAAAGCAAAACGAATTGGTATCTTTTTTGCTTCTGGATATTTAAATCTTTTTAACATTGCTAAGATAAACATTACTGTTGCCGAAGTAAACCCAACCGCATATACAAAAAGTGTTGCTAATCCTCCAAAAGAATATATATCATTAACTGCTGTATTATATTTAAGTGGTAAGAAATTAGAAACAATCGAAGTAATTACTGCAATAACTAACAATACTAAAAAATATCTCCTTCTAATTTTCTTTTTTCTTTCTATTTCGTATTCACTAGTACCAAGTAATATAATGTAATAAATATACCCAATTAACCATACCAGTACTCCATTTAAATAAAGTCTACAATAATACTCCATATAATTACTCTTAACATGCATACTATAGACATAACATATCTCTATTATTAGTAATAGCATCGTAAAAGTAAGCAAGAATATAAATCCCTTATTCTCACTTTGACTATATTTTTTCTTACTTAAATACATTATCAGTATCAATATCATAAAAAATAATCCACATACTGAAAATCCCATACTAGCAAATACTTTCGAAATCATTACTTCACTCCCTTATCTATATCTCCCTATTTTAATTATACATCACTAATAATCATAAAGCAATTAAAAAAAATGGAAATAATCATTATA
>CAZEVZ010000042.1:5061-8711 GCA_964514935.1 uncultured Muribaculaceae bacterium
TTTGGCCGATAACGGTCACGCGCGGCTTGATACCGATTTCTTCCACTAGCCATAAATCAATGAAAAAGAGTGGAAATAACCACTCTAATATTTATAATTTCAAATAAACTATTTTTGTTCATCCAACAAGAAATTTAATAAATTTAAATGAATTATTCCATCTTTAGAATAATCGAAATTATCTAATGAAATAACATATTTTGGATAATTATCATCGATGTATTTGTATGCACCAAATTCACGTTCTATTGTTTCTTCTTTATTAATTCCGTCTAATTGGTATGTCACTTGATAATACTCTGTCTTATTATCTTTTTTTGCGATAAAATCCACTTCACCATTTTTTGTTTTACCAATAAATACCTCGTATCCCCTACTTATAAGTTCATTTAAAACAATATTTTCCAAAACAATATATTTTTTAAATTCTGGATTATTATTCTTTATTTGAGCAATTCCTAAATCTACAGAATAATATTTATTCAAAGTTTTTAAAACACTTTTACCACTTATATCGTATCTATATATCCTTCTTAATATTAATGCTTTACACAGTGCATCAGTATATTGATATAATGTTTCAGTTGATATCTTTTTATACTCTTTTTCAAGATATTTACAAATATTCTCCGCTGAAAATTCTCTACCTGTCGTCTCAATTAAATATTGTAATATCATATTGAATAGAACAGTATCCTTTAATTTTAATCTTTTTACTACATCTCTTAAAATAATCGAATCGAATACACTATGTAAATAATTTTTTATATCGATTTCATTATTAAATTCACATCGATTAGGTAATCCTCCCCAGTTTGCATAATCCCAAAATGAATTTAAATCTTTTCCATCCCTACCAGTTAAATCAATATATTCTTTATAAGATAAAGGATTTATATAAAAAGAAACATATCTCCCAGATAAAACATCTGATAATTCATCTGATAATAATGTACTATTTGATCCGGTTATAAATATACTTATATTCTTTAAAGAAGCCCTCAAAGAATTAATTACTTTGTCAAAATTATCAACATTTTGAATTTCATCTAAAAATAAATAATACATTTTATCATCCATAATACAGTTTTTAACATATTTATTAAGTTCTTTATAATCTAAATATTTTTCATTTTCAACAAATTCAAAATTAATATAAATAATATGTCTATCATCGACTTTTTTCTTATTCTTAAGTTCATCTATTATCTGCCCTAAAATGACCGATTTTCCACATCTCCTTATTCCAACTAAAATTTTAATTAAATTAGAATCATAAAATCCTCTTATTTGTGATAAATATTTTTCTCTAATTAGCATAATAGTCACCTCTATATACATTGTATTACAAAAAATTGTTTTTGTAAAGTTATTTCGTTCTACCGAAATAACTTTCTATTTTTCAAAATTATTTCGCCATCTCGTACAAAAAAGAGATAGTTAACTACCTCCATATTTAACTAAAACTTGCTGATATCGTATTACCACTAGTTGATGTAAATACTAAACTACCACTATATGATTTATTGATATCACCTGTCTGATTACCACCAGTATCACTAATCCAAATAGCTAGATAATAATTTGCTGAATAATTACTAGCGGTACCATCACTTAAACTGATACTAATAGCATTATTATTCAAAGTAAAATTACTTGTTCCATTAGCACTCGTAGGAACCGTTTTTATATCAGTAGCAGCCGTATAAGTACTATTAGCATAACTAAACAACTGATATTTCAAATTACCTGATGTATAACCATTACTAACAGTCTTTAAATAACCAGTTACATCTACTGCATTACCACTATTAGTTAAAGTAACCTGATACAAAGAACATATCCTATTATTTCTAACATCAATACATTGATTAACACTATTTAACGTATCATCGATTAAACTATCATCTACCGGTATCATATTCCCACTCTTAAGTGTTGTAATTGTCATTGTTGTACTAAAATTTAAAGTACTACCACTTATACCATTTTGATTATTTGCGCCCGTAGCAGCCAAATAAGCAAAGGTAGATCCCATTATCATAAATATTATACCACCGATAAATAAACCTATAACAACCGTTTTATTATAACTATTCTCCATTACCTATCACCTAACCATTACTACCAGAAAAAGTACCAGTAATCCTACTACCATAAGATGTCTCATAAGTAACTGCAGCATTAAAACTACCACCTGCATCTTCTGTATCTTGTGGTCTATTAAAATTAGGGACCCAAATAATGAGCGTATAATTTTTACTTCCACCATCTAATAAGTTAAACTCTGGACCCAAACTTTGATCTGTTCCACTAACAATATTAGTTATATCTTGATATACATTATTATTTTCATCTAACACCATATAATTCAAATTAGTAATACCATTTAAAGTAAAGTTAATAATTCCTGCATAATCAGCATTTTGCCCAGCATTATCAATACTTATCGTATAAGCTTGACAAGCACCATTATCATTATTATCAACACAGCTATTATTAAACGCTGTCATAACTTTATCATTATCAAGTGGTATTAAAACTTTCCCAATGTATAATGGCTGTACATCAACCACGATATTCAAATTAGCCGCTCCGACCGTTACAGCACCTTCACTACTACTTGCTTCAACTCTAAAGAATGAAAACGTTGCCCCAAGCACAATAAATATTAAAGTTAATACTGATATAATAAACAAAAAATTATTCTTCTTCATCTATCTCACCTTACTATATCAATCTTACCAAATTTTTCTTAAAATTGCAACAGATATAACAAAAAAAATTAATATCATTACGACATTAATTCTTTTTTTAAGCACTATAAGTATTAACTAAATGTAGCTGTTAAACCAGATGTACCATTATTACCAGTTACATTAAATGAAACAGTTCCACTAAATTGCTTATTAGCATCAGTTCCTTGTGATGCGTTAGTTTCTTCAACCCATACAACAAAGTAATATGTTCTTGACTTGTGAGTTGCATCTAAAGTATCAGAAACAAAGGCAACGTCAGAACCAGCATCTTTAATATCATCAGAAGTGTAATTTTCTTTTGCATGAGTTGCATCTGTCAATTGCATCCAATGAATATTAGGTGCCTGAGAACTCAAATTAATTGTACTTGTTATACCTAAAGAAGCATTACTATCACTAGTTACTGTTACACTATAAACATGACACGTTACATTGGACCCATCAAAACAACTAGCAGTTAAAGCAGCGCCCATCTGAATAGTTTTTACATTAGCTCCAGTTTCATTTTCTCCTACATTAACAGCATTAAGAGGTACTAATTTACCAGCAGCATTAGCTTCTATCGGAGATACTCTTGAAACAGTCAAATCCAAAGCTACAGCCTCAGCAGTATTACCAGCAACAGTCGTATTGTTATTAGCACCTGTTGCACTAAAGTATGCAAATGTAGCACCAATAATAGCTACAACTAGAGTTGCTACTCCAATTACTCCATAGAATATTCCTTGTCCATTTCTGTTTTCCATTTTTTTCTTATCCTCCTTACTATTAAAATAATACCAAAAAAAAATGTAAAAATCAAGACTATTTTATAATTTTTTACATATTTTTTATTTTTGTGAATTGAAAAAGTAAATTCCAGTTTAGTTATGTGCTGCAAGAATTTAGTCT
>CAZEVZ010000043.1:0-8424 GCA_964514935.1 uncultured Muribaculaceae bacterium
TAATTTAGATATTAAATTTATCACTAATGTTGCACTTGATTTGAAAATTTAGAAATTTATTGCATATTATATAGTATGAATAAATTCAAATTGTTATTGATATTAGGACTATTCTTATCCATATTCATTATCTCAAAAACCTATGCTGCCTCAAATGAATATACACTATTAGGTAAAACCATCTATTTAGATCCTGGACATGGTGGTTTAGATTCGGGTACTACTTATAAAAAAATATATGAAAAAGATATCAATCTTTTACTATGTAAAAAACTAAAAGAATCATTAGAAAATAAAGGAGCTACTGTCTATTTGACTAGAGAAACCGATAAAGACTTATCTATTAGAAAACAAAATCGAAAAAGAAGTGATTTAATAAGTAGAGCATATCTTATCAACAAAACAAAACCAGATATCTATCTTTCGATTCATGTTAATTATCTAGCAGATACGAGATACAAAGGATTACAAATATTTTATAACAATAAGAATAAAGAAAATGAAATAATTGCTACATCACTAACTAAATACATCAAAGAGAAAACTTGGAATGTTAGAGAACCTAAATACAATGGTACTTATTATATGTACAAAAATATCACTGAACCAGGAGTCCTAATTGAAGTAGGTTTCCTTTCTAATCCCGATGATCGATATCGATTAACCCATGAGGAACACCAAGACAAACTTATCTCAAATTTAACCTATAGTATCGAGAAGTATTTCCAAGAAAAAAGATGAAAAGTCTTTTTTTTTTATCAAAATTATGATATACTTTCAATAGTAGACAAATAGGCCAAAGGAGGTAATTATGAATATCATTAAAAAAATATTTTTCACTATAACTTTATTTATCTTATTACCTCTAGCCGTATATGCCGATTGTGAAAGTGATTTTAAAGCCATTGAAAAAGAATTTAAAATTAGTTATAAGTATAACTATGATACCGATGACTTTACGATAACTTTAGTTAATCCATATTATGAAAGATATACATGGCTCTTTAAAACAGAAGAAGAATTAAAAAATAGTAATATGACCTATTCAGATGATAAAAAAATATTAACCCATACGATTAAGAATTACAAAAATACCAGTTACGAATATGCTATCATAGCCATATATGGTGAATGCGAAAATGTTATGGTAAAAATGGATACATTAACAATAAAAAAAGATAATCGTTATGCCTATAGTCCATTATGTGAAGGCTATGAAGATTTTGTTTTATGCCAAAAGGAATATGATAAGACAATCGATGAAGAAACATTCAAATCTAGACTTGAAGCATATAAAAAAGATAAAGTAAGTAAAAAAGAAGATGATTCTTCAGATAGTACAGATAATACAGAAAATAAAATTTCAAATACACTTGAGAATATAAAAACATATATTGAAAATAATGTTCTTCAGGTAGTCATAGTTGCTACGTTTATTATAGTTCTAATCATCAGTATCATAATATTCGCAAAATATTCTGCAAAAAGTAGGCGATTAGAATGAAAAAAAAATCACTTAAAATAATTTTAATAATAGTGTTGGCTGCATGCTCATTTAACTATAATATGCATAACACATATGCAATGAGTAGACACATAATTAGAACAACATGCGTACTTCCGGGCTCCAACAACAACGATTATGTCGGTGAGGGATGTGCCGTAGGAAGACATGTTTATTGCAATGTAAAACAAAGTAAAGAAACCGAAGAGATGATGCTAAAAGAGGATTTATATGATACGAATGGCAATTTTCTTGGCTCGGCATCGATGCTCCAAAATAAGATAGCACTCATTTCAGGTAAGTTTATCGGCATTGATGCTTACGAGGAATATAAAAAGACGTTTTATGTCACTGTTAATCCAGAATGTCTTTATGGTGAATATGTAACTAAAAACATAACTATTTATAAAGAATGTACACACACTTCGGTATATTGGTATACAGATTCAAGAGGTTTTGATCATCGCGCAGAGTTTTCCTATGTTACTCAATGCCCTGAAACAAAAACTGTAACTGTGCTTGAATGCAGGCCGTGTGAAGTGGAAGCATCTGAATGCCGTGATGAAGCTGATAGAAAACTAAACCAACTTGCCCATTCTGTCAACGTGGAACCATCGTATACAGGATATAGACAAGATGTTAATGATATTAATAAGGGTGTTCAAAATGGTGAGCCGACAATTGCTGTCAACGAAAGTTCTAAATATGTCGATTATGGCACATCGCAACCAGCAAATAGAAATAGCAGTACTATTTGGCAGACGGTAACTATGAAATATCGATATAATTTGCGACCTGCATATATCGACCCACAAACAGGTAAAGTAAAATATGAAAATGAAATGACTAACGATGAAAAAAATACATACACTAAAATACCAGAAATATATGTTAATGATAATGGAACTAAAGTTCAAATAGGACAGTATTTTGTTCCCTTAAACACCAAATCGACGGATTTACTTAAGTATAATTTATTGCCTAAATTAAGTAGACCAGCCCTTAGTGAAGAATTATGTATTTCGTTAATTGATAACTATCCAACTAAAACTGATGATGGAATCTTTTGGGGCGATTTCTTAGCACGAAAAGCTGATGGTGGTTCAATATATAAATTAACAAGAACAGCTGAAGGCGCCAAGCAAACAGTGAGAAGGGAAAATGGCTGTCGCCTAGCATTATATTTAACATTTAGCGTTAAACAAGGATTTTACAAAGAAGTACAGGGAAAAAATGGAACTGGAACAACTATAATCGAAGGCTATAATTTCTATTATCGTCCAATCGATTATACCGAACCTTTCCCAAATGGAATGGATTCCAATGGCTTTTGGTATAGCAGATATGATCGCAAAAATAATGCTACCAAAGTTACTAATTCAAAAGGGCAAGTAGATAAACTTAATAGCCAGGACCTAGACGAATCATTTTCCAAGGTAACCTATATTACTAACAATGATTATAGCGCTGAAAGAATTAGAAATTACAATGCTGATGTTAACCATAATGGTATATATAATAGCTGGATAAAGATGAATACTAATGGAACAAGTAAATTTATCAGTGGTAATTACGGTGTCTCAAGAAATGGGTGTCAATCATTTTATGCTTTAGGTTGCGGCCCAGCCAATGCTAATTGGGAACAATGTAAGAAAATAACGGAGGTGTGTGGATAATGAAATGGTCATTCGCATCCGTTGGACTAATTATGTTAGGCTTGTTTGGTATCGTTATCATAATGTTATTTAACGATATTACTGTCAGCAATGAACAAGACTATTATACGTTAAAATATGCTACCGAGGCTTCGATGCTTGAAGCGGTTGATATAGCTTATTATAGAACTACTGGTGAACTTAAAATAAGTCAGGAAAAATTCGTAGAAAACTTTACCAGAAGATTTACGGAGACATCGACCTTTGGTCAAGGAAATTATGACATTGTTTTTTATCAAATAAATGAAACACCACCTAAAGTAAGCCTTCGTATCTATGATAAAACCAGTGGCTATAACATATATACATATACGAGTGATGTTGAAACAACCCAAGTTAATATTGTCAATGAATTATCAGCCATATTGGAAGGAACCGAACTAGATAAAGAAAAGAAAGGCTATATCATCAACGAAGGAACAAACGTCACAATTGGCGAACAGGAGATTATTGACAATACCACTTGCGAATTAAAAATCACTGTTGGAAAGGACACAAATGGTAGAGAAATATATCGTTGTGTACATGCTGATGGCAGTGCTGTATATAAAGATATAACTGGAAGAACTGTTGATGAATACGAGGTAGATTTTGATTTATCATTACCACCAGAAAACGAGAACTTATGTGTTACCGAATTAAAATATGAAGGCAAAATAAAAGGAAAAACAGATCAATATGCCTATTCATGCAAAAATAATAAAGGAAATATCTTGTACAGAGATAAAGATGGTCAACCACTATCTAAAAATGATATAGAATAGCACGGATCATCTAGACCATAAAAATATAATGATATAAAGAAAGAAAGGAAGGAATAAGAAATGAAAGGATTAAGTAAATTCTTAAAAAACAAAAACACAGTAACAATTTTAGGGGTACTTGCATGCTTAGTAATTCTCTTTGTGGGATACAATGCAAGAATCAATCAAAAGACAGCACTAAGAACTGTCTATTATGCAAATCAAACAATACAACCAAAAACATTGATAACGGAGGAAATGGTATCACGTACTCAAGTACCAGAATCATTTATTTTGGGACAATACTTTAAAGATTACGACGATATCGTAGGAAAGTATAGCAACTATAATACGATGATTGCTGAAGGTAGTTTGTTCTATTATGATTTATTGATCGATGAATCAAGTTTACCTGATGCGGTATTATACGATATCAATGAAGGAGAAAGATTGGTTAGTTTTCCTGTAGATACGACAACTACTTATGGTAATTCGATAATGCCAGGAAACAATGTCGATGTCTATGTCAAACTAATCGATGGTAACAAAGTCGTATATGGTGAATACTTTGATAACGTAGAAATTTTGGGTGTCAAAGATTCAAGCGGTCGTAATGTCTTTGAAAATACTGAAGAAGACAGAACGCCAGCTTTCGTATATTTCTCATTACCAGAATCAAAATATCTACTATTTACCAGTATGAATTATTTGATTGATTATAATACAAATGCTGAAATAGAAATATCATTGGTACCTAATACACAAAAGTTTGATGCCAAAGATACTACGGCTACTGAAGTAACAAGTAGTTATCTATATGAATATGTTCTAAAAAGTATTAAACAAATTGATAGTCAAAAAGAATTATATGAATCTTTACTTAATGAAATGGAACAACAAGAATTAGCTAAAAAGAATAAAACAACTACTGAAGAATAATAAAAAATAAGAATAATAGGGAGTGATACACATGGATGTACAATTTCAACAGGTCGATTTTGGACCACTTAAACAATTCCTAGATAATGATGATGTCACCGATATATCATATAGCAATGGTGGACAAGTATGGATAAAGACATTATCTAAAGGTGTATACCGTGTTGAAAATACAGGCATTGATAATACTTTAGTTGAAAAAATTGCCTTTCAGTGTGCTAATACTATGGGTAAATCATTTAATATGGCCAATCCATTTTTAGATGCTGAAAGTGCTGAACTGCGACTTAATTTTGTTCATGATTCAATTGCGAAAAATGGTGTTGCTTTGCTTGTTCGTAAAACTCCCGCTAAAATAAGATTAGTCAAAGATCAAATTATTGCTGATGACTATATTAGATTGGATATTCATGATTTCTTAATGAAATGTGTCGAGGGACACTGCAATATCCTAGTTAGTGGAGAAACTGGTTCTGGTAAAACAGAATTCATCAAATATTTAGCATCGCACACCAAAGAAAATGAAAAAATAATTACTATCGAGGATACTTTGGAGCTTCATCTGGATAAAATATTTCCCACCAGAGATATCGTCGCCATGAAAACCAACAATATTGCTAGTTATTCCGATGTGTTGGTTACCTGTATGCGTCAAAATCCTAGATGGATATTGCTATCCGAAGTTAGAAGTGCCGAAGCCGTTATGGCTGTTAGAAACTCTATTTCATCAGGTCATAACATTCTATCGACGATCCATGCCGATAAAGCTGCTTCAATTCCCTCTAGATTGTATAGTTTGCTTGAAAGTAACATCGATTTAGAGCAATTTTTAAGAAGCATACACAGATACGTTCAGTTGGGTGTTCACATCAAAGCCTACTATAGCCCTGAAAGACAAAAGTTCCATCGTGAAATATCTGAAGTTGTCGAATTCTACGTAACTGAAGAAAATGAGCCTAAATCTAATACCCTGTACAAAAAAACACCTGATGGTCATATTACTATCCATAATCCAACAAAGTATTTGCTTGGATATTTGGAAAGCCAAGGCTTGATAATGCAACCGGACATTTTAGTTAGAGAGGAATTTAAATCGATGGATGATTCAGACAAAAAAGAAGATTATACCATAGATAATTCTTTGCAAACCGAGAATATAGTCGCAAACAATAATTCAGGCATTGCCAATCCGAAACAAATAAGGCCAGTATCTATAAATAATAATCAAAATATTACTAATAGAACTGTTCCTAATGTCAATATGAATAATCAAGTTGGAGTACCGATATCAAATAGTAATCAGGTCACATATCCAAACATTCAAAATAGTGTAAACCCTCCAACTAAAATACCGAATAATCAAAATACGATGGCAAATCCAATGCCACAAAATAATATCAATCCTCCTACCAATGGAGTAAATCAAGTTAATATTCAATAAGAAAGTAGGTGATATAATGGAATTTATACTAATTGGAATAATCCTAATCTTTGTTGTTACATATCGTAATTCTTCAGGTGAAGGAGTATATAAATTTATCAAAGAACAAGCAAACAACGCTTACGATACATATGCACCTTATTCGTACAAAGTAATGCGTGAAAAGATAAAGGAATTAGGCCTTGAATATTCGACGAGGCAATATACGATTCAAGCCGTTGCTTTTGCCGTTGGCGCTGGTATCATTGGCTACCTATATTTCTATAATTTAGTGGTCGTAATCGTCTATGCCATAATAGCCGTATCGACAATACCATACATAACATACTTAAGATGTAAAAGACAATATAGTGAATTTATCTTTGAACAAATACAGGTATATACAACCAATACCATCATGGAATTCAATACCACGCAGTCATTTGTTAAATCACTTGAAGGCGTTGTCGAATCTGGTGTTCTTGAAGATCCAGTCTTAACCGATGTTAAAACAATGATAGCTTTATCGTATGAAAAAGGTGATGTCACCGATTCCATCAATTATATGAATTCTAAATATCCATATTATATGGTTAAGAACATGCATCAATTGTTCTTACAAGTAACTAAAGAAGGTGCTAAAAATACCGAAGAAACATTTGATAATATGCTTAGCGATATCGATATCTTAATCGAAGGTGTATATCGTGACCGTTCAGATAGAAAGCAATTCCATCGTCAATTTTTAGTCTTTGGTATCTCATTATACTCATTGATTATGCTAATTCAGTTAATAATAGGAATAGATAGTTATATTGAAATGTTAGATAATCTATTGATGCGCATCCTAGTACATGGTGTCGTATTTATAAATAGTTATTTCCTAATAAAAGGTGAGAAATACTATAACGAGAATGTGGGGGCTGAGTAAAATGTATATCGAAATATTGATAATTAGTGTTATTGTCTTCTTTGTACTTATCTATAATGGTACAATCTCAACTTCCAAATTTTTTGGTGAAAATAAAGGAGTGTTTGGTCTATTACAAGAAAAAGATTACGAATTCTTGTTGAGAGCCAAATATGGCGATAGAGTATACGATGTTAATCAAGTATTTAGAAAAAGAGTAATGCGAGGTTTAGGTACAATAGTAATTATCCTCTTCTTCTTCATTACCAATCTAAAACCATTATATATCTTGATAGCTATTGTAATCGGTTATTTAGTCTTTAAAGCACAATATATCGATTTAAAGAGTTTCTATAAAAAACATCTAAATACCATCGATTCCTTACTTCCATATTATTTAAAAAGTTTGGAAGTATTGGTCCAACATTATACCGTACCAGTAGCTTTAGCCAGATCAATCGAAGATGCCCCAGATGTCTTCAAACCTGGATTAAGAGAATTAGTTCAAAAAATTGAAGCCGGGGATTCGACAGTTGATCCTTATATGGATTTTGCCAACAGATACCCGGTAAGAGATTCGATGCGTATGATGAGATTGTTGTATCGCTTGAGTCTTGGTGAACAAGAAAAAAAGCATGAGCAAATGCTATCGTTTTCAAAAACTGTTTCTGCGCTTCAGTTAAAAGCCAGGGAGCAAAAATATAAAGCTAGACTAGAACACATGGAAAAGCAAACTATGACAATGCTAATGTGTACTGGTGGCGTATCGTTAATTCTTATGTTAATTGCTGCCTTCTCGATGATTGGTGGCTAGCATAGATTATTAGATGAAAATATGTTATAATCGTAATATAGTAAGGGAGGTGAAACAATGAAAGAAGCAACCGGTGAAGTATCAATGACCGTTGTAACTTTGGTAGCTATTGGTGTAATTGGAGCAATTTTAGCACTTATGTGGCCACAAATTCAAAATAGCATTAGTGGTTTATGGGGTGGAGTTAATGCCAATTCAAAATCTTCATGTGAAGCAGTTGGTGGTAGATGGAACGGCACTGCATGCGTTAAATAGTAAAAAAATATAAAAAAAGTAGGTGACCAACTATGAGAGATGCCTTTGGTGGAGCATTTATGATAAGATTATTTTTAGTATTCATATTCATATATATGTTTTTTACGGCTATTGCCTTAAATTA
>CAZEVZ010000044.1:0-8180 GCA_964514935.1 uncultured Muribaculaceae bacterium
ACTTAAGGACAGAATGGTGATAAAGATGCAAAATATATGGAAAAAGAATGCCAAGTTAATGTTAATTTTGTTATTAGATGTATTTATCATTAGTGGAGCAACGTATGCCGCCACAACGATGTATCAATCTAATACGGTTGGCTATGATAATACGACGAGTGGATTGAGATCTACGAATGTTCAAGATGCATTAGATGAAGTGTATGGTGCGGCCACTGATTATACTAGTTTAGCGGCTAGAGTTTCTGCATTGGAGACAATCGTGCCAGACGATATATATCCTGTAGGAAGCATATATATTGGTGTCACTAATACAAATCCAGGAACACTTTTTGGTGGCACTTGGGTATCATTTGGTGAAGGAAGAACCTTAATTGGGGTTGGTACTGGAACAGATAGTAATAGTACTAGTAAAACATTTGCCATCAATGAAACAGCAGGGGAATATAATCACACATTAACAATAGATGAAATGCCTTCACATAGACATAATACATTTGTTACTGCGCAAGATGGGACTAGTTTAAGATGGGGAGTAAAACTGGTAGAAGATTCTAAAGCGAATTGGAGCACTGGTTATTCTTCATATGTGGGTGGCAATGCTGCTCATAACAATTTGCAACCATACATAACGGTATATATGTGGAAAAGAACGGCATAACAATATTAAAATATACTCATCTAAATAAAAACTGCCAACTATTACTAGTGGAAAGTTATTTATTTAGATGTTTTTTTATGATATGATATACATAGGTGATGGTTATGAAAAAAATAATTCTTGTCGATGGTAATAATCTGATGTTTCGTAGCTTTTATGCAACTTTGTATTCAGGTAGTGTCATGACAAATAAAGAAGGTTTTCCAACAAATGCCCTATATGGATTTGTCAATATGATAAATAAAATAATTGCTGAAGAAAAACCGGAATATATGATGGTTGCTTTCGATATAGGAAAAACTTTTAGACATGAAAAATATGATTATTATAAAGGTAAAAGAGATGAGACACCAAATGATTTGAAAATACAATTTCCAATTGCTAAAAAGATACTTAATGCAATGGGAATAAAATATTTCGAATTAGAGGGATATGAAGCAGATGATATTATTGGAACCTTTGCTAAAAAAGTAGATGAGAATAATGAATATATAGCAACAATTATAAGTAGTGATAAAGATTTGTTACAACTGATAAGTGATGATGTATCTGTCAAACTTTTAAAACCAAAAGATTATATTCGAATGGATAAACAAGTATTTTTTGAGACATATGGTCTAGAACCTATTCGGATGATTGATCTAAAAAGTCTTATGGGTGATGCTTCAGATAATATTCCAGGAGTAAAAGGTATAGGGGAAAAGACTGCCATTAAATTACTACAACAATATGGATCTTTAGATGGCGTATATAATAATATCGATGATATTAAAGGTAGTGTCCATGATAAACTAGTTAATGATAAGGATAATGCTTATATGTCTTATGATATTGCTACGATATATAGAGAGGTACCAATCGATACATCTTTCGATAATATTAGATATAGTGGTGAAGAAACGGAAGATTTGATAACGATATTTAATGATCTAGATTTCCATTCTTTACTTCGAAAAAACAACCATGTAGCAGATAATAAAAAGATTGAATATCAGCTAGTTAGTGATGTAGATAGCATTAAAATAACTGGTGCGGTATCATTATATTTAGAATTGGATAATGATAATTATCATAATGCTAATATTTTAGGATTGAGTATTTATAATGAAAAAATTCATATCTATATTAAAGGTGAAGATTTGACCAATACAGACTTTTTAAAGGATATCGATATTTATACCTATAATTATAAGAAATTGTATGTTAGTTTTAAAAAGAGAAATTTATATATACCAAAATGTCTTATGGATACGATGCTTGCCGGTTATTTACTAAACTATTCTGTAAAAGACGATATTGGCTATTTTGCTAATAGTATCAATTATAATATTCCTATCTATGATAAGAAAGAAAAAATAACTGAAGAAGAATTTATTAAAAGAAGTTTAAATAAAGCAATGTTTATATATGATAGTTATCAAGCTTTACTTACCAAGATGAAAGATAATAATGTCTTTGATTTATATGAAAATATTGAATTACCTTTATCGACCGTTTTGGCCAAGATGGAATTAAATGGAATTCGTGTCGATAAGAAAATACTTGAAGAAATGAAAGAAACAATCAAAGAACAAATAGATGATATTAGTAATAAAGTATATAATTTAGCGGGATGTACTTTCAATATAGCTAGTCCTAAACAATTGGGAGAAATATTGTTTGAGAAACTTAAATTACCACATGCTAAAAAAAATAAAACAGGTTATGTAACCGATCAAAATGTTTTGAGTAAACTAATCGAATACCCGATTGTTAGATTGATTTTGGAATATCGTCTATTAAATAAATTATATACGACATATATAGAGGGTATTCTTGGTGCCGTTGCCGATGATGGTAAAATTCATACGATATATACCCAGACGATTACGAGAACTGGACGTCTATCATCAATTGAACCTAACCTTCAAAATATCCCGGTAAGAAACGAGTTTGGTAAATTGATTAGAAAAGCATTCGTATCTGAAACTGATTCAGTTATTATGTCATCCGATTATTCACAGATAGAACTCCGTATTTTTGCCCATTTAGCCCAAGTAGATGAACTTATCAATGCCTTTAAAAACAATATGGATATACATGCCAAAACAGCAATGGATATTTTTAAAGTAGGCATGGAAGATGTTACTAAAAATATGCGCCGTCAGGCAAAAGCTGTCAACTTTGGCATTCTTTATGGTATCAGTCCATTTGGTTTAGCAGAAGATATTGGTATTTCACCAAAGGAAGCCAAAAAATTTATCGAGACATATTTTGAAACATATCCAGGGATTAAAGATTATATGAATAAGGAAATCGAAGAGGCCCACAAGAATGGTTATGTATTGACGATTATGAATCGAAAGAGAACAATTGAAGAATTGTCTAGTACTAATTATATGCAAAGAAGTATGGGAGAACGTATGGCATTAAATACCCCAATTCAGGGAAGCAGTGCCGATATTTTGAAAAAAGCGATGATCGAGATCGATGCTGAATTTGAAAAACAACATTTAGCCAGTACGATGTTGCTTCAAGTACACGATGAACTAATATTCAATGTCAAGCATAATGAATTAAATAAAGTAAAAGAAATTGTCAAAAATATTATGGAAAATACAATAAAACTATCAGTACCACTAGTCGTAGATATCGATACTGGTAGTAATTGGTACGATGCAAAGTAGGTGAGATTATGCCAGAATTACCAGAAGTAGAAACAGTTAAAAAGGGATTGATCGAGAAGGTAAAAGGAAGAACAATTATTAGATGTAGGGTACTATGGGATGGAATTATTGCTTATCCAAGTAAAGAAGAGTTTGTCAAAGAAATAGCCAATCAGACAATCAATGATATTACTAGAAGAGGGAAATTTTTGATGTTTATATTAGATGATTATTATCTTATTAGTCATTTACGTATGGAAGGAAAATATTTTATCAAAGATTATGATGAACCTTTATCTAAACATGATCATGTTATATTTACTTTGGATAATGCCGAAGAACTTAGATATAATGATACCCGTAAATTTGGTAAGATGCATCTAGTAAAAAAAGATGAATTAGCTAAAACTCCGATAGCCAAACTTGGTAAAGAACCATGGGATGAAGAGTTGACAAGTGAATATTTAAGCAGAAAAATGAATAATAAGAAAGCAATTAAGACGTTACTTTTAGATCAATCTATCATAACTGGAATTGGAAATATTTATGCTGATGAGATATTATTTTTATCAAAAATTCATCCAGAGACTAGGGGATGTGATTTGACAAAGAAGAATTTGTTGGATATTATCGAAAATACTCGGAATATATTGGCTAAAGCCATCGAAAAAGGTGGCACGACAATCCATAGTTATACGGCTGTCAATGGAATAACTGGATTGTTTCAACAAGAATTATTGGTTCATGGTAAGAAAGACGAATTGTGTCCTAATTGTAAAACAAAAATAGTAAAAATAGTGGTGGGTACTAGAGGAACATATTATTGTCCTAAATGTCAAAAGAAATAATTATATCTTAAAGGGTATAATTATTTTTATTTAGGCAAAAATAAAATTGGTGATTATATGAAAGATAGATATAATGAAATTGTAGACAAGTATACCCCAAAAGAAGATGTTTTAAAAAATGCCGTAAGTACTTTTATTTATGGAGGTATATTTGGAGTATTATCTGAATTGTTACTTAGAGGATATATGCTATGGTTTTCTTTACCCCGAAAAGAAGCCGGAGTCGTAGTCATTCTCACTTTGATTGTCATAGCTTCAATATTAACGGCCTTGGGTATATTCGATAGTTGGGTTAGCAAATTAAAAAGTGCATTGATAATTCCAATTACTGGGTTTGCCCATTCGATGACTTCGGCAGCTTTAGAATATCGAAAAGAGGGATTGGTTTTAGGAATTGGAGCCAATATTTTTAAATTAGCCGGAACAGTAATTTTATATGGTATCGTATCGGTATATGTATTTGGAATATTGAGAGTTATTTTTTTAGGAGGTTAGAATGACGAAAAAATTTAATAATGTCTATGTCGGTGATACTTTTACAATTGCTTCTGTCTATGAAAAAGATGGTCCCATTGCCAATTATATCGATTTGGTATACGATAAGGATCTATATTATGGTTGTGATACTTTTGAAAGAGCCGAAGAAAAGATGATGAGCAATAGTATTGCCAAACTTTTAAGTAGAGCAAAGTTGATTGATAAGGATATCGATTATGTAATAGCCGGTGATTTACAAAATCAGATTGCCGCATCAGACTACGCTTTGAGAGATTTTAACATCCCCTTTTTAGGTATATTTAGTGCTTGTGCAACTTTTGGCGAAGGTTTGTTGATTGGGGCCAATCTAATCGAAGGTAAAATGGCCAAAAACATTATTGTTGCTACCAGTAGTCATAATATGGTGGCTGAAAGACAATTCAGAAATCCGACAGAATATGGAGCTCCTAAAAAGAAAACGGCGACATTTACTTCGACCGGAGCCGCTAGTTTGTTACTTACTAATAAAAAAGGGGAAATAAAAATTACCAGTGTTACCGCCGGAATTGTTCAAGATAAAGGCATAACCGATGTCAATAATATGGGAGCAGTAATGGCGATTGCCGCAGCCGATACATTAAAACGACATTTTAAAGATTTAAAAATTACTCCCGATTATTATGATTTAATTTTGACCGGTGATTTGGGTATTTATGGTAAAGAAATACTTACGGAATATATGAAAGATTATGGATATGATCTATCTAAAAATTATAATGATTGTGGGTTAATTTTATATGATAGAGAAAAACAACCGGTATTTGCAGGTGCTTCCGGGCCTAGTTCTAGTGCTTTGACATTATCATCTTATATTTTAAACGAGATGCATAAAGGAAAGTACAAGCGTATTTTAATTGTGCCAACCGGAGCCATATTCAGTCCGACGCGAGTATTTCAAAAAGATAGTATTCCATCGATAGCCCACGCGATTAGTTTGGAGGTATCAGAGTAATGGACACATATATTTATGCTTTCTTATTTTGTGGCTTTGTCTGCATGATAAGTCAACTGATTCTCGATAATACCAAATTGACACCGGGACATGTAACTAGTTTATTCGTAGTAATTGGCGCAGCTTTAGATTTAGCAGGCATCTATGATAAAATAGTATTGTATGCCGGAGCAGGAGCCATTATTCCAATAACTTCATTCGGTCATCTATTGATTCACGGAGCAATGGACGTAGCTAATGAAAATGGTCTTATGGGTCTAGCATTAGGAATATTTGATTTAACTTCCGCTGGAATTAGTGTCGCCGTTGTTTCTGCCTTCTTCTTGGCATTATTATTTAAACCAAAGCATTAAGAATATTACATAGCTGGTACATTTTATGTACTAGCTTTTCTAATCTACTTGTAATAATCTTTTTTTTATAATATAATTAAATAAAGAGTGGTGCTTATGAAAAATAATATGAATAGAATTGGCGTATTGATTTTGATTGGCATATTTGCAATATTTTATCTTGTAACGACTTATTTATTAGATAAAAGAAATCTCAATAAAGAAGTTCCGCTTAAAGACGATGAAGTTATAGCCAAAAGTAACAATCATGAAGAAGAGGTAATGATTATCAATAATTTATATGGTAATATAAAAATTCTATACGATGTTGTCAATAATAAATTTATTGTTAGTCAAGAAGATACAATCAATATCGGTAATATTGTCTATAAAAAAATAACTAATTTTAATGAAGTAATGAATAATTTATTTACTGAAAATGGTATAAAAAAATATATTAGTGATTTAGATAGTTATTTTGCTTATACCGAAGATGGATATTATTTAGCAGGTAATCTAGTTACATATCAAACATATTATTTTAGAGGTGATGATAGCCATATATACATTATAGATAGTACTGAAGATGTCATCAATGGAATTATTTATGAAAGATGGACAGCCAATAATAAAAATACTTTAGCAACAATCAAAGTTGTCAATAAAGAGGGGAAATGGTTAGTTGATAATATTGAGATATTAGCAACGGAGTAGGTGAAAAAATATGCATACAAAAGATATAATATATATGATTGTCGTTCCATTCTTATTTGTGTTAGCCATAATTCCTTTCATAAAAAAAGTGGCTTTACACGTTGGAGCAATGGATATTCCTAATGGAAGAAAAGTACATACTAAACCGATGCCAAGACTTGGTGGACTTGGTATATATATGGGATTTTTGCTAGGGTATATTTTATTTGGTACAATGTCTATTCGGATGAATTCGATACTTATTGGTAGTATTATCATCATCATTACAGGAATTGTCGATGATATAAAACCAATACCAGCCAAAATTAAATTTTTATTTCAAGTATTGGCTGCTTCAGTAGTTGCTTTCTATGGACAAATATTGATTAGAGATCTATCTGCTTTTGGTTTCTATATCGAATTTGGTATAGTTAGTTATCCACTTACAATTCTCTTTATCGTCGCCATTATCAACTGCATAAATTTAATTGATGGTTTAGATGGTTTAGCAGCAGGACTTTCCTCAATATACTTTTTTACTATCGGTATTGTCATTGTCGCATGGACTCATACTTTCGATTTAGATGCCGTAATTACCTTTATTATGCTTGGAGCAACTTTAGGATTTCTATGTCATAATTTCAATCCCGCAAAAATATTTATGGGTGATTCTGGAAGTATGTTTTTAGGTTACATTATCGCAGTAATTGCCTTGCTTGGTTTTAAGAATGTTACCCTTACAACCGTATTGGCTCCAATCTGTTTGTTAGCAATTCCTATTATGGATACATTGTTTGCTATCATTAGAAGAATAATCAATAAAAAACCAATCGATGAACCAGATAAAGAACATTTACATCATCAATTACTAAACTTAAATTTATCTCATCGTAATACCGTATTGGTAATATATTTAGTTGATATTTTATTTGCTGGAGCAATGCTCGTATATATTTTATATGATAATACAGTTGGTGTAATTATGTATGCGATTCTATTTATAATGGTATTGATATTTATAATGAAGACCAATATAATCATAAATCATGATAAGAAAAAATAACGAAGTCCGTTATTTTTTTTAAGCCGTTCTTTTCCACATGTAGACCGTTATGTAGGGTTGTAAAGAGGAGGTAGCACTTGTGTTAGCTGTAGATTTATAAGCAGTCACACTACCAGATTTAGTAGTTCCTGTAGTTCCACCATTAAAATAAGCAGTAATTGTGCCTGCAGAGCTCCATCCTGCACCTGCTCCATTACCATTTTGAAGCACACCTGTAGCACCATAAAAACTAACTGCACTAGATAATTCTGCATATTTAATTCCATATGTATGTTGATGTGTTTTTGACCCACCAGTTTCTTGAACCGTATCAAATTCCGTTTGAGATGTATCGACACCTACCAAAGTTCTACCGGTACCAAATGATACCCAAGTTCCACCAAAAAGTGTTCCTGGATTGGTATTACTTACCCCAATATAGATACTTCCTACGGGATATACATTACTTA
>CAZEVZ010000045.1:0-7768 GCA_964514935.1 uncultured Muribaculaceae bacterium
GAGCAACTGAATCGTAATCAGTAGGTTGCGGGTTCAATTCCTGCTTTCAGCACCAGATTGATGGGAAACTCGGACAACTTATCCGAGATGCAATAAACGAACTAGCTAGAAATAGTTGGTTTTTTGTGCTTCAGAAATGAAGAAAATATGTACTCCAAAAGTCTATGGCTTTATAATGAAAGCGTGTGAAGAATATAAAAAAGACTTTAAAAGTTTTATTTCAAAGATTCCAATATAATCAACCATAACTTCAACCATAATAAATCCTTATAAAATAAGCATTTTTAATTAATTCTCGACCATAATTATGGTTTAATTTTGCAAGCGCAAAATAAGTTTGTTCCTATTAAGTGCCTATATTTTATCTAGGTTTTAATAGTCTAAGGGGACAATTTCTTATGCTCTTGATATTTTGTATACAAAAAATATAGAAATTATGGTCAAAATATAACCATAACCAACCAAAATATTTGCATTTTCTTAATTAAGTGCTATAATACTAAATTAACAAGGGAGGTTTACTATGGGAAGAATGATTAATGATAATCTTAGAGGAAGAATACATACCGAAAAGATTACAAACGAACCATCTGATGAAATTATTGGTCATAGTGAGTTTGAAAGAAAGTATTTTACAATTGAAAATAATGATATTATTTATAAAAGATTAAAAAGTGAGGTATCAATTAAATATCTACCATATCTAGGACCTTGTATTGATTTTGGTATGGGCGATATTTGTATTGAAGAAGCTAAAGATATCTTTAAATTTTATATCATCGATAGGGCATCTAAATTTGAATACGAAGAATTTGACACAGTTGAAGGAGCTATTCAAAAATTAATATCTTATTATAAAGAGTATGAAATGGTTGATAGTCCAGAAAAAATGGAAGAAATATTTTATCAAACATTAGACTTAAGCAAAAATGAAAGCATAGTAGCAAATAAAAATTATAGCAAAACTTTAAAACCAAAAAAATAATTTAAATGTTGGAAAACTCCAGCATTTTTTCATACATAAAATTCATATATTTTTTATTTTTTTGCAAGAGCATAAGAGAATGATATCAATACACTTATTATTTCCTTATTTCATAAGGGAAAGTGTGATATCAAGCTTATTTTGCACATGCAAAATTGTCCCACTGTTGTGGGACATAATTCTTATAAAAGTCTTATTTTAAGCCAAATATTTGTGGGATTACTTGTGGGATTTTAATTGAACACATTTGTGGATAGTGGGATATATTAGCCCATTCTCTTTTTAATATTTTTATTTCAAAACTAGGGAAATGTGATATAATGATATAAGTTTGTGAGTATATTGCTTACTGTTACTTTTGCTATTGGGTTATTCGACCTCAACCCCAACGGCACCAGATTGATTGTTACTCGTGCTTTTCGAGTGTATAGTAAAACGACTTCTAAATTTGACAAAAAGATGAACATATGTTATAATTTAGTTTGTTAGTAAATTTATTACTAACTTTTTCTTTTTGGGGGGGAATGATTATGTATTTAAAGAATAATTTGGGGAGTTATAATTATGTAACTGAAATATCAACGGGTGATGAAGATAAACATATTGATGTGTATTATGAGAATGATAATCTTTGTTTTGATTATGGAAACTATCAATCAAATAATAGTTTTTATATCTTTAAAGATAATGTCTTATATTTACCACTTAAAGATTTATTTAGACAAATTAGGGCATACGATAAATTTTGTTATCTATCAAGAAATAAATTGTTGACCAAATTTGAATGGTTAAGTGATGGTAGTATGTTAGATGCTGCGAATAGATTGATAATTGTCGAAACTATCGAAGGTTATCGTATTCAGTTTGTCAAAAGAATCAACGATAGCAAACGTTGTTTAGTTAAGTTTTCACTTACAAATAGTAGAGATCAAAATATTGCGCATGCTTTTGATGAAATGGTTATCAGATCGATACAATTAAATAAAGTAGTAAAGAAATAGTCTTTTAATATAGGAGACTTTTTCTTTTTTTCATATCATGTATTAGGGGTGATATTGTGGGAGTAGTTAAATATCCTGATAATACACAGATAACTGCTCACTTTAATTCCAATGAATTCAAATGTCCGCACTGTGGGGTTAGTAAAATCAGTAGGGAATTGGTCGATAAACTAGAGGTATTATTTGCTAAAGTCCATGCGAGTAAATGTATCATATCTTCGGGGTATCGATGTCCTTATTATGATAAAAAAGAAAATGGTTTTGCGGGTAGACATAGTGAAGGTTTGGCCGTAGATTGTTGTTTTTATGATAAAAATGGTCAAATAATTCCTAGTAAGGTTATATGTTGTGTGGCTTATGAACTTGGCTTTACCGGTATTGCCTATATCGATAAGAATTATACGCATCTAGATATTAGAAAAAATGGGACTTATTATGGCGACGAATCGAGAGGGAATGGTTCCTATTGGACCAATCCATACGAGTATTTTCATGTCAGTAAAGCCGAGGTAGAGAAATATACCGGTAAGACATCGACCGACAATCTATATCAAAGTCATGGTCTTAAAAGGAAGTGGTATCCAAATGTCGCTTTTGGTGATGGCGATTATGCCGGTGTCTTTGGCGTTTCGATGGATGGTCTTTATGTCGATAAATACAAGTACCGTGCTAAAGTTAATGGTAAATGGCTTCCCGAAGTGGTTGGACGAAGTGACTATGCTGGCATACTCGGCTATGCGATAACCGATATTGCTATTTCTGGTAAGGTAAAATATCGTGTCCATATCAAGAGTAAAAACAAATGGTTACCTTGGGTCGATGGTAAAAACTATAATATTGGTGATTATTATAATGGTTATGCAGGTAATGGCAATATTATCGATGCAATCGAGATCAAAGAATATTGATTTCTTTTGCTTTTAAATAATAAGATATTGTGATATAATTTAGACGAGTAGGTGATAATTGTGAAACTTATGAATGTTAAAGGTACATATGATTATATGCCTAGTGACATGAAAATTAGGAATAATATTTTGGATATTTTGAGAAAGAATTTCGAAAAATATGGTTATTTACCAGTGGAAACACCGATTTTAAACTATTATGAACTGCTTAGTTATAAATATGATGATGATGCTGAAATTCTCAATGAGATATATCGACTTAGTGATCAGGGCGATAGAGATTTGGGACTTAGATATGATCTTACTGTTCCATTTTGTAAGGTTGTCGGATTAACTAAAGATTTGACGCTTCCATTCAGGAGATATGAAATTGGTAAAGTATTCCGTAATGGACCAGTAAAAGCTGGAAGAACAAGAGAATTTTATCAATGTGATGTCGATGTTGTCGGTATCGATAATCGTTTTATCGAGGCTGAACAGATTCTCATGGCAATTAGTACATATCAGGAACTAGGAATCGAGGTTATCGTCAAATATAACAATCGAAAACTGATGAGTGGGCTTATCGAACTTGCTGGTATTGAGAAAGAAAAAGTCAATAGTGTCATTGGCATAATCGATAAACTAGAAAAAGTTAGTAACCGAGAACTTACCGATATGTTAAAAGATATTGGTATCAGTAGTACAAATATCAATAAATTGTTCTCTTTGTTTGAAAAAGATATCGATGGTTACAAGGAACTAATGAATGAAAATGAACTGATTGGTGAAGGGATAAATGAACTACTTGAAGTCGAAGATTATTTGGTTAAGCTGGGTATCAAAGATCAATGTAAATTTACGCCAACATTAGCAAGAGGACTATCGATATATACCGGTATTGTCTTTGAATTTTATGATAGCCAAGAAAGAATTACTTCGGCTATCGGGGGCGGTGGTAGATACAACAAAATCATTACTAATTTTATGGATAATGGCAATAGTTATCCTGCTATAGGATTATCTTTTGGCCTAGAACCAATCTTTGTCATTCTTAAACAAAGTATGGCAAAGGTCTCCCTTACCGATATTTATATGGTACCACTAGATACCAATGCCGAAACGCTTAAATTGGCTACTGAATTTAGAAAGCTTGGGTACCAAGTGCTAATAGAAATGAATAAGAAAAAAGTAGGTAAATGTTTTGAATATGCTGAAAAAAACAATGTCAAGTATGTCATGATTATTGGTGAAAATGAAGTAAATAGTGGTATTTATAAAATAAAAGATATGGATAAAAAAGAAGAATATTCGTATAATCGAGATGAAATAATCACTTATTTACAAAATAATAAATAGGCAATATCATTACTAAAATAATAGAAGTAAATAGCAATATTTGCTTTTATTTTTACTTAATTTGTAGTAAAATGTAAGTATAAGTTAGGAGCTGATAAAAATGGTTGTCAAGAATATTATTGGGGAGATGTTACCAAGCATATGGCCGATGTTGTTATTTGTATCGGTAGTTGCTATCAGTATCCGGGTAACTTGTTTACTTAAAGGAAATAAAAAATTTGTTTTTCATAAAGAAGTAATGAATTTAGTATTTATTTTATACATCCTTTGTTTATATTACATTCTTACATATCAAACTTCTGGGGCCAACGGAGTTAATTTAATTCCTTTTAAAGAAATGTTTAGATATACATTTGGAAGTTATAAATTTATAAAGAATGTTCTTGGTAATATTTTATTATTTTTACCATTTGGCTTCTTTACTTCGTATTATTTAAATACTAGAAAGTGTAGTTCGCCACTAGTGCTATCGTTGATTGTTTCATTTACGGCTGAGGCAATCCAGTACTATATTGGGAGAATATTCGATATTGATGATATTATCTTAAATGTTTTGGGTGGTTTTTTGGGATATTTATTATTTGTAGCACTTAGTGCTATCAAGAGTAAACTTCCAAGTTTTATGAAGAGTGATGGCTTTATAAATTTTTTAGTAATCGTGATTGTTACACTTATCGTATTGTTTTCAATGGGAATCAATATATTTGAGTTATTATAGGGGGATATATGTTTAGGATATTTAATGAAACAGATAGAGACATTACCGAACTTAAGGTTTTAAATGATTATGTCAATTATATCGTTAAAAAGTTGAAATTGGAGAATTGTGAATTTAGTATTATTATTGTCGATAATGAGAAAATTCATGAAATAAATAAAGAATATCGTGGTGTCGATCGTGAGACCGATGTCATATCATTTGCTTTAGAAGATAATATGGATATCGAATATACGGAGTTTAGACTTTTAGGTGATATCTATATTTCTCTCGATAAGGTATATAGTCAAGCCAAAGAATATGGGCATTCTAACTTGAGAGAATTGTGTTTTTTAGCCACCCATGGTATCTTGCATCTTTTAGGTTATGACCATATGGAAGCTAGTGATGAAAAAAAGATGTTCGCACTTCAAAATGAACTACTCGATGGTTATAATATAAAGAGGGATTGAAATGAAAAAAGAACTTATTAAATTGTTGGATAAAGCATATGCACCGTATTCAAATTTTCAGGTTGCAGCCATTGCCCAAATGAAGGATGGTAAGTATATTCCTGGAGTAAATGTTGAAAATGCTTCCTATGGAGCGACGATTTGTGCCGAGCGCAATGCCATTACGACCGCCCTTTCGTTGGGATATAAAAAAGGTGATTTTAAATGTCTCTATATCATGGTTAGCGGTGAAAAACTATCGATGCCATGCTTCATGTGTAGACAGGTAATTACGGAATTTTTTGATAAAGATTGTGAAATTATTTTAGTTGGTAAAAACGATGAGATAGAAAGACATAATGTTGGTGAATTGTGTCCATATCCATTCGATGAAAATGATCTATAGGGGATGATAAAATGAAAAGTGGTTTTATTGGTTTGGTTGGTAGACCTAATGTTGGGAAAAGTACCCTAATCAATGCAATCATAGGTAGAAAAGTAGCGATTATTTCCGATAAACCTCAAACGACACGTAATATAATTCAGGGTATTAGAACCGATGAAGATAGTCAAATGGTTTTTGTAGATACGCCAGGAATTCATAAACCTAAAAATAGATTGGGAAAAATCCTCAATAAACAAGCTTATTTTACAATCGATGATGTCGATGTCATCTTGCTTTTGGTCGATATTACTGAACCACTTGGTAAAGGCGATATGTTTGTTTTAGATGTTTTAAAAAAGGTAACGGTTCCTGTCATATTGGTCATCAATAAAATCGATAAGTTACCTAAAGAAGCCATTCTAGGAAAGATTGATGAATATAAGGATTTGTATAATTTTGATGAAATTGTACCTATTTCGGCTTTTAAAAAAGACAATGTCGATAGACTAGTTCAGATAATTAAAACAAAATTGACCGATAATATTAAGTATTATGATGAGAATATGTATACGAGTTCTTCTACTAATTTTATGGTAAGTGAATTGATTAGAGAAAAAATATTATCGCTTACCCATGAAGAAGTACCTCACAGTGTAAGTGTTGTTACTGAAAGTATGGAATATAATAAAAATGGGGTAAATATTCAAGCAACAATTGTCGTCGATCGAGAAAATTTAAAGAAAATTCTTGTTGGTAAAAATGGTTCGATGATTAAAGAAATCGGTACTAAAGCTAGAGGAGATATCGAAGCCTTATTAAATAGAAAAGTATATTTGGAACTATTCGTTAAAGTAATTCCTAAATGGCGAGATCGAGAGAAATTTTTAAACGAAATTGGCTTTAAAGAATTTAATTTTGACAAATAAAACTGTTTAACTTTGATAAAATGTATTCATAATAATAGTGGGTGATACATATGACAAAGGAAGAATACTGGCGTCTATTCAAAGAAACAGGTAAAATTGAATATTATTTAGCATATAAAAAATTAACTAGAAGAGATGATTAAGATGATTAAAAAAATTGCTGGCATTGTGTTATCAGAAATCGATTATAAAGAGAGTAGTAAGATAATCAATATTTTGACCAAGGAATATGGAATTATCGGTTTGATAGCTAGAGGGACCAAACAAGTTAAAAGTAAATTATCGGGAGTTACTTCGAAACTGACGTATGGATATTTTCATGTAAATTATAAAGAAAATGGTCTATCTAATCTAATGGAAGTAGATGTCATCGATCATTTTAAGAATATTAGAAAAAATATCGATTTGATGAGTTATTCTTTGTATTTGTTGGAATTGGCTGAAAGGGTATATAAGCACGATAAAGATGAAAATATTTACGATTTACTAATTGCTAGTTTAAAGAAAATCGATGAAGGATTCGATTATAAAGTAATAACGAATATTTTTGAACTTAAAATGTTAGATTTTTTAGGAATTAGACCGGTAATAGATGAGTGTGTAGTTTGCGGGAACAAACTTGATATCGTAACTATTTCTAGTTACCGAGGAGGATATCTATGTAAAAATTGTGCTACGGGAGAAGTAATAACCAATATTAAAACAGTTAAATTATTGCGAATGTTTTATTACATCGATATTAGTAAAATTACCAAGTTAGAAGTTTCTGATAATGTTAAAGCGGAATTGTCAAAATTTATTTATGATTATTATGATCGATATTCAGGTCTATATTTGAAAAGTAGAGAATTTTTACAAAATTTAGAAAAAATATAGTTAAATCTTTATTTTGCTAATTTATGTGAAAATTTTTTTGGCTTTTTTTACACAAAATTGTTGATATTTTATTATTTTTATTATATAATTAACTAGTCAACGCAAAAGTTGGCGTGGAAAAGTTAGATGCCTGAGTGGCGAAATAGGTAGACGCACAGGACTTAAAATCCTGCGAGAATCAACCCTCGTGCCGGTTCAAG
>CAZEVZ010000046.1:0-7752 GCA_964514935.1 uncultured Muribaculaceae bacterium
TTCCTCCCTTCGCCTATATCTAGTATAGACTTGCTCCGGAACAAATTACCTGATAACTAGGTTTAATCTAACAACTCCACCTGGTGTATCAGCAACTTCGCCCATCTAAGCCAGTCACACATTTAATAATTATACAAGAAATTTATATGAATTGCAAGCATTTTTTATGCTTTTTTATAATTTTTTTAGTAAAAAATATTCACCCTTTCCATATCGATATAATCGTATTTGATAAACCCCCAAAATATCTCGCTTCGCTCATCGAAAAAGAAGAGTTTTTTCTCTTCAAATCATGTGCTAATTACCCGTTATTAACTATCAATGTATGCTTGCTAATACCACGATACTTGCCATCTTCACCAAAATCTTCTTCATCATCGTATGTAAACACTTCTATCGTAATCGGTGAAGTCACTTCGGCCATTTTCTCGGCCATATATAATTTAATTGAAGAAAAGACCGTACTATCATTATATTCATCTTTAGTTATATGACTATACCAAGCACCATCAGGTTGATGAACGTCATCATATAAATATATATAGATATAGGGAGCCAAAGCAAATTCGACATCTGGATCCAAAACGACGGTCTCATAATGTTTGTCGCTCGTATCGAAGCTAATATCAAAGCCAATCTTATATTTGCCTATATCTTCATAACTATTATAAAACCTATTAAAATTATATTTCGTATTACTACTTCCAACGTCTGCTTCATTGGTAAAATAGACATCAAAAGAAGCTAAATCTTCTCCATCAGTAAATCTTCTGGTATATTCACTCATAAGTTTACCATTCAGATATAACCCCACTTTGATGGGATTATCATCGGCATACGCATCTACCGGTGAAGTATCAATCGTTTCTGCTTCTTTATTTTCAGTCTGTTTCGTTTCTTCATTAACTTTCTCTTCGCTACATCCGACCAAAAGAAACAAACATAAAATAACTAATAAATATTTAGGCATTTCAATTCTTCTTTCTAATTAACACGATACCGCAAATAGTAAAGATTACTCCGATGATTGGCATTAAATAATGACTGATATCACCTGCAAATACAGCATCTTCTGGATTTTCGGGATTATATTTAATCTTCACTGTCTTTTTTAACTTAACTGGGGCATTACTACATCCATTTTCTTTTATTTGATAAGTATTTCTATCGATTCGATATTCAGCAATAAATCTAGTTCCGACTTCCCCTTCATCTAAATTACACTCTTCATAATCCACGATTGTCGCTGTCGTCTCAATATAAGTTTTCTGCTTTTCAGCATTACTTTTAAAATTACCTACCGACCATATCGATATAACAACCCCCAAAACTATCACTACGATCCCAATTATTTTATTTTTCATCTTATCACCAATTTAATTATACATGAAAAAAAAGAAGATTACAACTTAAAATCCTCATAATCTTCATCATTTCTATCTTTCATATCGTAAAATAGTCTTTCATTATATTTTTTTATTTTAGCAATAATCAATGTTGGAAATCTTTTAATCATTCGATTATAATTAGTAATGTTACCATTGTAATAATTTCTGAGCGTAACTAACTCTTCATCGATAAGTTCCAATTGCTTCATACTTCGATATAGTTCATCATTATCTCTCAATTCCTTATGATTATCACAAAGTGATAACAACTCGTTGTACGAAGTAACTAACGTACGATCCAAGTCAAAATTAGATAATTTTTTAGTTTTAAGTTTTGCTAATTCATTAAAAGTTTTATCATCTAACTCAACACTACTTTTAACTAATAACACGCTACGATTTAAAATATCATATTTATCACGCAAATTCTCATCGATACGGTTTTCTGCTTCATTAACTCTGATGATCGTATCATTGATTTTATTATAAAAATAAATATATAATATTCCTATCAATAGTCCGACAACTATAATTGTAAATAAAATAATAATAAATGGATTCATCATATCACCTATGTTAATTGTAACACTTAATAATCATTTTAACAAGTTACAATCGACGAATTATCTATGTTATTTTCTTTCTTTTAACAAATTATTACCTTTTAATCAACGTTTTAGTTAACTGTGGCGCCCTCTTCAATTCACTATTGGTTTGACACACACGATATTCTTTTAAGTATTGTTTTAAAAAGTATACTTTATCTAAATTATTATCGAATATCATATCACATAGTTCCAAAGCCTGTTCTAAAAATATTTCGTTATACCACACAAATTCAACATAACGATTATCGAATATTCGATGTCTTTTCTCGATCAAATCATCATCAAAATTACTACTTCTAGCATACTTTAATAGTTTGACAAATAAATTGACGTTGTTTTGCCAAATAACCGGATCCAAAGAGCCATTAGGACAACGAAATTCAATCGTATTATCTTGTTTGAAACTACCAACACTATCTCGATTGATATTGCAAAAATTGACTGCTTGATATCTTTTTCGTGAAAGGCTAGCAATCATTAGTGGTAAATCGACTTCACTACTTACCGATTTTTGATAGACATCCCAAAATTTCATAGCAATTGCCCTCGCATATTCATTGACTGTCTTTCTCGCATTTAGAAAATTCCCATAAGTAAATCTAAAAATAATATTTTCATAAACTGACCATAGCTTAATAAAATTTAACCAGCCTTGCTTTTTACCCCCAAGCAATTGTGTTCCAATGTGAATATGTCCTCCAGAATGGTTATCAATTGAAGCTAGTGGTCTAACAATATCACATACTTCATCTAAATCTTGCCAAGTTTGTATTGAATCTTTAAGAATTGGCGAAATTATTTCCGCGCCATCATATAAAGTACTATCACCGGTCGTATCCCATTTTTCACCAAAAGACTCATCAATCATAATGGCTATTTCATTTATATCGGTATTTTCAATTTCCAATTCCAAGCCAAAAGTAATGTCGGAACTAAACCCCAATGTACTTCTTAATGGTATATAATAACCATTTAGCAAAACAATTAAATCTAACAAATCCATACCACGCATATCAGATAATTTATCATTGCTTGAAGGATCTAAATAATCAAATATTGTTCTATTATTCTCTTCCATTATGCTACCTCGTTAACAACTTATAATTGTTTTGTTTTATTTCTAATCTTTTGACCAACTCTTCTTTTTTTACAGATGGATATGCTACGTTAATATTATGAATGGCACTATCAAAATTAAATTTAGAAATACCACTATCGCGATAACAAAAGGGAATTATCTCACAGAAAGCAGTTGCCAACAGCCATACGATGGTCATACCAATATTGGAACCTAGCGTCTCCCTCGTCATAATATAATCATTTTCAACTTCAGAATAGCAAAGAGCTTCGATATATTCATCTTGATTCAACTCTTCTTCTGTTATAACATTCCTTATTTCTTTTACTTCATCAATTGGGCTTCCAAGTATATCTTCCAATGACATTTCTTCAAAATTATTAACTATCGCTTCGACCATATCCTCATCGATCTTTCGAATACTATATATCTTTGTCTCTCGCGAATAGAATTCATCTTCTTTAGTCCATTTTCCAACATAAGAAATCTTTCCATTAGTATCTTCAAAATCATTATATTGTGTTACTAACTTAATATTACCATAGCTATCCAATTCTTTCTTTACCTTTAAGTTACTTCTTACATTATCACATATAAATGGTGTCGCTTTTAATAAAACAAAAAGACCAAAAGTAAATCCCGCAGTAGCTACATAGGGAGCAATTCTTCTTAAAAAACATAAACATATTTTAGTCTGTCTCAATTTTCTAACCTTCTTGTTATGTTCATCAATATGTTTAATATCGTATTCAAGTGCAGCCATTTCGGTCTTTAAATTATCTAGTAATATTTCCCTTTCTAATATTTGTTCACTAGATAAGTCTTTAATATTCTTCTTATCATCCATAATTACACCCCTTTGAGTAGGTATTTATTATATGCTAAAAGAAAATTTTGTCAAGTAACATAGCAAATTATTACTATTAACCTTTCTTATCCACATTAAAAGACTAGATTTCTCTAGCCTTTATAATTATCAAGATAACTTTATCTTGTTATTTAACTATTATATCGCCAGATTTCGTATCGATCTTCAATTCGTATTCTGCATGACGATTATTATTGTTTATCTTAACATCGCCACTGGTTACTTTTGTATTATAGTAAATATTATTTGACGAATTATGAATAGTTACATCTCCACTAGTAACTTTGATACTGGAATCTTTTACAATGGTTAAATTATCGATATCGATATCTCCAGATGTTGTTTCAATATCCAAACTTTTATTTATCTTTCCAATTTCGACATCCCCACTATTGGAGGCAATTGTAATGTTGTTAACCTCATCGACTTCAATATCCCCGCTAGTTACAGTAGCCTCTAGATCATTTACTTTAGTAAATTTTATATCTCCACTTGTAGTAACAATAGTGACATCATTGAAAGCTATTTTAGCCTTGACGTCTCCCGATGTACTGTTGACAATCAAATCATATTCTCTTTCAGGCAATGATATGACAACTTCGCGAGTACCAAATGATAAGAAATGCCACGATGTATGTTTATTATTTTCAATTATCAAAGTATCATCTTCTACTTTAACCGATACTTCATTATCTTTGCTATCGTATACTTTAACATTTACATTTGAATCTTCGGCTTTAATCAATTTAATATCTAAACTCTCGATAGATACTTGAATATTGTCAAAGGGTTCGCTGATATTTTCATCATATACCAATTCAGTTTGGACCATCGGGAATTCCATTTTTTCATTTAGTAATAGAACGAACGTAGCTATTAAACCTACTATCAATAAGGATAGTAATACAATTGCCAAAATCTTTATTGCCTTACTCATTGCTATCCCCGCTTTCGTTAGTGGACGCTTCATCTTTTAGACTAAATAATAGTTTAGTTACTGAACAACATAAACCCATAATAATAAATATTATCCATGATATATGCCAAGCTCCAGTTAAGAAACTAACGATAAAATATGTTATTACACCAACTAGCGAAATAATACCACATACTTGTTTTAGAATGGGATTCTCGTCCTTTTCTTTCTTTGCTTCTTTACTTTTATATTTGATTGAAGAATAAACAATCAAACCAGTTGCAACTGCATTGATAGTAAAGAAAAGTGCCACACCGATAGGTTCTTGATTAAACATTTCCTCGGCTACAACTACAAAAACCAATGACATGATATATAAGCCTACAGCTACAGCTATATTTCTAGCAAAATTATTTTTGCCTTCTTCTTTCTTGGCTTCGACGATATCTTTTTTTCCAGATAATAATTCATCCGATGTTATTCCATAAAACTCACATAATGGAATAATCTTATCAAAATCAGGAGTGGATTCACCTGTCTCCCACTTACTTACGGTTTGTCTCGATATACCAAGGATATTTGCAAGTTCTTCTTGCGATAAATTTTTCCCCTTTCTTAAATTAAATAATCTTTCCGATATTTTCATTCTTTCACCTCTTTCGTCAATAATATTACTTTGAATTTCGGTTGCGTTCAATATAGTTGCGTTGGAAATTTGTCAACCATAATTAACATTATAGTAATTATATCATAAAAATTTAAGTTTTTTAAACTTGATTATTCCCAATTGACATCAACTACGATAAGACTAAAATAACCTATATTCTACCTAATCAGTTTTCTATTTTTAATTTTTTCACTTACCCTATCAGCAACATAAATTTTCGATATGGTCTCAAAGTTACGTTTAAATGAGGAAGGTAGAAAAAAAGAATTTTTAAATTGCTCTGCCATCATTTCATTACTAATATGATTGTTAATATAACTTATACGACTATTACCGAGCAATTCGATCAATTTATAATAATTAAAATACCTATTATCAAAATTTAGTTTACTTTGACCATTTTTATAACTAATATACCAGTCTAACAAATGATACAAACGATAATCCCTGACATAACCTGTATAATCGATAACAAGTATATCATCTTCACCTAGTTTGGTATATTGATATAAAATCATATTATAAACTTCTAATGTTCTCTCTAAAGCCATAATAGTCATAACCTCTCATCAAAAATATTATAACATTAAATTATCTATTTGCAATTACCATTATTTTGTTCATTTTTTTCTCTTCAATCAAGAGAAAAGACTAGCATTTTCTAGTCTTTATGTTACTTCTTATTAGCCAAATTTGTTTGTACAGCAATTTACCTTGGCAGTCAATTCATATTTTAACTAAAATGACCTATTTATTTAAATCTTTTCAATATTTTAGCAAATACACTTTGCTTCTTTTTTTGAAGAATTATATTTTTCATGTAATCCAATTCTACACTATCTTGTCCATTATTCACAATTGTTTGCTCCATTAAGTTAAAGAATTCAGTTACGTCATTTGATGCAAGACTAGCAAATTGCATTGCATTTGATGATGTTTTTGCACATACATGCATATCAATATTACAAAAAATAGATTTACCACTTTTAAATGGCATACAATCATATATTAAATAATTAGATAAATCCTCATTATCACCAGCAAGTAATTGTATTCCTAACACACTTGCTCCTTTTTTATTACGTTTATAAAATATCGTTGATTGTTGAGAATTAATACCTAGTGTACTCAAAAAATTAAGTGAAGAATTAATAAAGTTATCTAGTGGCATAATTTCATCATTATTATTAACAATTCCGTTATTTAATACTATTTGATCAGTAAAATATTCAAATTCCATTTCATAGTCTCCTCTCAAGTAAGATATATGATAATCTAAATTGAAAATAATGTCAATGATACGAATATATTTTATTTATATAAAAAACTAGAATCATCATAATTCTAGTTTTTTAAACATAAATATCCATAAATATAGGTTTATTTAATCTATATTTTATATTATTACCACATATCCTTTTTACATCATCTATTGTAATAATTACACGAACTAAGAATATGCTCTCATCATGTTCTATTTGCCTGATTTTTCGCGTAGATGCGCTTGTACTTCCATCATGGAAGGGAGTAAAAAGTTATATCAAATTAATTGAAGACCTAATTATTTTGTTTTTCTAAATATTCAGCCAATTTCTTATAGGCATCTTGACTCCAAAATTCCCATCTTTTTTCATCTTCAAAACACCCTAAAGTTTTTTCTTCACCCTCTGGTATAAATATAAAATCCCAACTCCAACCATAAGTTCCAGATTTTTTTATGTCAATTTTTCCTTCAGTAATTCCTTCAAAAACAACAGGCTCTTTTCCAGGTTCGCAATATGCAATAGATTCTTTAAAATAAGCTGTTCTATCTTCTAAACCATCCATTAATTTTAATAATCCATCTTCACCTATTGTATCATCTACATAATGCGTATATACACCCGGAAAACCTTTTAGTGCATTTACAAACAAACCAGAATCATTTTTTAAAACTGGCTTATTTAGTTTTTCAGCTGCCCATTTTGCAGAATATTTTGAAACTTCTATGACATCCTCAGCTTGTATTTCTGGAGTTTCCATTTTAATATTATCAACTTCAAATCCAAGCGGTTCTAATGCATGCTTTGCACTTTCAATCTTAGCCCAATTACCAGTTACATAAGTTATCGTTCTCATTAAATCACCTCTAAACATATTATACCATAGAAAAAGATTAAGTTTTCACTTAATCTCAGACTGTTGACAAAGTATTTTGTTAATGGTCTTTTATTTTTAAAAAAAATGT
>CAZEVZ010000047.1:0-7677 GCA_964514935.1 uncultured Muribaculaceae bacterium
TAACAAAACAACTTATCGAAAGCGAAAGAATTGTTACAACCGAAACTAGAGCCAAAGAAGTAAGAAAATGTTTTGATAAAATGGTTACATATGGTAAAAATGGTTCACTTGTATCACGTAGATTAGCTTTAGCATTCTTACATAACGATGAAGCAGCTGTTTCAAAGGTATTCAATGAATTAGCACCACGTTATAAAGAAAGAAATGGCGGCTATACAAGAATCGTTAAAATGAGTGAAAGAAAAGGAGATAACGCTCTAAAGGTTATCTTGGAATTAGTATAATTATAAAGCAACAATTTTCGAATTGTTGTTTTTGTTTATTTCTAGTTAACTTTATGGGCGGTGTAAAATGGATAATGTAATAATTAAGGATGACATCAATATTGAGAATATGATTTATGAAATTAGGGGCAAGCAAGTGATGTTGGATAGCGATTTGGCTAAATTATATCGATGTGCCAATGGAACGAAAACGATAAATTTGGCAGTTAAAAGACATATCAATCGTTTCCCAGAGAGATTTATGTTTAGATTAACTGAAGAAGAAAGCAAAAGCATTTGGTTTCAAATTGAAACCAAAAATAATAATGTTGAGACTCGGGGTGGTAAATACAATAGACCAAATGTTTTTACCGAGGAAGGAGTTGCTATGTTAGCCACTATTCTTAGAACTGAAGTGGCGGAGAGAGTAAGTATTCGCATTATGGATGCCTTCGTAGCTATGAGACATTATATTGGTAATACCGAATATCGACTATCTAATGTTGAGAGTAAAGTAATTGAACATGATAATGCATTGAAATTATTAAGTAAATCATTTGAAAAATTTGAAGAAAAAAAGATAATCAATGAAATCTATTTCAAGGGACAGATATACGACGCTTATTCAAAAATTGTAGATATATTTAAAGAAGCTAAAACAGAACTGATAGTAATAGATCGATATGTCGATAAAAGTATTTTAGATATGATAAAAGAATTGCCTGTTAAGGTTATTTTGCTAACTAAAGAGAATAATAAACTTCTTAAGTTAGATATAAATAAATATAAAGAACAATACGATAATTTAATAGTCATATATAATGATAATTTTCATGATAGATATTTTATTTTAGATAGAAATAGGGTATATCATTGTGGAACAAGTATTGGTAATGCAGGAAATAGAACTTTCAGTATCAACATATTAACTGATAATATCGTCGGCAATAATCTGATAAATAATGTGCTAGACACTATCAATTCGCATAAAAAGATGATATAATATCTATAGGTGATAATAATGATTGAAGCAAGAATGGATGAACTAATCAAGATAATAAATAAGGCTAGTTACGAATATTATGTTTTAGATAATCCGACAATAACCGATCAAGAATACGACGATTATTATATGGAATTATTATCGTTAGAGAAAAAATATCCCGAGTATATACGTGCGGATTCACCTACTAATCGCGTGGGCGGTGAAGTGTTGGATAAATTTGAAAAGGTTACTCACGAAAGACCGATGTTATCCTTTGATGATATCTTCAATGAAGATGAGATAATTGCTTTTGATGAGAGAATTAGAAAGGTAATTGCTAAACCAACTTATACCCTAGAACCTAAAATGGATGGATTATCAGGGTCTTTGATATATAAAAATGGGGTATTGGTAAGAGCGGCGACACGTGGTGATGGAGTGACTGGGGAAAATATTACAACCAATGTTAAGACAATTAAAACAGTGCCATTAAGGCTCAATAAAAATATCGATATCGAAGTGCGTGGCGAAATATATATGAGTAAAGCATCTTTTGAAAAGATAAACATCGAGCGCGAGACGTTGGGATTGGAGCCTTTGGCCAATCCTAGAAATGCCGCAGCTGGTAGTGTTAGACAATTGGATAGTAAAGTTACGGCTAAGCGAAATCTCGATTTTATGGCTTATTTTATTCCTAATCCTGAAGATTATGGTATTGAGACACAATCTGAAGCCCTTAAATTCTTGAAAGAATTAGGTTTTCTAACAAATTATAAATTGAATACGACTACCGATAACGTAGCGAGAATAATCGAAGAAATTAAAGCGTTACATGAAAAAAGAAAAACGCTTCCTTTTGCTATCGATGGAGTTGTCATCAAGGTAGATAATTTAAAAGATGAAGAGAAACTTGGATATACCACTAGAGTACCTAGATGGGGAATCGCTTATAAATTCCCGGCTGAGGAAGTATTGACAACATTGAAAGAAATTAAATTTACGGTAGGTAGAACCGGTAAAATAACACCAAATGCTATTTTCTCTCCGGTACATGTCGATGGATCTTTAGTTTCAAAAGCGACCCTTCACAATGAAGATTATTGTCTAGATAAGGATATTCGCATTGGCGATGTCGTTGTCATCAGAAAAGCAGGCGATGTCATTCCTGAAGTGGTCGAAGTGAAATTTGATCGTCGAAAAGCAGATAGTGTACCATTTAAGATGATTACTAATTGTCCAATGTGTAATACACCACTTATTAAAAAGGATGCCAATTATTTTTGCCCTAATAAGAATTGCGAAGCCCGTCATATCGAGAATTTGATTCATTATGCCAGTCGAGATGCGATGAATATCGAAGGCTTTGGAGACAATATTATCGAAGATTTTTATAATATGGGCTATATTAAAAACGTTGCCGATTTTTACCATCTAGATAAATACAAAGAAGAACTTATGAGTTTAGAAGGTTTCGGTGAAAAGAGTATTATTAAATTACTTGCCAGTATCGAAGCTTCAAAAAGTAATTCATTAGAAAGATTATTGTTTGCTTTAGGCATTAGACATGTTGGGGCTAAAACAGCAAAAATACTAGCGAGACATTATAAAAATATCGATAATCTAATGGCTGCTAGTTATGAAGAATTATCAGAAATTAACGATATTGGTGAGATTATTGCCAAAAGTATCGTCAGTTATTTTCAAGAACCAGACAATATTCTTTTGCTTGATAAATTAAAAGAAAACCATGTCGGTATGGAATATATCAACAATAATTATCGTGAAAATGCGGAATTTGTAGGTAAGACATTTGTCCTTACTGGTACTTTGATGAATACGACTCGCGATGAAGCAACCTTGATGATTGAAAATGCCGGTGGTAAAGTTTCAGGAAGTGTTTCTGCTAAAACAGATGCGGTGATAGTAGGGGAAAATCCAGGTAGTAAATATAACAAAGCTTTGTCTTTGAATATTCCTATTTGGCAAGAAGAAGAGTTTTTAGAAAAAATAAAGAGTGCTAATGAATGATTTAGCATCTTTTTTTCGGTATAAAAAAAGATATTATGTCAAGAATAATAATGGTGATAAAATGAATGAAAATAATGAACTTTTAATGTACATTTATAAGAATGCAGATATGGGAATTAAATCGACGACAAAATTGATTAGATTATTAAATACGAGTGATAACAAAATTAAAAAAGTTGTCGAAGGTGAATTGAAAGGTTATGAGGAGTTTTTAAAGCGATCTAAGGCAATGCTTAAAAAAAATAAAGTTACGCCTAAAGGGATTAGTGTAATTGCCGATATTTCATCTGGTATAGCGCTTGATATGGAATTTATGAAAGATAATAGTGATTCTAAAATCGCCGATATGTTGATTAGAGGATTTACCATGGGCAATATTGAAATCGATAAGAAAATTGAAAAATATAAGGGAGATGCCGATAAAAATATTTTAAAATTAGCCAAGGAATTAAAAAGATTTGGTGAAATAAATATCGAATTGTTACAACCATATTTATAGGATATGGTTTTTTTCTTTTTTTCTTAAAAAAGTGTTGTCAAAAGGAGCAATTTATGTTATATTAGTATTGCTTTTGAATTTATGGCGCTGTAGCTCAGTTGGCTAGAGCAATCGGTTCATACCCGATAGGTCGAGAGTTCGAATCTCCCCGGCGCTACCATTTGTAAATACACTCGAACTTGATTGTTCGAGTTTTTTTGACTTTAACACCCATTGACAATTCCTTTATTTTTTATTATAATAAAAAATACCTTGGAGGAGTATATTATGGTAGAAGTAATGGATTGTAATAATCATATGTATTTTGAGTATCCAATCAAATATGAAGATAAATATGTAATATTTAATTCTAAAGGAAGAATTGAAAGTACTGATGGATATATTGTGTCTACTGGTGATTATTATAATAAATTTGATTCCTATTTTGACAATTGGGATAGAAAAGAAGATCATTTTTTTGATGATGATTTAGAAGATGAATATGATTATTATGAAGATAGAAAAGATAAGCAAAAAGAAAAAAAATAAGTTTAGATTTATATGAATCCTATATTTGTATTATTGATAATATACCTTATCAAATCTATGCTGAAGAAATTGATGGTAAAGTTTATGTATTAAAACAAATATTAAATCATCTTGAAGAGTTTGATTATCGTTATTATACAGATTTTGATTATGATAAAGAAGAGTTTGTAACAAATAGTTTTTATTTTGATGAGTGTTATGTAGTTGTTGCTGGAAATAATAGTATTGAAGATAGTAGTGAGTTTTTAAAGCGTTATAAAGATAGATTAAGTTGGCCTGTTTTTTATGATGAACCAGAACAAGAAATGTATTTTATTAATAAAGAAAATGGTACAATTTATTATATTACAGAAGAAATTGATACTATTAATTTGACTACTGGTAAATCATTTGTTACAATTGATCAACTTTGTACTCTTAATCAAAAACAATATCATACCTATGATTTAATTGAAAAATATCATAAACAAGAAAAAGAAAAAGTATTAAAATACCACAAATAATTCGTGATAAAACAGGTATGTTTTAAAATGACAAATAGAGAAAGAAAAGGTTTATCTGAACTATATAATGAAGATGATCTTAAATATGGTTATATCATTTGTAAATGCAATTTAGTAGATTGTATTTATATGACAGAAGAATTTATAAAACAAGAAAAAGAAAAGAATCCAAAAAAACTTTATTGCTGGAAGATATGAAGTTGGTAGATATGCTTGGGTATTAGATAATATTGAACCAATTAAGCCAATTGAAGCTAAAGGACAATTAGGTATTTGGAATTATAAAAAATAATAGGTGTTTTCATTTTTAAGAAAATATGATATTATATATAGTGATTAGTTGTTTATCAACTATTCCTAAAGTTTCGGATATACTATTTGTCCGTACCATCTGTAACTTGCGACAATAAATGTCGTTTTTTAATAACAAAAATAGATAAGTCCCCAAATTGATCTATTTATTTTTAAATATACTATTTATATAAGATGTCTATATCGACAGTATTTTCTGTAATACCATTAACTTTTGCCAACGATGTCATCTGCCACATCATATATTTTCCTTTATAATCTGTTTGACTTGTATAATGGGCGAGCCAAATTTTGGAATTTTCATAATTGGACCAAACATTTTCTAAATAGTATTTAGAACTATATAACATAGCATCGTAGCCATTTTTTTGCAGTTCATTTTCAAAGGCTAGATAACTTTCACTTAACGTATGCAACGAAATTTTATAATCCATAAAATTAGTCCAACTTTCCCAGTCGTAAGCAATTGGGAAGTCCAATTTATCACCATTTAGTTCTTTCATGACCCATTTAGCCGTTTTGATACCATCTTCAGGTGATGTACTGGTATTATAGACATAGACACCCATTTTTAAACCTACTTTTTTAACGGCTTGATAGTATTCTTTAAATCTCACATCGAGACTTATTTCTTCTTCGGGACTTCTCTGTGAACCGATACGCATGATAACGAATTCGATTCCCGCATCTTTTACAGCTTTAAAGTCGACACTTCCTTGCCATTTTGAAACATCGATTCCTATGCTTGTTTTATCATTTTTATACCTATCGATAATATCATTTATATACAAATATTTAGGGGTGGTATAGGTATTATTTGTTTCAATTTCTTTGACGACCTTCAAAGTAAAACTTTTTTTATTTTCATTACCAGATGAATCACTGATAAGATATGTTAAATTATTGTAAGTACCGATGGTATTTTTATCGTATTCACCATCAATTTTACATGTAGGAACATTATCATAATCATCCGCATAGACAACTTTATCACAGATTGATTTCTCATCATCATAGGCGATTGTCAAAGTACTCGGAGCACTGATAAATATCGGTTTAGTTATATCGATTATTTGATATTCGATATCATATTTATATTTCTTTTTCTTATATTTATATTCTAAAGTATAACGATAAGTACCTAATTTATCATTTCCTAGCATACTAGTTTCAGAAACAATATCAGCATTTATTTCTTTTACTAATTCGTTACTAGTATGTTTTTCGTATACCGGGAATGTATTATCATTAAGTAAAATAGTAACTTCTTTCGGTACTTCATATTGATCGTAAAAATAATAGTCGTATGTATATATTCCAATACCGATTAAAACAATTATTAAAGGTACTGCTATCAATATTTTTTTCACTCTATCACCTACATAATATTATACACGAAATTGCCAAACTTGATAAATTTTTTTAATTTAAAAATTATATTCTACCTCTAGGTGGTATACGAAAAAAGATAAATATGTTAAGATATACTCGTGGAGGAATAATGATGAATCAAGAAAAAATAGGGGCATTTATTGCTAAATTAAGGCAAGAAAAAGGATATACTCAAAGTCAATTGGGGGATATGTTGGGAGTTAGTTATAAGGCGGTATCGAAATGGGAAAGAGGAATCAATCTACCAGATACTAGTTTATATAAACCATTATGTGATATTTTTGAAATTACTATCGATGAATTATTAGCGGGAGAAGTAAAAAAAGAATCTACCACACATTTTAAAAAAATACTCCTGCTACCATTATTTTTAATCGTTATATTGATTATCATTTTCGTATTTAATAATAGAGAAAAATATCCCAATCTTACTATCGATAAAATAGATATTGTAAGTAATAAGGAAAATAGACTAGTCAATTCTTCATTAGCCATAAATAATAATCTTTGGTATTACAATATCGAACAAGTAAAGGTATGCACGAGAAATATTACTTGTTATAATTTAAATATGGCCCTAAATCATAAACAGATAACTTTAGATGAACTAAAGGAATACTATCATAATCAATATATTTTAAATGGTATCGATCGCTTGATGTTGTGGGATGGTGGGACAACGATCTATAAATTAGATGATTATATGGTTATTTTTTGTAATACTTTAGATGGTAATAGAGATATCTATTTTGGTTCACTCGATTTAGAAAACAAATTAGCTGGTAATTATTGTGGTCATGCTGATTCCAAGATTAAATATTTTACAAGAACTTATAAAGTATTGAATATATATCCAGATGATGATGAATACATAAAAGTAACAGTCAATCAATTTCAAAATGGGATTATGCTTGTAAGCATACCATCCTCATATGGGTTAGAAGTGGGAAAAACATATGAATTTACTTTCTATACCTATAAGTTAATCAGTGATACGATCGATAATATCTTTCGTGAATGTATCATTTATTCCGTAAAGGAAACGGATAAGGTTGGTTTGGAACAACTACAAGAACCAATATATGTAACGGAAGATAATAAAGAATAAAAAACTTCTAAATTTTCAAATCAAGTGCAACATTAGTGATAAATTTAATATCTAAATTA
>CAZEVZ010000048.1:0-7462 GCA_964514935.1 uncultured Muribaculaceae bacterium
TAAAATAAGGGAATGTGCAATAAAAATGGTGGTAATTTTTTAGAAAAAATTTTGTTGTGTCAAATTTTCTTCATATTTTTGATAAATCCTTTATTTATAGGCGTCTACGAAGATTATAAAAGTTCTTAAGTAAAATACTTAAGGACAGAATGGTGATAAAGATGCGAAAAATATGGGAAAAGAATAGCAAGTTAATATTGATTGTAACAATTGCCATTGTATTAGCCAGTGGAGTGACATATGCCGCCACAACGATGTATGATTCGAATATCGTCGGTTATGATAATACGACAAGTGGTTTAAGATCTACGAATGTCCAATCAGCATTAGATGAGTTATATGGAAATATTGCTGAAGTTATTCTCAATATTAAAAATATTATCGGTAATAGTACCCTTAACACTACAGATCAAACATTGAGCGGTGCCATTAACGAACTTGATGATCAGATTGCAAGGGGATATGATTATTCTTCAAAAGTAGAAGTAACTACAACAGCCAAAACTGCAACAGCCGATGGCGTTATTATAGTTGTATATGGTTATATGGATACTGGTTATTTATATCTGAATATTGCTGGAATTGATTTTTTTACAAGTAAAAGTGCAACTTATGGGCAAACATATTGCTATCCTATTTTTGCCGGCGATTCTTATAAGATAGGTGATTCAAGTACGACTGTTAAAGCATACTATGTTCCCTTTAGGCATTGACATTTAAGTATTGTTTAAAAAGTAGTATGATACATTAAATCACAAAGTTTATTTGCATAAAAAAAGAAGCTATTCTTCAGAAATCGCCTCTGTAGGACATTCATCTATAGCTTCTTTTGTTATTTCTTCAAAATCTCCTGGAACTTCTTCAAGAATGCAATTAGCTAAACCATCATCATTAAAATCAAAAACTTGACTTTCGGTAAGAGCAACACAATTGCCACAACCAATACACTTATTTTGGTCTACTTTTACTTTCATTAAATTTACCTTCTTTCTTTAGTTAATTATAAGTGTAAACTATAAAAAAATCAATTGATTTAGTTTTATTTAATAAAAAATTATGTTATTATGTATCTGTATAGAGGGTGATATATTTATGAGTTCACGAATGAATAAATATGACGATGAAGTAAAAGTACCAAGTAGAAGCGATAAAAATAAAGAACTATATAAACAAATATATAATGCTTATGATGAATTTGAAAATTTAATTGTTCCGTCTAATGCTAGAGAGATAAATCCAAGTGAATTTAAAAAAGCAATTGTCAGTAGGCAGGATTATAAAAAACAAAAAGATTATGATATTGTTAATAATAACGTAAATAATACTGTTATTAGAAAAGAAAAGATTTTAAAGGAACAGAAACAAGAAGATGATATATATGATATCAATGAATTATTGAATAAGGCTACTGCTAATAAAAAGAAACCTGATCTAATTGAACCAACTTTAGCTAATGATGATTATTTAAAGAAATTAAAATTAGATAATCGTAGAACTAATATTGAACAAGTAAAAGAAATATATGAAGATATCAAAGAAGAAGCGGAAGATGAAGATGAAGCTTTGATGAAAACGGCTAATTTATCATTAGAAATTCTATCTGATTTAAAGGGTGATAGTGAAAAAACGATGGTTAGTGCACCAATTAAAGATGAAGAACGACCTATGGATACGAAAGATAATGATTTTTATAGCAGTACTTATAAATTTAGTAAAAAAGATTTTGAAGGTAAAGGATTTGAAGAAGAAGAGGAAGAAGATAGTGATAGTGGTAGATTTTTCTTTAAAATTCTAATGTTAATCTTTGGAATTCTATTGATTATTTTGATTCTTATTTATTTTATAAATTATTTTGGAAAAGTATAAATTATCAACAATTAAGTTGGTAATTTTTTGTCAAATCCTTTTGTTATTGATGTCTAATTGGTTGAAAGAGAACAAAATTTATGTTATCATAAGTCTAGGTGATAGGAATGGAAGAAGAACTAAAGAGAATTTACGAATATTCCTTGGAAGAAATAATGGGAGAACGATTTGGTAAATACTCAAAGTATATCATTCAAGATCGTGCTATTCCTGATGTAAGAGACGGCCTTAAGCCGGTACAAAGAAGAATTTTATATTCGATGTATAAAGAGAAGAATACCTATGATAAACCATATAAAAAATCAGCTAGAGCTGTCGGTGATGTCATGGGTAAATATCATCCACATGGTGATTCTTCAATCTACGATGCTATCGTGCGTATGAGTCAAGATTGGAAGATGCGTGAGCCATTTATCGATATGCAGGGTAACAATGGTTCAATTGATGGGGATAGTGCTGCTGCTAGTCGTTATACCGAAGCAAGATTATCTAAAATAAGTAATGAAATGCTTAGGGATATCGATAAGGATACCGTTATCTTTGCGCCAAATTATGATGATACGTTGCTAGAACCAACCGTCTTGCCAAGTAGATTTCCTAATCTTTTGGTAAATGGAACGACTGGTATTTCTGCGGGTTATGCCACGAATATTCCACCACATAATTTAGGTGAAGTAATCGATGCCACCATCTATCGTATCGATAATCCTGGTAGTAGGTTGGATACATTACTTAATTTTGTCAAAGGACCAGATTTTCCAACCGGTGGTGAGGCTATCGGGGCTGTGGGTATTCATGAGGCTTATGAGACAGGTCGTGGCAAAATTCTTATTCGTAGTAAGTTAAAAATAGAGAAGAATAAGATTATTATTACGGAAATTCCTTATGAAGTAAATAAACAACTATTAGTTAAAAAAATCGATGAGATTAGAATCGATAAAAAAATTGATGGTATTGTCGAAGTAAGAGATGAATCAGATAAAAATGGTCTTCAGATAACGATCGATTTGAAGAAAGATGCCAGTAGTAAGAACATTTTAAACTATCTATATAAAAATACGGAATTACAGATAAGTTACAACTATAACATGATTGCAATTGTCAATCGTAGGCCGATGCAACTGGGATTGATTCAGATATTAGATGCCTATATTGCTCATCAGAAAGAAGTAGTTACTAAAAGGTGTAATTTTGATCTAGCCCATGCTAAAAAAAGATATCATATTGTCGAAGGACTTATGAAGGCTATTTCGATATTAGATGAGGTAATCAAGACGATTAGAGCTAGTAAAAATAAAGCGGATGCTATTCAGAATTTAGTTAAAAAATATCAATTTACTGAAGAACAAGCCACCGAAATTGTCAATTTGCAACTATATCGATTAACGAACACCGATATTGTCATTTTGGAAGAAGAAAAACAGAATCTCGAAAGAATTATGGCTATGTTGGAAGCTATTCTTGCTAGTCCTGAAAAACTTAATATGGTCATCAAAGAGGAGCTTCGGAAGATTAAAAAAGAATATGCTACTCCTAGAAGAACGATGATAATCGATGAGGTTGAAGAGATTAAAATTGATACTACCAGCATGATTCCTAAAGAAGATGCGATAGTCGTAGTAACTAAAGACGGCTATATTAAAAGGGTAAGTGTCAGAAGTTATGAAGCGAATACGGAGGCAACGAGTCTCAAAGAAAATGATTATGTCATCGGTTTATATAATATCAATACCAAAGAGACGGTACTGGTCTTTACCGATAAAGGTAATTATTTATTCTTGCCGGTATATGAAATACCTGAAGCTAAATGGAAAGATTTGGGCAAGCACGTAAGTAATATCGTATCGATGTCATCTGATGAAAAGATAATTGGTTCGATGCCGGTATATAATTTTGATGAAGATAGATATGTGACGATATTTACTAAAAATGGTATGGTTAAAAGAACTAAACTATGCGATTTTAAGGTAGGGAGATATACCAAAGAGATCGGTATGATTAAGCTAGCGGAAGATGATGAAGTTATCGATGTCGATTATAGTAACAATACGGATTTATTTGTGGCAACGAAAAATGGTTATGGTCTATGGTACGATGTAAGTAGTGTAAGTGTCGTTGGTATTAGAGCAAGTGGAGTAAAATCGATAAAACTTAAAGATGATGAAGTTGTCGGTAGTGCTTTGTTTGACCCGAATGTCGAATATATTACGATTATTACCGATAAAGGAACGGCTAAAAGGCTTAAACTTAACGAACTTGAAAAAACGACCAGAGGTAATCGTGGAATACTTCTAATGAAGGAGATTAAGAGTAATCCAAGTAAAATTGTCGATATTTATTTGCTTCCAGCAAAAGAAGAAATAACTGCCGTATCGATAGCAGAAACAAAAACGATGAAATTGACAGAGATATCGATTATGGATAGACAAAGTAATGGTTCGTTTATTATGAAAGATCGTATTTTAGGTACTTACCATAATATTGGATTAGTAGGTAGGGATAACAAAGATACGGCTGCTACAACGACGGTTCAAGAAAGCCCTCCAGTAATAAAAACTAATCGGGAATTAAAATCGCTAAATATCATCGATCAAAAGATGATGACGATTGATGAATATTTAGATAATATAGAAAAATAGAGAAGGAGAAGATAAAAATGAAAGATTTAAAAGGAACAAAAACTGAAGCCAATTTAATGACTGCTTTTGCGGGAGAGAGTCAAGCAAGAAATAAGTATACCTATTATGCTAGCAAAGCTAAAAAGGAAGGATACGAGCAAATTGCTGCTATTTTTGAAGAGACAGCCGGCAATGAAAAAGAACACGCTAAAATGTGGTTCAAACTACTTTGTGGTGGTGAAATACCTGATACACTTGCCAATTTAAAGGTGGCAGCCGATGGTGAAAACTACGAATGGACCGAAATGTACGATGAATTTGCTAAAGTGGCCAAAGAAGAAGGTTTTTCTGATATTGCTAGATTGTTTAGTGCTGTTGGAGCCATCGAAAAGGAACATGAAGCAAGATATCGTAAATTGATTGAGAATATCAAAGAAGAAAGGGTATTTAATAAAGAAGAATCAGTTATCTGGGTATGTCGTAATTGTGGACATATTCACGTTGGTAAATCAGCACCAAAAGTATGTCCAACATGTAATCATCCACAATCGTATTTTGAAGTTAAAAATACCAACTATTAGAAAGGATAACAATGATAGATAGAAAGGGGTTTACTTTGACCGAATTATTGGCTAGTTTGGTTATCATAGGTATTCTATTTGGTGTGGTAATCTATTTAGTTAGAGGAACTTTCGCTAGTACGATGACCCAGTATGATAATATTAACGATAATATGATTTTCGAAGCTGCTAGAAGTTATGTTTTAGAGACCGATGCTTTTGGTAGTAAAGAATATGCCTGTGTTAAAGTTAAAGAACTATTTGAATATGGATATTTGAATAATGCAATTAACGACAATCGAATAGTCAAAGTAATTAGAAATAATACGACGAAAGTTATCGAAGAAATCAAATATGCTCACGAATGTTAAAATTAGGAAATTTTCCCTAATTTTTTTCTTAAAATTTATGACAAAGTACTAATTTTATGTTATTATTGATATGGGTGATGACTATGACTAGACATGAACAGAGATATAAAGCAATGACGATATTGTATCAAGCTTTTTTATATGACAATAACAACATCAGTTATGATATAAAAAATATTATCGATGAACAAATGGAAGAGAATAGTAAGTTTGTCAGTTCATTAGTTACCGGGGTAATAAAAAATCGTGAAAAGATTGACGAATTAGCCAATAAATATCTAAATGATTGGGATATTTCGAGATTGGGTTTTACCGACCAAGCAATCATTAGGATAGGCATCTATGAAATATTAAATACCGATACCCCAGATATTACATGCATCGATGAGGCCATCGAATTGGCGAAAAAATATTCTGATGACAAAGTATGCAAGATGATCAATGGTGTATTAGATAAGGTTTATCATTATCATAAAGAAATAAAATAATTATTAAGTAGGTGCTATATGGATAGAGAATATATTACAATTAGTGAACTTAATCATTATATTAAAGGAGTAATCGATGATGATATCTTTCTAAATAAAATATATTTAAAAGGGGAGATTTCTAATTTTAAAGCCCATACCAGGGGACACTTATATTTTACTTTAAAAGATGAAACTAGTAGACTTAATGCGGTAATGTTTTCTTATCAAACGAATAGTTTAAAGTTTCAACCAGCCGATGGCATGAAAGTGCTCGTATGCGGTAAGATTAGTGTTTATGAAGCAACAGGATCGTATCAAATATATGTCGAGTCGATGGAGGAAGATGGCCTCGGTAATCTTTATATTGAGTTTGAAAAATTGAAGAAAAAATTATCTGCTGAAGGATTATTCGATGAAGATAAGAAACAAAAGATACCCAAAGTACCAAAAAGGATTGGGATTGTAACAGCTAGTACCGGAGCAGCCATTAGAGATATTTTGACGACGATTAAAAGAAGATTTCCAATATGTGAGACGATTCTATTTCCTTCGTTAGTTCAAGGGGTAGATGCGGCTGAAGATATTGTCAGAAAGATTGAACTAGCCAATACCTATGATATCGATACTTTGATTGTTGGGCGTGGTGGTGGTTCTATCGAAGATTTGTGGCCATTTAATGAAGAGATTGTTGCACGTGCTATATATAACTCTAAAGTACCAATAATTAGTGCTGTTGGTCATGAAATAGATTTTACGATTGCTGATTTTGTGGCTGATTTGCGTGCACCAACACCAACGGCGGCCGCCGAATTAGCTGTTCCTAATATCGATACGATCAATACGTATTTAGAAAATGCTATCAATCGGAGCAATCTTGGAATAAATAATTTAATCGATATGAAGAAAAAAGAATTAGTCACATATACATCGAGCTATATTTTAAAAAAACCAACGGCGATGTACGAAGTGAAAGAGCAAAAATTAGATCATTTAATCGATGGTCTTAATAAAGAAATGCAGTCTGTTTTAGATAGTACACGTATCAGATTGTTCAAGTCGGTCAATAGCTATGTTATAACTAATCCAGAGATACTTTATAAGTTTAAGGAACAAAATTTAAAACATATTATCAATAAATTAGATGTCTTAAATCCAATGAATACATTAAAAAGAGGCTATGCGATTATCAAAAAAGATAAAAAAGTAATATCTGATAGTCAAAATTTGCAAAAAGATGATATAATAAATATTGACATTAGAGATGGCTCCGTAAATGCCAAAGTAATGGAGGTAAGTTATGGGAAACACTAAAGAAGTAAGTTTTGAAGATAAAATAAGAGAATTAGAAGAAATTGTCAAAGAACTTGAGAGTGGTGAAGTCAATCTTGATGAAGCCATCGATAAGTATACGAAGGCAATGAAACTTGCTAAAGAATGTTCTGATAGATTAAATAAGGCTACAGAAAAAGTAAATAAAATATTAAAAGAAAATGGAGAATTAGTAGATTTTGATATCAAAGATGAATAATTCTTCTTATGCTGAAATAGCTCAATCGGTAGAGCAACTGAATCGTAAT
>CAZEVZ010000049.1:0-7418 GCA_964514935.1 uncultured Muribaculaceae bacterium
AGCAGCTGCACGAAGACGATGGCCATGCCGGCGGTGATGCCTTTTCCGGACAGGGTAAATTCTTTTTTATATTCTAAAAATCTATCTTCTTTAATACTCTCTCTAATATTTTCCATAATTCTTATTAAAAATCTTAAATTGTGGATAGATAGTAATCGTTGACCCAATGTTTCATCGGCCGTGATTAAATGTCTAATATAGGCTTTGGTATAATGTTGACAACATTCACAGTCACAACCAGTGTCAACGGGAGTAAAATCTTCTTTATATTTAGCATTCTTCATATTGATTTTTCCATATTTAGTAAAGGCATGGCCATGTCGAGCTAATCTTGTCGGATGAACGCAATCAAACATATCAACACCACGCTCTACACCTTCAAACAAGTCAAAGGGATCACCTACTCCCATCAAATATCTAGGTTTATCTTCAGGAAGATACTTGATGGCATAATCGATCATGCGATACATCGTATCTTTATCTTCACCAACGGAAGTTCCTCCGATTGCATAGCCATCGAAAGCCATTTTGACAGTTTCTTTGGCACTATATTCTCTCAAATCTTGATATTCTCCTCCCTGGACAATGCCAAACAACGATTGACGGGGATTGTTGAATACTTCTTTGCCTCGTTTAGCCCATCTAAGGGTACGCTCAACACTATTTTTACAATACTCGTATGTCGCAGGATATGGAATACATTCATCGAAACTCATAGCAATATCGCTATCTAGTTTATTTTGAATCTCGATACTTTTTTCTGGGGTAAGCAATAATTTTTCGCCATTTAAATGACTTTTAAATACGAAGCCCTCTTAAATAATATTTTTGGGTTTGGCTAAATAAAATACCTGAAAGCCACCGCAATCAGTATGAATTGGACCATCATTATTCATAAATTTATGAAGTCCTCCAGCTTTATCGACGACATCTTCACCTGGTCTTAACCACAAATGATAGGTATTTGCTAGAATTATGCCGGCATGAATTTCTTTTATTTCTCTAGGATCTAATGTCTTTACTGTGGCCTGTGTTCCCACCGGCATAAACATTGGGGTGGCAAATTTGCCATAATTAGTCTCAATAGTTCCTAATCTAGCATTTGACGTTTTATCTTTATGTAACAATTCATATTTAATTTTCATATTATTTCCTCTTCTCGTTTAATAATTTTACTAAACTTATTGCTAAATGTAAATACATTTAGTTAAAAGTTCTTTATTTATAAAGAATAAAAGAGAAAATTTGCTTTTCTCTTCTATGGTAAATACGTATAATTATTTTCACGATTTCTTTGATATATCGTCAGCTAATTCATTTTTTTTGGCCGTAGCTAAAACATCTAGTACCTTATATAGATAATCGATATCAAACTTTTGCTGTTCATAGTATAAGGTAATTTCAGCTTTATACTCATCATCAATTGTTGCATAGGCAATAATGGCGTCCGATTCATCATCATCATTATCATAATCCATCATTATAATATCTTTATCCTTATATTGAATCTTTTTGGCATTACTAACATTATAACCATTATCTTTTAATCGTAAAACTAAATCTTCGATTTTATTCATAAAGTCAGCATCACTATTTTTAAATTGTTCAATATAGGCACTCCAAGATGAAGAGCTATATCTAATTAACAATATACCGTTTTTATTATCTTTATCATGTTCATATGTATAATCACTAGTGATGGTAAGGGTATAATTATTGAAATCGACTTCTTTTTTAGTAATCTTATTTTCAATTTGATTATTAGAAATATCATTACTGGTATTTTGTTTGTTGGCATTCCATTTAATGAACATAAATATCATAAACAATATGACAATTATATCGATTACAACCAGTATATATTTCATGTTCTTACTAATTTTTATCATTTATTTATACTCCTTTCATAAATTACGTATAAATAATCATGCCCCTGGAGCCTTAACATTATGTACAAGAATTCCATTGTCACCAACATAATAATTATGATTATTCTCAACAGTTATATTATATACCGGACTAGTCAATTCAGTATCACTAATGGCAGTTATTTTATGATATTTACCATTGGCATATAATACTTTATCGTTTACTTTTAAATCTTCAGCGGCAATCCAAGATACTTTATTATTTCTTTTAATATAGAATCGATGTGCAGAGGTTACTTCAAGAGTCGTATTATCATCAAATGATAAAGTATAAAGTTTATCATTGATGTCTTCAGGATTGTGCTTAAAGAGATTAGTAACTTTGTTATATTCATTCCTTTTAGTAACTTCGTTATAGGTTAATACGATATCACCTGCTACTATTTTATCGATATCTTTATAGCCATCAATAGTCATAACTTTAGTACCTGCTGGGAAACATCCTCCTTTATTATGAACTAATACACTTTCTAAACCAGCAAAATACGTATGATTTTTTTCTGTTTTTAAGTTATATACGGTTGTACTAAATTGATTATCGTTTATTTTAATCTTTTTAATAGGCATTTCAGTTCCTAAATTATTTATTAAAATGTCCTTTTCTTTTAAGTCTTTTACTTGAACCCATCCTTTATCTTTTACATAGAATGGATGAGTTGGGGTAACACTAACAGATGTGTTTTCAGTATATATGGTATAAATATCTTCGTTAGTTACTCGCTGATAATTTTCGGCTACTTGATCTATCTCAACGGTTTTTGTTTCTTCGTTGTAACTATATATATAATCGCCTGGGTTCATTTTTTCAATGTTCTTTAGTCCATCAGGGGTAAGTACTTTAGTACCTCCAACAAAACATGAACTACACCAAGGGCACCAATAGCCATCGCCGCCACCACCGCCTCTATCGGTATAGCACCAGCAAAGATATCCTCGTCCGGTTTTACCATAAGGGGTTCCGGTAAATTTTGAGCCATCGTCGGTACATGACCACACATTCGTCCTGTAATTATCATTTTCCTTGGCACATAAATTTTTACATCCATCTTTACAGCAGTCGAAGCCACAACTCCAGTTTCCCCAGTTCGTATAGACCCAATTACCATATCTGGATCCATTGCATGGTGCACTATCGGTATATTGAGAACCCGTACTACACAAATAACCGCCGATGTAATTACTATAATATCTATGGGTACATGTTCGATACATCGTTCCTGTTTCTACGGCCCAAGTTACGGAACAACTACCGTATCCGCCACAACTTGGACTATCGTAAGTGCTTGAACAAGCATCAGTTGAACCAGTACAAGACGTACTATCGGTATATGAAGTACCGGTGCTACATAAATAATTAGGTTCAACACTGCTATAATACTTATGGGTACATGTTCTGGTCTTTGTTCCTGTTTGTTGTCTATATGATACGGAGCAGCCACTATAGCCGGTACAACTTGGTTTATCAACCGTCGTAGCACAAGAATCAAAATTTATGTTAGGATTCAATTCTTTAGCAGGATTACCATTACCAGCATTGTCAGATATTCCATTATTAGCTACCATTATTTTTAATTTTCCACTATCTTGATTGGTATTATTAACTGTTAGATTATAATTGCCACTACCAGTGTGATCAAGCGATATATTGATTGTTCTGGTACTTCCTATATATACTTCAAGATCATCTTTGGTAAAACTATTGTAGACTACTCCAGATAAGCCATCAGTTATTTTTATTACCACTGTCGTACCACTGCTGATAGTACCGGCATTATAGGCCCCTAATTCGACAACTGGGCCAGTATTATCGAGATACATATTATCATTAACAACGACATTGGCGGGTAATTCGTTATTATATAAATCATTTACGGCATTACTGGTACAGGCATAGAGCATTCCAGCCCCGCTTTGACCGCTGATTGTCACTTGTTGGGATACTTCTTTTTCATTGTTGCCGACATTAAATGTGAGCACACTAGTCATCTTATCACAACCAATATAGCCGGTGGACCAACCATATTTTACTTTATATGTCCCACTGGCCATGCCTTCATTATCGGTCAATTTGATTGTTGCTGTTTTGCTTTTTGAATAGGTAGTTCCATTACTTGTTATTACAGCTAATTGGGGATGAGATAAATCACCAATTAAATATTTATATTCGACATCGATATTGTAATCTTTATCTTTTAATTGCGGTATTTCCACTGGAAATGTTATCTTTATTGCCCCATTACTATTAGTACAAGAATTAGTAGTTATATTGGCATAATCATTTACAATATCGATTAGTTCACCTTTATAAGTAATTTTATTGTTATCTATCGCTATTGCTTCACAATCAAAATCAACTTGTTCATTTACGGCATAAGCCATAAGTTTATTGGTAATAATAGCCTGATCTGTAGACACTTGCGTCATTACCAAGGCATCATCATTTTTGTTCTTTAATTTTATAATTAAACTGATAACAAAAAAGGCTATTCCAAAAGCAATAGCCGAAGCTAACACAATTTCTATTAACATATAACCTTTTCTATTTTTCATATATCTATCACCCATTTTCGAAGAGTAATCCTATTTATTAACTAGTACACTACGAGTACTATATTCGACGGTAGACATGCTTATATCGCCAAAATAGAACATACCTCTACCGATGCCACCACGAAGAAGATAATCTCTATCGCTTTTAGAACCATGGCCATTATACCAGGTATCGTTATTGGAAAGGAATACCTCGGAAGTAGCACTACCAAGTGAAGAGGCACCTAATACATACTCGCTACTTGCACCTGCCATATCGTAAGCACCATAAACGTTTCTCGTCGTCGTATCTTGTTTATTATTTCCTGATATGTATGTATTATTGATATCGATTTTACTGCAGCCGTCGCCTCTACATACGCCATAATCAGAATGTGACAAATACAACGTTGCTCCCCATTCTAAATTATTTACCATATGGCTTTCAACGGTATTATCTAATCCATAATCACTACCAAGATTACTGATAATACTTTGATAATTATTTAATGTATCGTTACGATAACTATCTACGCCTGAAACATTTCGATAAGTGTTATTACTCTTACTTATTTCATATTTACTGATCCAGAATCCACGTAGATTATCACCAAATGCTGGATGGGTAAGATATTTATCATTTTCATTATTATTGATACGATTTAAACCATTTTCAAAAATTATGGCAATACCTTCATCGTATGCTTTATAACTATCGGTTACTTCAGTTCCACTATTCCATAATTTATATCTAAATCGTGGAATCCATACATAGTAACCTAACACATCACTATCATCGATGGCTGTGCCAACTTTTTTATACTTGTTGGTATTTTTAACGACCACACTATTAGCCCATTTAGCATTCGAATAACTATACCATAGATTAGTTTCATCGGTATTGTCCTTATCCGCTACGACCCACTGGCCATCTTGATAGTTAACAGCTATCATATTGTTATATAATTCAGGTTTATTAGCACAAGTACCATCCAAATTAGGCTTTCTTTCATATTTTACTTTATTACCTGTATATAGGGCAATAAATACTTTCATACTCATCTTACTGTTAAGGATAGCACTTTGATCTACTAATTCACACGTTGCTAAATTATCACAGGCTTCACTTAACCAAAATAACAAGACATAATTATCATATTCTTCATTATATTTTGGTAAATCTTCTTGTGTATCAGTTAGTCGCATATTTTCAGTAAGAACATTGCCATCAAAGGCTGGATCCAAACTACCACTAGATAACAAAACACCATTTTTATATAGATTCCATTTGGTGTATTTATTTAATAGGGAGCAATCGATATCCATTTCATCTAACATGACATCGTAGATCAAATTATCATTGTTGTTCGTTTTTACACCACGCAAAGAAAATTCCACTCTAATGACATTATCGGTGGTATTATAACCAACTAAATTATCACTAATTGGTTCAATATCTTTGATGTTAACCGTCGTATCTCCTCGATAATCGAGATTGTATTCCCCTGTTTTTATAACCGTACTTGTTCGATTATTAAGTATTTTAGTGGTGGCAAAAGTAATGCCAATTATACCTAGGGCAATAACCAACAATTCAAAAATAATGACTAACATATTTCTACTTTTCAAAGATTCCTTCATACCTTATCACTTTCCTCACTCCAATTATATTATAAATAAGCAAATTAAACAAGCAAAAAGCCATACTTTACAAGAAAAGAATGAAAATCAATTCTGATTTCCATTCGCCAACCTAACGGTTGGTTTTTATTTAGTTGTATTGTACAATATAATTATGAAAGATAGTAATATTAAAACTTATACATCTAAACATCTAATGTTTATTGATAATCCAAAGAATGGATCATTCTCAATTAGAGATATTTTTATTAAACATTGGAACAGTTTTTGTAATTATGCCAAAGGTAACAATTTTATTATTAGAGATATTGTTTATTATGAAGTAGCTAAAATGATGAAATGTAGAACACCCGCCTTAGGTTTTTCTCTTTTTGAATGTCCTAATTGTGGTAATACTCATATTCAATTTCATTCTTGCAAATCTAAATTTTGTACTTCTTGTGGTAATAAATATTCCAAAGAAAGAGTTATTAATATTACTTCAAAACTTTATAATTGCAATCATAGACATCTTGTATTTACTATTCATGATGCACTTTGGAATTTATTTAGAGCCGATAGAAATAAACTTAATTTATTATTTGAAGCAGTTAATATTACTATTTCTTCATGGTTTAAAGATAGATATGGCAAGCATGGATTTAAACCTGGATTTATTTTAGTTTTACATACATTTGGAAGAGATGATAAGTGGAATCCACATATTCATGCACTAATTGCTGAACTTGGAGTTAATAATAACAACTGCAAAAAGATAGATTTTCTTCCATATGACATGTTAAGAAAAAGATTTCAAAAAGTATTATTAGATTTATTAGAAAAAGATATTGGTAAAAAGGAGTTTAGAAATCTAAAAAATAAAGTTTATCAAACATCTCAAAATGGTTTTTATGTTAGAGCTAAAAAGAATGAAAATTTAGGAACCCAACAAAATGTAGAGTACGTTTTAAGATATTGTGGCAGACCAGCTTTCGCGGCATCTAAAATATTAAATATAGATGGAGATTATATTACTTTTTGGTATCAAAGACATGAAGATAATTTATATGTAGTTGAAACAATACATATATTTGAATTTATTAAAAGAATTATTATACATATTCCAGAATATCAATTTAAAACAATTAGATATTATGGTTTCTATTGTAGAAAAAGCAAATTCCATGATAAAATGATTATGTTGGTACATTCAGGAAAAATTGAATTTGCTAGAAAATTTAATAAATGGTTTTTATTAAGTATGAAAACATTTAATAAATCACCATTAATATGTAGTAAATGTAAAACCGTTATGCAATTTCAATATTTCTGTACCTGACG
>CAZEVZ010000050.1:0-7389 GCA_964514935.1 uncultured Muribaculaceae bacterium
TAGTTTACTAGCCAAAATTCGGGTAACTTTTTTTTGAATTCCCAATGGCCACCACCTTCGTTTGAACGATGATAATAACCATCCCAGTTGTCCCAAAGGGGGTTATCAGTTTTATCCCATACGATAGTTGGATCAGGTCTATTTAAGATAATATTGCCCCATCTTTCTAATTTTTCTTTATTTCCCGTTAATAAACATTCATAATCTTGCCAATTTTTACTAATATTCATATTTTTCCTCCATCACCATAATTTTACTCTAAAAAGGTTATTTTGTCTATAAGAGAAAATGATATAAATGTGATATTTATAATTGAAACTTAGGTTGATAAATGATATAATTTTAATAGTTATTGTTTGGGAGGAATTATGAATAAAAAAGGATTTACGTTAGTTGAGTTATTGGCTACGATAGTGGTACTAGGTATTTTGGTTGGAATTACGGTTGTGGCTAGCACGGGTATTTTTAAAAATACTAAAGAAAAGACAGAGGGAGTATTTATTAAGACAATCGAAGATGCTTTAAATATGTATCTCGATAGTAGTGCTAGAAAATTAAATTTTAATTATAGTTCAGTCGTGTGTGTGCTAGATAAAACGCATGGTAAAGTAAATTTATATAAGGCAACCGATGATTTAACTTTCAACGATGTGCTCGAATCTGATTACAGTCCATTAACGATCAATGATTTAGTTAATCCAGCTAATAAAGATACGGATAAATATCAATGTAGTGCTACCGGGACATTAAATATATATAGGGATGCTGATTATGTATATTATTATAGGATAGATAAAAGTGGGTTTGGTTGTTTAAATAGTACAGGTATACTTACCAATTTACCTAGTGGTTGCAATGGTTAAGAATAAGGAATGGTTATAATGGGGATAATGACGATAATATTTGTTTTAATCGATTTAGTTAGTAAATATATTGTCAGTGTATCGATGGAATTAAATGCAAGAATTACAATAATTGATAATTTTCTATATTTTACTTATGTTAGAAATACTGGGGTAGCTTTCAGTATGTTTCCCAATAATAGATATTTGGTACTTATCATGTCTTTACTAATAATTATTGGAATAATTGGTTATGTTTATAAAAATAGGCCAGATAATAATTTGGAAAAAGTAGGTTATTCCCTAATATTAGGGGGGGCTATTGGTAATTTTATCAATCGAATGGTAAATGGTTATGTGACCGATTTTGTCGATACGATTATATTTAATTACGATTATCCGATTTTTAACTTGGCAGATACGTTTATCGTTATTGGAGTAATTATTCTCTTGATATATACCTGGAGGTGTAAGCATGGAAATAAGCGTTAGTGAAGGCAATGTTAGAATCGATAAGTATTTACTTGATAAGGTTGATTATACGAGATCAAAAATTCAGAAGATGATCGATAGGGGAAATATTTTAGTTAATGATAAGATAGTTAAAACTAGTTATGTTGTCAAAGAAAAGGATGTTATTTGGGTAGATGAAGAATATGATGAAGAGATTCAGATTGTTCCTGAAAATATTCCTTTAGATATCATCTATGAAGATGAATATTTACTAGTTGTCAACAAACCATCGGGAATGGTGGTCCATCCAGCCCCCGGTAATTATCATGGCACTTTAGTCAATGCTTTGATGTATCATTGTAATAATTTATCTTCTGTAAATGGTGGTATTAGACCGGGGATAGTCCATCGAATCGATGCGGATACTTCAGGGCTACTTGTGGTGGCTAAAAGTGATATGGTGCATAATGATTTGGCTACACAGATTGCCAAGAAGAGTGTTACGAGAAAGTATATTTGTCTTGTACACGGAGTTATTATGGAAGATACGGCGACAATCGATGCTCCAATTGGCAGAGACGTCAACAATCGTAAGAAAATGTGTGTCACCGGTGATAATTCAAAGGAAGCGGTAACCCATGTTAGAGTATTAGAAAGATATAAAAATGCCACTTTAATCGAATGTGTACTGGAAACTGGAAGAACACATCAGATTAGAGTTCATATGAATTATATTGGTCATCCAGTTGTCAATGATCCAGTTTATGGCTTCAACAAGTTGGATGATAAAGAATTTGGGCAGCTGTTACATGCGGCGGAATTAGGTTTTATTCATCCAGTAACGCATGAATATATGGATTTTAAGGTAGCAGTACCAGATAAATTTAATGAAATTTTAGAAAAATATAAAAATGAGTAGGTGATAATATGGAAGCAATAAGGATAGACAATAAAGAAATAATCATTATGAATTTAGTTCATTATTTTGTAACAGAAAAAAACTATAATCCGGTTGTCGTTCATGGAATAAATGATGAAATTTGGTTAGAAAATATGGATAGTGACTATAAAATAGTGAGAATTGTTTCTAGATATATTCATAATGATGAGCAGCTTGGATTTAATCGTTTTAGATCGAGACAAATTACCAAGAAATTAAGATTAAAAACTTTATCGTTTAAGATGAATGTTTTAAGTATTTTTGTTGATATAGGTGATAATGTAAAATCTTTATCTGAAGATACGCCTGGCAATGCATCATTTGTTGTCAATGATTTAAAAGATGTTAAGAATAATTCTGCTTTGTTACAGGTATTTCCTGATATTGTCGAAAAGACGAATCATGATGAAAAAGGTATCGATTTGTTATTTAAAATAACCGATGATATCAATCAAACAAATGAGAAAAAGAATGCTAAAATGGAAAAAATATTTTCTGTAAAAAAACCATTTATTACTTATATTCTAATGGCATTATGTGTCTTGACATATATTATAAATCTATGTACTAACAATCTACTTATGGCATTAGGTGCCAATATTGGAATATTTGTAAAGGCTGGACAATTATGGCGACTTGTGACATGTATGTTTTTACATGTAGATATTGTCCATTTGCTTTGTAATATGTATGCACTATATATTGTTGGACCTAGAGTAGAAGACTTTTTTGGAAAGAAAAAATTTCTTTTAATATATTTTATCAGTGGTATTAGTGCTAGTTTACTTTCAGTTGGCTTAAATGGTAATGTCAGTTCAGTTGGAGCGAGTGGAGCCATATTTGGTTTATTCGGGGCTCTTTTGTACTTTGGCTATACCTATCGTGGTTATGTTGGTACAATGGTTAAAAGTGAAATCTTACCAGTAATTGTCGTAAACTTACTCATTAGTTTTATGCTTCCAGGCATCGATGTATGGGGTCATGTTGGCGGACTAATCGGTGGTATTATTGCTTCATATATGTTAGGAACAATAGATAATAAAAAATATGAGATAAGTAATATAAGTGTCTTTATAATCTATTTTGTATTCTTAATTTATTTGGCACTATTTAGATAGTTTTTGAACTATCTTTTTTTGACTATGGTAGTCATTTTAACAGTGTTGGTAATATAATTACCATCTATATGAACTATTTGTCAAAAAGGTTTTGATATGAAAAGATACGATAATTTTTATATTGCTATTTGTAATTTTTTATGATAAACTGATAATAGGATTATAGGTAGCAAAGTTGGTTACCTTGTGAAGGTGAATATATATGAAAAAGATATGGAAGGAAAATGCTAAACTGATACTATCGATAGCAATAACTCTTGTTATAGCCAGTGGAGCAACATTCGCGGCCACGACAATGTACGAATCAAATATCGTTAGTTATGATAATACGAGTAGTGGATTAAGATCGACGAATGTCCAATCAGCCTTAGATGAATTATATGGAAATGTCGCTGAAGTTATCTTAAATATGAAAAGTAAGTTGGAGGAGTTATATAACGAGAAAAATGATATTGCCAGTGGTGAAAGTACTGCCGGTTATCATAATTCAACTTTTAGAGGAAAAGATATAACAAGTTATTATAGTGATGGTAGTTTATGGAAAAGAATAAATGGTACTGATGGTTATTCACTATTTGAGGACTTATATGTTGGGGACTATATCAGGGTAGATGGTGTCCATACGAATGTCAATGGTAAAACTTGGCGAATTGCTGGCTTTGATGTTTATTATATGTCTGGTTATCCGACTGCTATGACAAACCATCATGTGGTAATTGTGCCAGATGAGATATTAGGTACATCTTATATGAATTCCTCAAATACGACAAGCGGTGGCTATATGGGAAGCTATATGTACACGACAACCTTACCAAGTGTAAAAACAAATTACCTCGATAAAGTATTTAGTGGCCATATACTTTCATATAATACGGTATTAACAAATGGTGTTGGGACCAGTTTATATAATAGATATGGTACTAACTCTGGAGCAGCAAATAGTTGGACTTGGGCGGAAAATAGATATCTAGACATTATGAACGAAGTGCAAGTAACTGGTGCCACAGAATGGTCAAGTAGTGGTTATGATATTGGCTCTGACAATATTCAATTACCATTATTTAGATTACGCCCAGAGTTTAAGATTGCGTATAATAGTACTACCCATTCGGCTTCGACACGAAACTGGTATTGGTTGCGTTCGGTTTCGTCCTCGTCCTTTTTTGGCTACTGTCGGCAACCTCGGCACTAGCAGCGGCGGCGGCGGCGCTGGCTCCTCCTACGGGGTCCGTCCAGCTTTTTACATCGGTTAATCTGTAATCTCACTCCCTTGTGGAGTGAGATTACTGGGAACTGTGTAAAAGCTGAAAAAAGGTTTTGGGTAATAAAAAAATAATTAAGTATTGATGTCAGTTGCCGAAGGCAACTGAAGTTAATAAATAAAAAATGAAAGGTTGGAGGTTATGGCTGTACTAAAAAGGAAGCGTAATGTTGCAAAAATGGAGTTTTATCATAATGCACTTAAAATGCGAATTATGATGACGGAATTTTTGCTAAGAGATTTTGGAATTAAGGATCGTCGTCGAAATCTTGAGTTTGCTCAGGAGGTATATTCTATGGACGACGATGATTTGGAGGAAATTGAGGAAATAATGACTGCTTATAATCTTAAAAACAGTTATATCGATAAGTTTCCTACTTGGTTAATTGATAAGGAGAGAGATTATTTTTTAGATATACTTAGAGATTTAATTAAGAACATAACGTGTGCTAATACGATCCGTATTACCAATAAAGAGGAATACTATTTAAGACGAAACTATCAAAATCAAGCAATCTGTGATTGTGAAAACTTGCTTCAAGAAATGCAATATGTCCTTTTCGTATGTCATCCGAATGCAGAGAAATATATGCCATACGTCGATATAATCGAAAAGGAAATTGCTTTACTAAAAGGTTGGCGAAAGTCAGATAATAAGATAATTAAAAGTATTATAGGGTAAAGTTTGATTTCGGTGGCGTCCTCGTCCAATTTTGCTAATATCAACAACAACGGAAATAGCAACAACAACAACGCTAGCAACTCCAACGGGGTCCGTCCAGATTTTAATTCGCACAATGATTAGGTTAAGTACCGTTGCGATATTTTAAAAGGAAATTTTATCCTGTCCAGTGATGGCGAATAGATATTTTGATATCCTTTGATATGTCAATTAGGGTTATAAACAGAATATGTTAAATATTATTAGTAATGCCAATGTTTTAGTAAATAGTTTTCTTGAAGCAAGAAAAAATTGTAGTTATAAGAATAGTGTTCAGAGTTATGAGATAAATCTTCTGAGAAATATTAGACAAACACAAAAAGAATTAAAGGAAAATACATATCGTCAACAGGAGTTTTACGATTTTTTTCTTAATGAGAGAGGAAAAGAAAGATATGTTAGAGCAATTAATTTTTATGATAGAGTAGTTCAGAGGGCTTTGTGTGATCAGTTAGTAAAAGTTATTAATCCATTATTGATATACGATAATGGGGCATCGACAAAGCATAAAGGGCTAGCTTTTTCTAGAGGGAGATTTGAGACGCATATTCATAAATATTATCGTAAATATGGTAGTCAGGGTTATATTTTGCTAATTGATTTTAAGAAATTTTATGATAATGTAAATCATCATAATCTTATAAAAATGTATAAAAATATTTTAGATGAACCGGAAATAATTGCGCTAATTAAGCATTTAGTGAGTAGTTTTACAATCGATATATCGAATTATGACGTCAATTTAGATGAACCATTTGATATGCTTAAATATGCAAAAACTAAGCCGTTAAAGTCTGGAAAAAGATATCTGCATCGTTCACTTGGTATCGGTAGTCAAATATCGCAAGTATCGGCTTTATATTTTCCTCATTTGATAGATAATTATATTAAAATTGTCAAAGGCATTCATTTTTATGGAAGGTATATGGATGATAGTTATATTATTTGTAATGATAAGAATGAATTGAAAGAAATCTTAAAGGAAATTACAGTTTTGTGTGGTAAATTGGGTATTTTTGTCAATGAAAAAAAGACCCATATTTTTAAGTTAGATAAGGGCTTTACTTTCTTGAAAATTCGTTATCGTCTAACAGATACGGGACATCTTGTTCGAATACCTGACAAGGGTAATTTTATTAGGGAGAGAAGGAAATTAAAGAGTTTTAAACGAATGTTAGATAATGGCGAGATGACTTTAGCTGATATTCAGGGTCAATATATATCTTGGCGGGGTAATCTTACTAAGTATGATTGTCATAGGTCATTACGTAATATGGATAAATTGTATATGGAATTATTCGATATGAAAATATGATATTTGGTGAAATGTCTTTTTTCTTTTTGTTAATTAGCTATGTAATAAATAGTCTTTTAAAGGTGATGTTATAATGATATATTTTATTTCTGATACGCATTTTCATCATAGCAATATAATCAAATATTGTAATAGACCTTTTGATAATGTCGATATGATGAATGATATGCTAATCGGTAATTGGAATAGTATTGTAAGGGATGATGATACGATTTACCATTTGGGTGATTTTTGTTTATCTAGTGATGATGAAATTAAAAATATTTTCAATATGCTTAATGGCAAGATTATATTGATTAGGGGTAATCATGATAGAAAGTCAGTCAAATATTATGAAAAATTAGGTTTTAATGTTTTGACGCGTGTTCCGATTATATTGGAGGAATTTAAGTTAATGTTATCTCATATGCCATTATCTGATGATAAAATTTTGGATGGTTATATCAATTTGCATGGGCATATTCATAATAAAGCAATTATAGGTGATTATCTTAAAACTTATGATATAAATAAGCATATTAATTTAAGTGTCGATGTTACAGATTATAAGCCATTAAGTTTAGATGAAATTAATAAAATAAGGAGTAAAAAAAGAATAATTAGATGAGATTTTAATAATATATGTTAAAAAACGATATAATCTTATGTTTAGCGTGAAAATATGATGTTTTGGGTATTCCACAAAATGTCTTTTTTCTTTTGATTTTCGTTGACAGAAAGGGTAATGAAGTGGTATAAT
>CAZEVZ010000051.1:0-7353 GCA_964514935.1 uncultured Muribaculaceae bacterium
CAATCATCTAAATCTAGTAATTTAGGTTCAATTGCTTCATTTACTGCTAGTGGTAAAACCAATTATAAAAAAGATTTAGCCAGAATAGCTATGTGCTATCCTCATGTATATGTTGCTTGTGTAAATATTGGATACAATAAGGAACAATACTTAAAGGCACTAGATGAAGCAAATAGACATAATGGACCATCTATTATCATCGCCTATGCACCTTGTATTGAACATGGAATTAAAACAGGTATGGAACATAGTTTAGATGATGCAAAATTGGCAACAGAGTGTGGATATTTCTTAACGTTTAGATATAGTCCTGATGAGAAAACATTTACTTTGGATTCGAAGGAAATTGATGATAGTAAGTACGATGCCTTCTTGGCAAATGAAAATCGATATGCTAATTTAAAGAAAGTAAATCCAGGAGAGGCAGAAAAATTACTCGATATGCAGAAGGATTGGGCTAAACAAAGATACGAATATTATAGTAAATTATAATTTTAGGTATAAACTTTTATATATGTTACATAATAATAATGTCATATGAATATATGATAAAAGCCAGAGTTTATTCTGGCTCTTTTTGTTTGTCTTTTTGATAGGTATATGATACAATAATGACAGTGGTGAGATAATGGATACGAGGAATATAAATATTATTACTTTGGCTTATTTAGGAGATGCAATCTACGAGGTATATGTTAGAGAATACTTGATTAGAAAAGGGATTGCTAAAGTTGATTTGTTACAAAAAGAAGCCATCAAATACGTATCAGCAAAGAATCAGTGTAAAATACTCAATAGTTTAATTGAAAAGGGTATTTTAAGTGAGGAAGAAATTGAAATTGTAAAACGTGGTCGAAATTATAATCGGGAGAGTCATCCAAAAAATACTGATGTGATTACTTATAAGATGTCTACTGGATTTGAAGCATTAGTGGGATATCTTTATTTAGAAAATAGACAACGATTAGATGAAATAATCAATTATATATTGGAGGATTAAAATGAAAAAAATATTTACGATATTGATAATGATATTTTTAGTTACGGCTTGTAGTGGTTCGAAGTACGAGGCAATCGATACGAATAAGGCGCTTCAACTAATCGATGATGGTGCAATTATTTTAGATGTTAGAACTGTTGAAGAATTTAATCGAGAACATATTCCCAATGCCATAAATATTCCTTTAGATCAAATAGATACGATAGGGTTTGATAAGGATAGTACCATCATTGTTTATTGCCAAACGGGAATGAGAAGTAAAGAAGCCATTTTAAAAATGGTCGATTTGGGTTATACTTCTTTATACAATTTGGATGGCGGATTACTCAATTGGAGTGGAAATTTGGAGGAATAGAATGTATATATATGGTAAAAATGTTGCAAAAGAAAAATTGAATAGTGATGAGCGAATAAATAAAATATATTTAGCAGATAAATTTAACGATAAAGAAATTTTTGATTTAATTAAAAAGAAGAAAATTAAATATTCACTTGTTCCTAGCAGGGTTTTGGACAGTAAAGTAGATGGGCTACATCAGGGAATTGTCATCGATGTCGATGATGTCGAAACATATGATTTTGATTATATAGGTACGATAAATAAGAAAAGTCCTTTAGTTGTTATGCTTGATCATTTGGAAGATCCACATAATTTTGGAGCCATAATTAGAACATCCGAAGCTTTGGGGGTAGATGCAATCATTATTCCAAATGATAGAAGTATCGGAGTTAATGGAACGGTAGTCAAAACTAGTGCGGGAGCAATTTATCATATGCCAATTGTTAGGGTTAGTAATTTAGCTGTAGCAATTAAAAAACTTAAAGATACTGGCTATTGGATTGTTGGAACTGATATGAATGGGGAAGATTATACCCAAATAGATTACAATATGCCTATTTGTCTCGTTATCGGTAATGAGGGCAGTGGAATGAGCAAAATTGTCAAAGATAATTGCGATTATATTGCCAAAATAGGTATGGTAGGAAAAGTTAATAGTTTAAATGCATCGGTAGCATGTGGAATTATATTATCGAGGATTGTCTCTGGTGATCGATAATGGATACGAACGATTATGAATTAGTCTTTTTGGCTCAAGAAGGGAACGAAGATGCCATCAACTTGATATATCAAAAATATAAACCAATTATTGTCAAAAAAAGTAAAAATTCAATTGTCTTTGCCGATCATCACGGAATAGATATCAACGATATTATGCAAGAAGGCTTTATCGGATTGGACGAGGCAATTAAAAGTTTTTCTCAAGATACGGATGCTACTTTTTATACTTTTGCAATGATCTGTATCGATAGACAAATTTTAAATTATATTAGAAAAATGACTGGTGGAAAGGATAAACCTTTGAATGAAGCTATAAATATTACTGATAATTTAGAAAAAATAGCCGATGAGGGAACGAATATTGAACTTTCTTTTATTGGACGTGATGCTGATACGAAGATGGCTAAAGAAATAAGGGAAATGCTTACCGAATTTGAAAGAAAAGTATTCGATATGAGGATTAAAGGATACAGTTTTGAAGAAATTGGAAGAATATTGAATAAAGATAAGAAATCGATCTATAACACTTTTCAAAGAATTAGACAAAAAATTAAGAAAAATATTAAAATTGATGACTAGTTTAGTTGTCTTTTTTTTAATTTTGGGTATAATATTTATTTGAAAGTTTGTGTGTATTTATCAATGATTGGAGGAGTAAATGCTATGGACGAAATAATTATCAAAGGGGCAAGAGAGAACAATTTAAAAAATATAGATATTACTTTGCCAAAAAATAAATTGATTGTTATGACGGGTGTGTCTGGTAGTGGTAAGAGTAGTTTGGCATTCGATACGATATATGCTGAAGGGCAAAGACGATATGTCGATAGTTTGAGTGCCTATGCGAGACAATTTTTAGGTGGAACCAATAAACCCGATGTCGATAGTATAGAAGGCCTTAGTCCAAGTATCAGTATCGATCAAAAGAGCACCAATAATAATCCTAGAAGTACTGTGGGTACTGTTACAGAAATCTACGATTTTTTGAGACTTTTATATGCCAGAATCGGAGTTCCATATTGTCCTAATCATCATAAACCAATTACTAGCCAAAGTATTGAAGAGATGACAATTCAAATTATGAAATTGGATAATGGTACTAAAATTAGAGTTTTAAGTCCTATCGTTTATGGTGAGAAAGGTACGCAGAAGACTTTACTTGAAGATTTACGAAAAGAGGGATTCGTCAGAGTAAGTATCGATGGAGAAGATTATGATCTATCAAGTGAAATAAATTTAGAAAAAAATAAAAAACACTTCATTGAAGTTATCATCGATAGACTAATAATTAAAGAAGATGTCAGAAGTAGACTCTATGAAGCGATCGAAATGGCATGTAAGAAAGCCAATGGTAAATGTGTTATCGATGTCATCGGTGGCGACAAAATAGTAATGAGTGAAAAATATGCTTGCCCTGATTGTGATTTTTCTTTGCCAGAACTGGAACCTAGAATGTTTTCTTTCAATGCTCCTTATGGAGCGTGTCCAGAATGTAATGGGCTAGGGGTTAAAATGAAAATAAGTGAAGAGCTCCTTATGCCCGATAAAGATTTAAGTATCAATGAAGGGGGAATTAAGACAGTTACTATCGAACAGAATATTTTATACACCGAAATATCAACGGTAGCAAAATATTATGATATCGATTTAGATATGCCGATTAAAAAGATACCGAGAGATAAACTAGATATTATTCTGTATGGTTCGCCCGATATAATTAACTTCAATTATCTATCGAAATCTGGGGGAAGTAGAACTAAAAGTGCTTATTTTGAAGGGATTATTACCAATTTAGAGCGAAGACAAATCGAAACTACTGCTGGTTGGGTTAGAGAATGGATCGAAGGTTTTATGATCGAGCAAGTTTGTCCTCTTTGTCATGGAACGAGACTTAAGAGTGATATTTTAAGTGTTTTGATAAACAAGAAGAATATTTATGAAATGACAGCACTTAGTATTGCCGATTTATATAGTTTTATGAAGAATTTAAAATTAACTGTTGAACAACAGAAAATTAGTGAACTTTTAGTTAAAGAAATAATCAATCGATTAGAATTTTTGAATAATGTTGGACTCGGTTATATTTCTTTGAATAGATCTGCTAGTACGTTATCTGGTGGAGAAGCTCAAAGAATAAGACTGGCTACTCAAATCGGTAGTAAACTTACGGGCGTTCTTTATGTATTAGATGAACCAAGTATTGGTTTGCATCAACGAGATAATGAGAAATTGATCAATTCAATGAAAGAAATGCGTGATTTAGGCAATACTTTAATTGTCGTGGAACATGATACCGATACGATGATGTCCGCTGACTATTTGATCGATATTGGACCTGGGGCTGGTAATGATGGTGGTAGAGTAATTGCTGAAGGAACTCCGGAAGAGGTTATGAATAATCCAAACTCTTTGACAGGTAAATACTTGCGTGGGGAATTAAAGATTGAAGTACCTAAAAAGAGAAGAAAAGGAAATGGATTATATATTGAAGTAAAAGGTGCTAAAGAACATAACCTTAAGGATATCGATGTTAAATTTCCACTGGGTATGTTTGTCTGCATTACCGGTGTTAGTGGTTCTGGAAAATCAACCCTAGTAAATGATATTTTATATAATGCACTAATGAGAAAAGTATATAAATCACGAACTGTCATTGGAGCATGTAAGGAGATTGTGGGCTTGGAAAATGTCGATAAAGTTGTCCATATTACACAAGATCCAATTGGTAGAACCCCTAGAAGTAACCCTGCTACTTATGTATCAGTATTTGATGATATCAGAGACTTATTTGCCGATATGAAGGAATCGAAAATTAGAGGTTATGGTAAAAATAGATTTTCTTTCAATGTAAAAGGTGGTAGATGTGAGGCTTGTTGGGGCGATGGTGTCAAAAAAATTGAAATGAATTTTTTACCTGATGTATATGTTCCCTGTGAAGTGTGTCATGGAACTAGGTATAATAGTGAAACTTTACAGATTAAATTTAAAGATAAAAACATTGCCGATGTTTTAAATATGCGAGTATCTGAAGCCTTACCTTTTTTTGAAAATCATAAGAAAATTAAAGATAAGTTACAAATAATGCACGATGTTGGATTAGATTATATCGAATTAGGACAGAGTGCCCCAACATTATCTGGTGGTGAGGCTGGCAGAGTAAAACTAGCAAAGGAACTTCAAAAAAAGCCAACCGGAAAGGCAGTATTTATCTTGGATGAACCAACAACAGGTCTTCATGTAGATGATATTAAAAAATTACTCGCAATTTTACAACGAATTGTCGATAATGGTGATACCGTCATTGTCATTGAACATAATCTAGATGTGATAAAAGTTGCTGATTATATAATCGATTTAGGTCCTGAAGGTGGGGATAATGGCGGAACAATTGTTGCTACGGGTACACCTGAAGAAATTGCTAAATGTAAGCATAGTTATACGGGTGAATTTTTGAAGCAATATTTGAAATAATAACAATTTATGGAAGAAATATTTTAATAAAATACGTTTTTTGAATAATAACCTCTCTTTTACATAGTATTTAGTAGAAGAGAGGTTTTGTATGGAAAAAATAGAGGTTATTAAAAATATTGCGATGCGTACTGGTGGGGATATATATTTAGGTGTTGTTGGGGCAGTAAGAACCGGTAAATCAACTTTTATTCGTAGGTTTATGGAAAATTTAGTTATTCCTAATATTCAAGACGAATTTGAAAGAAAAAGGACTTTAGATGAGTTGCCACAGGCCGCTAGTGGTAAGATGATTATGACAACTGAACCTAAATTTGTGCCGGCAAACGCAGCAAAAATCATGGTAGATGAGTTCACAGCTAATATAAAAATGGTCGATTGTGTCGGTTATGTCATCAATGATGCGAAAGGTGTCGATGATGAGAATGGACCTAGATATGTTATGACTCCTTGGTATAGTGAGCCAATTCCATTCGTAGAGGCCGCAGAAATTGGTACAGAAAAAGTAATTAAAGATCATTCAACAATTGGAATTGTCGTAACTACGGATGGTTCATTTGGGGAATTTAAGCGTGGTGATTATGTCGAAGCAGAAGAAACAGTCATCAACGAATTAAAAGAAATTGGAAAACCATATATCGTTTTACTGAATAGTGCTAATCCAACCGGTAATGAGGCAATCAAGTTAACGGAAGAATTGAAAAGTAAATATGATGTTCCTGTACTCCCTATCAATGTGGAATCAATGCAAGAAAGAGAAATGCTAAATATTTTAAAAGAAGCATTATATGAATTCCCAGTTGTCGAAGTTAAGGTTAATATGCCCGATTGGATTTCGATATTGAATCCAGATCATTATGTCAAGAAAGCCTACATCGATAAGATACGTGAAAGCATCGTAGCAATCGATAAAATAAGGGATGTCGATACGATTACTAACTATTTTGGTGATAGTGAGTACATCGATAAGGCGTATTTGTCGGAAATTGATCCAGCAACAGGGGAAGTAACAATCAATCTATCAGCACCAAAAGGTTTATATAGTCAAGTACTTAAAGATATCATCAATGTCGATATTACATCAAAAGCAGATTTGCTTAACTTGTTTCAAGAATTTAACGAAGCCAAAAATGAATATGATCAAATTAAGGGTGCACTTAAAACAGTTAAGCAAACAGGCTATGGTATTGCTTCACCAACTTTAGCAGATATGAAATTAGAAACACCAGAAATAATTAAGCAGGGTAGTAGATATGGAGTGAAATTAAAGGCCAAAGCACCATCTATTCACATGATTAAGGTAGATGTAGAATCGACATTTGAACCAATTATCGGTAGTGAAATGCAAAGCAAAGAACTAATAAAAAGTTTAACTGACAGTAAAAATAGTAATGATATTTGGAAAAGTGAAATATTTGGTCGTAGTCTAGATGTTATTGTCCAAGAGGGAATTCAAGCAAAATTGGCAATGATGCCAGATAATGTCAGATATAAATTATGTCAAACACTTACTAAAATAATTAATAAAGGAAGTTCAACAATGATTGCAATTGTATTATAAATAGACACTTTTTGTAAACTATTAGCTAAAAAGGTTATATTTTATAGCCTTTTTTTATTTAAACACTTGATTTTAAAGGTAATTCGTGCTACCATATATTTGTAAGCATAGATTGTGTATGCTTAAATAAGAAAGACGGAGGTAAACAAAAAATGACAAAAGCTGAATTAGTAGAATTCGTTGCTGAAAAAGCTGATTTAACTAAGGCTGATGCTGCTAGAGCTCTAGATGCTGTAGTTGCAGGTGTAACAAAAGGATTAA
>CAZEVZ010000052.1:0-7317 GCA_964514935.1 uncultured Muribaculaceae bacterium
GTTAATTTAACATCTAAAATTTTCACACAAATCACCATCATAATTATAGCAAATAATTCAAAATTAAGCAAATTTGTGCTAAAATACTCTTGGTGATTGTTATGAGCAAGTTATTAAACAATTGTACGTTATGCCCACGGAATTGTAAAGTTAATCGAAATAACCATGAACTAGGTTTTTGCCGGGCAAACAAAAATATAAAAATTGCTAAAGCATATCTTCATAAGTGGGAGGAGCCCCCAATTACCGGTAAAAATGGTTCTGGAACGATCTTTTTTAGTAACTGCAATTTAAGATGTCTCTATTGCCAAAATTATTATATTGGTGAAGAAGGTAATGGGGTAGAGATAAGCCTAGAAAGATTTAGTGAAATATGCCTAGAATTACAAAATAAAGGTGCTACCAACATCAATTTAGTAACACCAACTCATTATGTACCTTTGATTATCGATGGTCTAAAACTTGCCAAAAGTAGGGGACTAACCATTCCTATTGTCTACAATTCTAGTGGTTATGATACCAAAGAAACTATTAAACTCCTAGATGGTATTATTGATGTTTATCTCCCCGATTTTAAATATTATAGTGATGACTTTGCCATCAAATATTCTGGTTCTAAAGATTATTTTAAATATGCTTCAGAATCATTACAAGAAATGGTTTGTCAAAAACCACAATGTATCTTTGATAAAGAAGGGAATATTGTTAGTGGAGTAATTGTAAGACACTTATTGCTTCCAGAAATGGAAAATGACACTAAAAAGATAATTAAATACTTATATGAAACATATCAAGATAAAATCTATTTAAGTATTATGAATCAATATACCCCAGTAAGAATCTGTAAATATCAAGAACTAAATAGGGTAGTAAGCGATGAAATATATAACGAAATCATCGATTATGCCTGGGAATTAGGTATCAGAAACGCCTTCATTCAAGAAGGCGGTACCCAAAGTGAAAGTTTTATTCCCAAATGGGATTTTAAAGAATAGAAAAAACTGCTACAAATATTTGTAACAGTTCTTTTTAATCGTTCCTTCTATTGGCTAAAGCCATTAAAAGTAATCTAAGTATTTGAAGTAGGGTAGATAAAACTGATGCCACATAGGTAAATGCTGCTGCACGTAGCATTTTAGCTGATCCTCTTTGTTCACTAGAATTTAAAATATGTAATTCATCTAATTCGCTTTTCCCTCTCCTTGAAGCATCAAATTCTACCGGTAAGGTTACTAATTGGAATAACAACATCGATAAAAGTAAGATGATTCCAATTAGCGCAATTTTTAATAATCCAGCCGCTAAACCAATTACAATGATTAAATATCCAATCTTGGTAGAAAAATTGACCACTGGTACTAATTTTGCTCTAATTCTCATTGGCGTATATCCCACTTTATCCTGAATTGCATGTCCGCATTCGTGAGCCGCCACTGATACCGAAGCAATACTCACGCCACCATATATATCATCTGACAATCTAACTACTTTACTAGATGGATCATAATGATCGGTAAGATTGCCCGCTACTGGTTCGACTTTTACATTTCTTAAACCATGTTTATCAAGTATTTCTCTCGCCACCTCGCAACCACGTTTATTACTAACCGCATCAACTTGTTTATATTTACTATAATTAGCAGTAATAAATAATTGTGCTAATGAAGTAATAATTAAAGCTACAATTGGTAATCCATAGTACATTATCATATAAGTAATATCACTCATTACTTAATCACCTCAAAAGTAGTCCCTTCACGGGTATCTTTTAATACAATTCCCTTATCAAGTAACTCGTCACGTATCTTATCTGCTAAAGCAAAATCCTTATTAACTTTGGCTTCTTTTCTTTTTTCGATCATTTCATTGACATAAGAAGTAAGTTCATCATTAACATCGTCTTCCTTTAATAAATCTAATGATAACACCTTATCAAATGACTCAATTAAAGCCAATTTTGTCTTATTATTGATATCGCTCTTTAGTACATCATATAGTACTGTCAAAGCATTAGACGTATTTAAATTATCAGCAAGTGCCTCTTTAAATTGATCATTATATTTATCAAATAATTCATTATCTAAAACCGAATCATCTTTTTTAATTGCCCTAACTTTACTAACTAACTTATTATAAGCATTCTGCGTACTATCAAGTGAATCATAAGAGAAAACTAATTGATTTTTATAGTGTGATCCTAGACAGAATAGACGATAAGCTAGGGGATTATAACCCTTACTTTCAAGTAAATCGACCGTTAAAAATTCTCCCTTTGACTTACTCATCTTTCCTGTCGCATCGTTTAAATGTTCAACATGTACCCAGTAATTACACCATTTTTTACCAATGTAACTTTCTGTTTGGGCAATCTCATTCGTGTGATGTGGGAATATATTGTCGACTCCTCCACAGTGAATATCCAACTCTTCACCCAAATATTTTAAAGAGATACAAGAACATTCTATATGCCATCCAGGATAACCCATTCCCCAAGGGCTATCCCATTTTAATTCTTGATCTTCAAACTTCGATTTCGTAAACCATAGGACAAAATCGGTCTTATTCCTTTTATTTTCATCTTCTGACACATCATCTCTAGCCCCAGATATTAACTCTTCGGCATTATGATTAGTAAGTTTGTAATAATCATCCAATTTAGATGTATCAAAATAGATATTACCATTTGCCAAGTATGCATACCCTTTGTCGATTAGTACTTTGATAAATTCGATATAAAAATCGATTAAAGTAGTCGCCGGTACGACTGTTTCTGGCCACTTAATATTTAATTTTTCACAATCACTTTTAAAACAATCCGTATAATATTTAGCAATTTCTAATACTGTTTTATGTTCACGTTTAGCCCCAGCTACCATTTTATCTTCACCGGTATCCGCATCGCTAGACAAGTGTCCTACATCGGTAATATTCATCACTCTTTTGACATTATAACCTAGATAATTAAGTGCTTTTTCCAATATATCTTCGGCAATATAAGTTCTTAAATTACCAATATGTGCATAGTGATATACCGTTGGTCCACAAGTATACATTGTTACCTTATCATCATGGTATGGTACAAACTCTTCAACTTTTCTTGATAATGTATTATATAATTTCATATAGTATCCTCCTTTTTTCTATACCATATTATAGCATTTAATATATTTTATGTAAATAATTTATAATTCATCATTGAAACAAAAAAAGAACAAAAAGTTCTCAAATATTATGCATGATTATTAACTAGTACCCGTCTATATTGTTTTTCTGGTTCTCCAACCGATAACATATAACTATGACTACCAATATCATGTTCTTGTAAAATTGAAGTTTCTTTTTCTTTACCATCAAATCCATAAGATGGTACATAGATATATTTTTCTTCTTTTAATGTTAATAATTTATCATCATTAGATTCGATCTTATATTTCTTTTCATATAATTCAGACTTAAGTAACATCTCATAATCTGTTTTAACATTTATATCTTGTAACATAACAGCAAGTTTCTTGAGTCTTTCACTTGCTTCACGAGCATACTCCTCTATATAATCAGGATTTTTATTCTTAAGTGAACGCTTAAAAAGACAAATTGATTCCATGCCAATAACCTGCCCAGCGGCCCAACCTAAAAGCGTAGCTACTGTATCTGCACCACTATATATCACACCTGCACTATATGCTGCCATAAATAAGTAAAATTTCGAACTAGTATGCCTAAATTCTTTAGATAGACTTATTGGTTGATTGACATCCCTAATCGCATTAAAAAAATCGTAATTGATAAGTAATTTCATATATATCGCCTCCTTTGCGATGTATTTTAACATAAACATCATTCCTTGTCAAAAGTTTACAATACATTAGTAAAATTTTATTAAATTGTACTATTTTTCCAAAATAACTGTCATTATTTGCTATAATAACATTAAGAGGTGGATTATGGGTAAAGGAAAATTTATTGTTATTTCTGGACCATCTGGCGTCGGTAAAGGTACAATTTGTAATAAGTTAATCGATGAAGTTAATGCTTGGTATTCCGTATCTACTACCACAAGAGAAAAAAGAGTAGGGGAAGTAGAGGGTGTAAATTATTACTTCGTTACTAAACCAAAATTTGAAGAAATGATCAAAAATAACGTCTTTTTAGAATACAATATCTATAATGGTAACTACTATGGAACTTCAAGAGAAACCGTTCTAGCTAAAATGAACGAAGGAATCAACGTCTTTTCTGAAATTGATGTCAATGGAGGTAAAAATATTAAAAAAATATTTCCTGATGCCGTACTTATATATATTGCTCCACCATCGATGGAAGAATTAAGAAAAAGACTGATTGAAAGAGGAACCGATTCTGAAGAAGTAATTGCTAAACGATTGGCAATTGCTAAAGAAGAAGCCAAACAAATTGGTTTTTATGATTATGTCGTCGTCAATGATGATTTAGAAACGGCCACGAAAGAAGTAAAAGCAATTATTCTAAAGGAAATGGAGTAAGATGAGCAAAACCAATGATTTAATGAATAAAATAGAAAAAACTATCGGTAAAAGTAACTTCGATAAAGCCAAGAAAGCTATCAATAAAGAAGCCAAGAAAGCCTCTGATAAAATAGGGGATACCATTAGTAAAAAGGTTAAAGGTATCGATAGTGATAAAATTGAAAAAGAATTGAACAAATATATCGATAAATACATAAAATAAAACTATAAGTAGTTATGATATCTCTTTATAGAGCATACATAAAACTACTTATAGTTTTTTAATTAGTAAATGTTAAAGTAGCTGTTTCAATTGGAAGGTTCGTATAGTTTGCATCGGTTAATGATATTGTTCTCGTAGCTCCAACTGGATTTGTTACTTCGACAGTTGATGTATCACTAGTCATCGAAGTATTGACGACGGTGCTGACAAATTCGTGGTCACCATCAGAAGATAATTGCTTGTAATATATTAGGGGTGCATTACTTGCCGCATATGGAACATTATCAAATACGGCATTACCACTTGCATCACTGACTATTTGGCTTCCATATTCATTTCCCGCACTATCGGTTCTTACAAATGTTGCCCCAACGACAGGTGTTCCACCAGCCGTTCCGTCTTCCGAAACATGAAGTGTAAGTGTACCGGTAGCAGCAATTGTTAAATTATAACTATTAGTACCTTCGACAACCGTCAAACTTGCGGGATTTATCGAAGCATTGTTATAGCCGACAACATCAGCCGTAACTGTATACGTATCATTGATAAGTGCACTACTACCACTACCATTAGTAATCGTAATTATCTTTGCCATAATGTTATTTCACCTCTTTCTATCGGTAAATTAGGATAAAAATAATCAGTTAAAAACAAAGTAACCTTATTACCATCATCTAATACATCGCTCATATAGAGTGATGGAAACATAAAACAATACATTTTTCTATTGCTGACATAAAAATAAGTAGTAAACATTTCACATGGCATCGATGCCATCAATTTATAGACTTTTCCCGGGCAAAGCAAAACGTCTACATATCCTTGTGATGTTTGTCCACTATATACAAGTTCGTCACATTCATCAAATATCACTACCTTAACTTGATAGATAACTCCTAAAAATTTTATTCTAATAATCATCCTTATCACCTTTCAATTTATTATATTAAGTCTTATAAAAATGAATTATAATAAAACCCTAAAAGTAATCTCAAAATAAAAACTATAAGTTTTTCCTTAACTAACTTATAGTTTTTTTCTTTTCTTTTGGTTCCTCTTCACCATATAATTCTTCATATGAATCTAAATAGAATTTAGCACCTTCCTTATCGATAGTTGCGTAGTATTCACATAATAAGATAAATAATTCGTATGCTTCATCGGTAGGAATCTCCGACAATCTATCTAAAGTTTCTTCAATATATTTAACATTCTTAACATTACGATGAATTATGTATAAAACATCTGGTTTAACTAGTTTATATAATGTTTTATATGTACTTACTAAACCTTGAGCCAAATCCATTATTTCCTTTGGTATTACATATTCTTCTTCCATAAACCCTCCTAAATGTTGATTAGTTCATATTCCCTAGTACCAAGTCCAATTTCTTCGGCATATTCGGTAATATGTCTTCCTTCACGAGAATCTATTCTTTCTTTGATGTCTTTGGTACCATCTTCTTGAGTCTCCCATATGGCGTCTAAAAATGCTTGATCATTAGCCACTGGGTCCAAACTGGCAAATATTCCAATGTCTCCAATTACCGGATCTCCCTGATGGGCATCGCAATCGCAATCCACCGATATATCATTGGCCACTGTTATGTAGACAATCGATTTGTTGTTTTCTTTTAAATAATCGGCTACCGCTTTTGCTGCCTCTGCCATCGATTCGATAAAGTCTTTTTGTTCATACTTGACCATCCAACATAGTTTGGGATTATCGGTCTTTCCACAGGAATGAATATAGGCTTTTCCGTTTCTGGAAGCTATCCCAATCGATTGATTTTTTAAATTGGCTCCAAATCCACCCATCGCATGCCCTTTACCATGTGCTAAATTGAGAATGCTATCGTAATTAACAAAATTAGCCCCGATAATATCGTATTTTAAATGTTTTCCATTATCAAGAGGTATCTTTACCTCTCCATCTTTATCCATAATATCGACATCGGCAATCGAAGTAAATCCATGCTTTTCAGCCACCTTTATATGGTCTTTATAATTCGTTCTCGCCCCAGGATACGCCGTATTACATTCGATGATCGTTCCATTTAATTTTTTTACCAAAGGACCAATCAAATCGCTTTTTAAATATCCTTTTGCTCCGTCTTCACCGGTAGATACTTTTATTCCTACTTTTCCTGTAAGTTTAACTCCCAATTTTTCATATATTTTTACTAATGCCTGAGGTGTAATATCCTTTGTAAAATATACCTTTGCTTTTTCCATCATTTCTCCTTTATTTAAATAGATTTTTAAGTACACTATTTATGCCCTTATTTATGGCTTTATCAAGAGTTTTATTGACTACTTTCTTTCCTAGTTTATAACCGGCAGAACTCTTTATAGCTTTCTCTCTTTCTTTTTTAGCCTTTTCTTCGGCTTTCTTTTTCTTTTCTTCTTCTTTTAATAGCCTTTCTGCTTCCTTTTCCGCTTCTTTCTTTGCTTTTTCTTCCTCTTTAATCTTTTCGGCTAATTCCTTTTCCTTTTGTTCATTTTCCAATTCCAAAGATAACTTTTCATAGGCTGACTCTCTATCGTTAATTGCCTCGTATTTACCCTTGAATAGACTATTGTTCATAACCATTAGTCTCGTTCCATCAT
>CAZEVZ010000053.1:0-7286 GCA_964514935.1 uncultured Muribaculaceae bacterium
TATTTTAATAGAAATGATAGTCCTCAAGTAAAATACTTAAGGACAGAATGGTGATTATATGAAGAAAATATGGAAGGAAAATGCAAAGTTAATAATAGCGATATTTATAACAGTAGTAATAGCCAGTGGGGCAACCTATGCCGCAACGACAATGTATGAATCTAATACCGTTGGCTATGATAATACGACGAGTGGATTAAGATCTACGAATGTTCAATCAGCATTGGATGAATTATATGGCAATGTTGCCGAAGTTATCCTAAATATCAAATCTATTATTGGCAATAGCACGTTGACAACTACAGATCAAACTTTAACTGGTGGTATCAATGAACTTAATGACCAAATCGGGAATGTTTGGCATGATATAACAAATGATTGCACATGGAATACAACATATGTGTCAAATTATTCTGCATATTATAATTCAGTTGCAAAACAAGTTTTTGTCTATGGTGTCGTTTCGGCTGGGGTACCTAACCAAACAGCGCTTGTAACATTAAATAAAAATGTATTGTTTTTACATGTTATTTCTCGTTTTTATGATCTTAATTCAAACCCACCGATGACAATTGAAATAGTTGCACGCACTGATAATACGATAAGATCAAGTCATTCAGTAAATAGAAACAGTTCAGCTGCTTATGCATTAGTTGGAGTGGTTGCCGTAAGTGACTAATTGGTCATATGGATATGGCTGATAGTGGCATCAATCGAATAACACGTATGAAATAAGTATTTTGACATCAGTCCATAGAAAAACACCTTCATGGTGTCTTCTTTCGTTCTTGAAATCTATATGTTATTTTTAAAGCCAGTTTGATTGGTAAAAATCGCATTGCAAACATACCAAACTTAATTTTTGTACCAGGAATGATTAGTAATTTTTTCTTAAACATATGGTCAATTGCGTATTTAGCAACATATTCTGGGGTAAGTGATTTTGTTTTAAATTTGACATTGGCACGGTCATTAAAATTGGTGTCAACTGGTCCGGGACATAAAACAGATATGACTTTATCCTCTTTATTTCTTCGAAGTTCTTCATATAGAGCCAACGTATAACTACATACATAACTCTTTGTCGCATAATATGTACTCATTAACGGCCCACCTCTAGTAAGACCCGCTGAACTTGCCACATTTAAAATATATTTGACATTCTTATCATTTACAAATAACTTTGTTAATATTTGTAAACATTTGACATTTAAATCAATCATATTTAATTCAGTATTTATATCGGTATCTTTGCAACTACCAAATAATCCAAAACCAGCATTATTGATAACTATATCGATTTTTCCATTTTTCATCTCATCATATAGTTTATAACAATTATTTATATCTGATAAATCATAAGCATATATTTTTACATCAGTAACTAACTCATCTTTAAGTTCCTTAAGTTTTTTCTCGTTTCTCGCTACCAAAATTAAATCGTATCCTAAAGCCGATAAATATTTGGCCATTTCTCTGCCTATTCCAGAACTAGCTCCGGTAATTAAAGCTTTCATTACATCACCTACCATTATTATATAATAAAACTACACATTTGTGGAGTCTATTTATTTAGTTCCATATATTCTATCGCCAGCATCCCCTAAACCTGGAACAATATATTTATTTTTATTTAATTGCTTATCGATGCATGCACAGAATACCTTAACATCTGGGTACCTTTCATTTACAAACTTTAATCCTTCCGGAGCAGCGATAATGCATAAGAATTTAATCTTTTTAACGCCCTTACTCTTAAGTAGTTCGATTGCATCTACAGCTGAACCTCCCGTAGCAAGCATCGGATCCAATATAATAACTTCACGCTTTTCGATATCCTTTGGAACCTTAAAGAAATAATTGACCGGTTTAAATGTCTTCTCGTCACGGTACATTCCCACATGACCTATTTTGGCATTAGGAATTACCGATATAACTCCATCTAACATGCCCATACCTGCCCTAAGAATTGGCACAAAAGCATACCTATCATTATCTATTTTTTTCGTTTTAAATTTCTTTATTGGCGTCTCAATTTCTACCGTTTCTAACTTTGCATCGCGCATTGCTTCGTAGCATACGAACATCGATATTTCTTTAATTAGTTCTCTAAATTCTTTAGTACTAGTTTCCTTATCTCTTAAAACAGCAAGTTTGTGAGTTATTAACGGATGATTTAATTCGATAACATTATTCATTTTACCATCTATTCCTCATTACTTTCCGCCGGAATGACAATATTTAATATAATACCTACGATTGAAGCCAAACTCATACCAGAGATCGTTATTGATAAATCACCGCTGATAATTGATATTGCTGCTCCACCTAGACCTAATACCAACATTGAAGATGCTACGACAACGTTTTTAGATGATTCAAAATCAACCTTATTCTTAATTAAAACCTTTAAACCATTTACCGCAATAAATCCATAAAGTAATAGAGATACCCCTCCTAATACAGCATTAGGAATTGTTGATACCAAAGCAGTAAATTTTCCTAAAAAACCGATAATTATGGCAATTATACCAGCAATACCGATAACTCTAACAGAAGCCACTCTAGTCATTCCGACAACTGAAGTATTTTCTCCATAAGTCGTATTAGCAGGACCACCAAATAATCCAGCCACAAATGTCGCAATACCATCACCAAGTAATGTCCTATCAAGACCAGGATCTTTAATCAGATCTCTACCAATGATATTACCAAGTGACGTATGGTCGCCAATATGTTCACATAGTGTCACTAAAGCCACAGGTGCAATTGTTACAAGCGCAATAAATGTTGGCTTGTAATCTACGAATGGAAATACAAATTTAGGTATTTCGAAGAATCCAGCATCTCCAACTGGGGCAAAATCGATTAGCCCAAAGATTACTGCCACGATATATCCTGCCACTATTCCAATTAAAAATGGAATAATTCTAAAGAATCCTTTTGCCTTGGTCATTACAAAAGCCGTTACTAGGAAAGCCACTAGGGCCACAATTAGCACCCTGTAATCGATTGCCGTTCCTGAAGAAAGACCAATTTGTGATATAGCCGAAGGCGCAAGACCTAAACCGATAATCATAATCATCGGCCCAATAACTACTGGTGGTAATAGTTTTTCCAACCAATCTTTTCCTGCAAACTTAATTATGATGGCAATAATTACATAAATTAAACCAACAGCCATAATACCGGTCATTGCTCCACCGATACCGCCTTTCGTATAAGCGGCTGCAATTGGAGTAATAAACGCAAATGAACTACCTAGATAGACCGGTGATCTTTTCTTGGTACATATAAGATAAATTAAAGTACCAATTCCCGAAGTAACAAGTGCTACCGGTATTGTCAGTACCGTTTCCCCTGCTGCGGCATTTACCAGTATAGGTACCAGTATTGTCGCTCCAAACATGGCAAATACATGTTGGAATGCTAAAATTAGTGTTTTACCAATAGGTGGTGTTTCGTCGACATCGTATGTCATTTTTTTTGTTTTCACAACAAACTCCTTCCTTAGGTGAACATAATAAAAAGAAGAGAAAATAATTCACTTCTTTAAGTATTATAAATAACAAATGAAAATAAAACTACAGCGACAACAATCTTATGAACATTTAATAACTTATTTAATAATTTTTTGCCTCTATACTTTACTTTCATCATTTCACCTTCTATAAAAGACTATCATATTATTGATAAAAATGCAACCCTTTTTTCTTGTTAAAAATTAAAATTTATTATATAATACCTTCGAGGTGACAATTATGGAAAGATTACAAAAAGTCATTGCCAATCTTGGTTATACTTCACGTAGAAAAGCGGAAAAATTGATTATAGATGGTAAAGTAAAAGTCAATGGCGAAATAGTCAGAGAGCTAGGTACTAAAGTAAAGACAAGCGACACCATCGAAGTTGAAAATACCATTTTGGATAACCAAAAAAATTATGAGTATTATCTCTTAAATAAACCTCGTGAAGTCATTTCTTCTGTTAAAGATGAACATGATCGAAAAACTGTCGTCGATTTGATTACTACAGGTGAACGAATCTATCCCGTAGGTCGATTAGATTACGACACTACTGGTGCCATATTGTTGACAAACGATGGCTATCTAGCCAATAAATTGATGCATCCCTCAAGTAATGTTGAAAAAAAATATATTGCCAAAGTTTCCGGATTAGTTACCGGCTACGAGATTAAACAAATGCGTACTGGTATTATCATCGATGGTAAAAAGACATCTCCCGCCAAAGTAAACTTAAAGAAATATGATAAAAAAACTGATAAGTCGTTAGTTGAACTAACCATTCATGAAGGTAGAAATCATCAAGTTAAAAAAATGTTTGAAGCCCTAAATCATGAAGTTATCAAACTAAAAAGAGAAAAATATGCCAATTTAGATTTAACTAATTTAAAACCAGGTGAATATCGCAAGTTGAGTAACAAAGAAATAGCTACTTTATATTCATTTATTAAAAAAGATTAAAAGAAACAAAAAACTTACCCAAAATGATAAGTCATTGTTTCTTTTCTTTATCCTTAATAATATCATTTTCACGATATTTGATAAATGCCCCTATTTGAAGCATAAATGTCACAATTGACATCATCAAAATGTATATTATGTCTATTTTATCAATATAAGACAAAATCAAAGTAAATGATAGAAAAACCGTTTTAATTTTGCCAATTATATTTGATTGTGGTTGATTACCTTTAAGTTCCGATAGCATATTGATATAGCAGATACATATCTCTAAAATTAAATTGATAACCAAAGGCGGATGCTTGATAATTGCCGGTATCAATATTGCTAAAGCAAAAAACTTATCACATATTGCATCTAGTTTAATACTGAAATCAGTTACACAATCAAATTTGCGCGCCAGTTTCCCATCGACGCAATCGGTCATTGCAAAAAATATCAATTCACAAGTTGCCATATCCAATCTATCTAATAAAACAGTTGGAATAATAATTACTGGCGCCAGTGCTCTCGATAAAGTAAGCATATTAGGAATCTGTTTTTTTATACCTTCATGCTTGATGCTTGAAACCTGTTCTTTAAACTCTTTGACAAATTCCTTAACTATCTTTCGCATAAAATCATCTCACTAACCTAGACAATACCATTATATTACATGGGTATCAAAAAAACAACTAAAAGAGAGACCATTACCTCGTCTCTACAATCAGTTTTATTGCTGTTCTTTCCTCACCATCGATAATAATATCGGTGAATGCTGGAATACAGATTAAGTTCTTTCCTGCCGGTGCTACGAACCCTCTAGCAATTGCAATAGCCTTAATTGCTTGATTCAATGCTCCAGCCCCAATTGCTTGAATTTCTACACTATCTTTTTCTCTAAACACATTTGCTAGTGCTCCCGCCACTGAATTAGGATTGGATTTTGTTCCTACTTTGAGTGTTTCCATTATTTTATCATTCCTTTCTTGATACAATAAAATATATGAATTGATTAGAAAAAAGATACTAAGAATTTACATTTTAAATATGTAATGTTATAATTATTACATAATAGTAACAAAAAAAGAGGTGTCCTATGGGCAAATTAAAAAAATCAGGATTTATCGAAGGAGCATTTATTGCTACCGCATGTATTATCATCACTAAAATCATCGGCGTTTTATACGTTATTCCCTTCTATAATATCATTGGTGAACAAGGTGGTACCCTATATGGCTATGCCTATAATATTTATAATATCTTTTTAATCATCTCATCGGCTGGAGTTCCACTAGCAATCAGTAAATTGACAAGTGAATATACAACTTTAAAACAAGATGATAAAAAAATCCGCATGTATGAAATATCAACTAAAATTATTATGATCTTTTCAATCGTATCATTTTTAATCTGTTTTATCTTTGCACCTTTATTTGCTAAACTAATCATTGGTGATCTAGATGGTGGTAACACTATTGCCGATGTTTCATCGGTCATCAGATCGATTTCTTTTGCCTTACTGATTGTCCCAATGTTAAGTATCAAAAGAGGATACCTTCAAGGACATACCTATATTAAAGAACCATCTATTAGTCAAATAATTGAACAAGTAGTCCGTATCGTCATTATTATTTTAGGTAGTTATCTATGTGTAAGAATCTTCAAATTACCAATCAAATATGCCATCATCATCTCGACATTGGCAGCAGTTATCGGTGGATTGGTAACCTATGCTTACCTAGATATAATTACTAGAAGAAACAAAAAACAATTAGGTCTAGATCTCAAACCACAAGTAAATAAAAAAAGTGATAAAGAAATAATTAAAAAGATTATTGCTTATTCGATTCCTTTTATCGTCATCAACTTGGTAAACAATGCGACGACCTTCGTCGATATGGTTTTGATTATCAAGACTTTACCTAAACTAGGCTTTACCGCAACCAATACTGAATTTATCGGTAGTGTCTTTACTACTTGGGGAGTTAAAATCAATACCATTATTACTTCGATTGCCAGTGGTCTAATAATTAGTTTAATTCCCAATATGGTAAAAGATTACAACGAGAAAAACACTGAATCGATGAATCAAACTTTCAACAAATGTCTAAAAATCATCCTTTTGATTGTCGCTCCTTTAGCAATATTCATAAGTGTCATGTCGACAAGTATGTGGAATGTCTTTTACAGTCCAAATGAATATGGCTCATTGATTATCAAATTTAATATCATTGTCATTATCTTTGATTGCCTATACATCGTTGTCAATTCATTACTTCAAAGTATCAATAGTGAAAAAATTATCTATAAAAGTGTCATTATTGGCCAATTAGTTAATGTTGCTTTGGATATTCCTCTTATGAGATTATTCTATAATTTAGGATTACCTGCTTACTATGGTGCAATTGCTGCCACGCTTGCTTGCTTCCTTATTGCTAATGGTATGAGTATGCACTATCTAAATAAAGAAATGCACTTAAATTATAATGAAACTATCAAAGCCCTTCCGAGATTTATCTTATCGTCAATTTTACTTATTGCTATGTTAGAAGTATTCAAATATTTCTTACCAGCAAACAGTACAAGTAGATGGATTCAACTAATAAATATCTTCATCTCTGGAACTATCTGTGGCGGGGTATACTTAATGATAAATTTCCAAAGTATCATCAGTATTCTTCCCAATAAATTAGTTAAGAAATTACATTTATCAAAATAAATTAAACGAGAATTCTCGTTTTTTTCTTTACATAAGAAAAGTACACCTTCTAAATTTTCAAATCAAGTGCAACATTAGTGATAAATTTAATATCTAAATTA
>CAZEVZ010000054.1:0-7082 GCA_964514935.1 uncultured Muribaculaceae bacterium
ATTGAAGTCGATAATGATATTTATGTTTTTGAAGCGGGACTTCAATATGCCGATGAACATACGTTAGGAATAGATTATTTTATTCCTAATATCGATTATTTAAAAGAAAACAAAGCAAATATAAAAGGAATTTTTTTAACCCATGGTCACGATGAAAATGTTGGTGCCCTAACCGATATGGTCGATGCTTTAGATAATGTCAAAATATACGGTTCAAGATTTACTTTGAATATTGTCGAACAGGAGCTTATTACTTATAATAAGAAGACCGACAATTTAGTTTTAATTAAGGAGAATAAAATAATCGACTTTGGTAATGTCAAGATTACCCCAATCAGTCTATCACATTCGATACCCGATAATTTAGGGTATGCGGTATATACCCCGGATGGTGTTATTTTCTATGCCTCTGACTTTGTTTTCGATCCAACGATGCAAGGACACTACAAGATGGATTTAGGAAGGTTGGCTTACGTCGGTAGACAAAATGTTCTTTGCTTGATGACCGAGTCATTATATGCGATGAATAAAGGATTTACTAGTCCTAGTCATCGAATCAGTACTCTAATCAATAAAACTTTATCTAGACACAAAGGTAGAGTAATCTTCAATGTCTTAAATTCCCATTTATACAGAATTCAAGAACTATTTAATGAAGTATCAAAGACCGATAGAAAAATTGTCGTCATGGGAAAGAGACTGCAAAATATTGTCAAATATTCTTTAGATAATGGGTATTTGCATATCGATAAAAAATTTATTGGTGACTTATCAAATATAAACGATAAAGATGTTGTCATCTTAAATTCCAATGAAAGAGAAAAGCCTTATGTCAATATGTTAAAAATATTGGATGGTTATGATAAATTTATCAAGATTAGTAAAAATGATACGATTTTTTTAGCCACTCCAATTTACGAAGGTAGAGAAAAAACTTTCTATAGACTATTAGATATGATTGCGATGGTCGGTGCTAGTGCCGTAACTTTGCCGCCAAAAGAATACTTGTCGTATCATGCTTCAAGTGAAGATTTGATGATGATGCTTGGCCTGATGAATCCCAAGTATTATTTTCCGATAAAAGGAGAATATTCAGAACAAGTGGCCAATGGTGATTTAGCATATGAATTAGGTATTCCTAAGGAGAATATTATCTTAAAAGAAAACGGTTACGTGGCTAGTTTCGAAAATGGCCAACTAATCGATGAATTTAAAAAAGTTCATACGGGAGTAATCTCAATCGATGGGGAATCGAGCGATGATGTCGGTGAAGTCGTTTTAAGAGATAGAGAAATGCTTTCCAATAATGGGATTATTATTATCAGTGCCACTTTGGATAAAAGGAGTAAAAGAATTCTCGGGGGACCAGAAATATTATCTAGAGGATTTATCTACGTTCGTGACAGTATCGAACTAATAAACGAAATTAAAAAAATATGTACAGAAGTTATTACTTCGAATGTTCATGGAAACTATATCGATTACAATAAAGTAAAGATAGGTATTCGTGATAATTTATCGAAGTTTTTAATGGATGAAACCGGTAATAGACCGATGATTATTTCAGTAATTCAAGAGATAGAATAAAAGCACATCAATCTGTGCTTTTTTCACGATATTCAACTTTGACCATTTTCGCATGGATGACAGCTCTTCTAAGGCCATCATCAGAGCAAGTAGAAAGGGTCAATATTTTATCATCACTATTTAATTCATCATTAAAATTATAGATACTTCTATTTTTTAAAGTATTGAGAAATTCTAGATGTGTCTTTTCATCTTCAAAATATGTTTTCAAATAATAAACTTCGGGTTTAATTTCATAAATTGAAAATATTTTCCAGATGGTATTTGAATTAGGGGTAGATATTTTAATATATTGATTCTCTTCATTTTTATACCACGAGGCTTTTTCACACCAAATAAGGGAACCAAACATCGTTCTATTGGTAAGGTTATGACCATAGATTATCGTATTATTTCCAAAATATTCAAAGTCATCACGATAATCTCCGTAGATCCAGCCACCCATGTTGCTGTATTTGTTAAAATCATGATGTAAGTAATATTCATTATCCTTACTTTGAACAACGGCATAATTGACATTGGTATTGTTGACTTTTATCCAAGCAACCGTATCGTTATTTTTTTTAAGTAAATCAGTAAAATCGACATTCAAGAAACTGACATTGGCATATTTATTTATACTTGAAGGAACATATTCCTCGGTATCGATTACTTCTCTTGGTTCTGTTTCTAATATTTTAGTACTTTCCAATATATCACTAGCTAAATAATTGATTTTTAATCTTTGAACATACCAACGAGATAAGATAAAGATACAGGCAAAATAGATAGTCAGCGTCAGTGATAACATGATAATTGGAACAAGTGGTTTTCCTTTAAATTTTAACAATTCCCTTTTTTTAGGATTGATAAAACAAGTAATTCCTAAATATAAGTAGTAAGGTATAATTGTGATAATCGTATATAATCCCAAAAAGAACCAACGAACTATATTCATTATATATACCTCCTTCTTATTATCTAAATTATACCATAAATTTGACAAAATAGTTTATAAAATACTAATTTAATGATATAATAATACGTAGTTTGAAAGAAGGTGAATAGCCATATGGATATAAATGATATAAAAGTTGGTGATAAATTACAAATTCATTGTTATAAACATGATGGTAGTTTACATAGAAAATGGGATGAAGCGATTGTTTTAGATATATTTCCTGATTATATGGTCTTTGGTAATAATCGGACTACAGTAATCGATTCCGATGGTAAGATATGGAAGACTCGTGAACCAGCAGTTATGTTTTTCTTTAAAGATAGGTGGTTTAATATTATTGGGCAGTTAAAGGACTATGGGATATATTTCTATTGTAATATTGCGACGCCTGCTTTAATCGATAATAAAGTTATCAAATATATCGATTATGACTTGGATTTAAGGGTATTTCCTAATGGTAGTTTTAAAATACTCGACCGTATGGAATATAAATATCATAAAAGACAGATGCATTACTCTAATCGTCTAGACTTTATTTTAAAGTATGAACTTGGTAATTTGATCGATATGGTAAGAGTAAGAGAGATGCCATTTAATAAGGAAACAATTGGTAAATATTATGAAAAATATATCAGTATTGTCGAAAAGTAGTTTTTACTGTTTTTTCTATCAATATACTTGTAATAAATAGTTAAAATTTGATATAATAAATTTAACAATAAGAAGAGAGGATAAATAATATGGAAGAATATAAATTGACAATGAAAAGTGAAGAAGATACCGTATATTTAGCACAGAATATTGAATCTGAAAAATTTCCTAATATGGTTATCTGTTTATATGGAGAATTAGGTAGTGGTAAGACAGTTTTTGCCAAAGCTTTTGGTCATGCGATGGGCATCGATGGTGTTACTTCATCAACCTTTAATATTATCAAAGAGTATAGTGGTGAATTACCTTTATATCATATGGATGTATATCGTCTTGAGGATGAAAATATCGATAATCTAGGTATTGAAGAATACTTTAGTAAAGGTGGTGTAACCATTATCGAATGGGCTGATTTAATCGAAGACTATCTACCAGAAGAAAGATTGGATATTAAATTCAAAGTAACTGGTGAGAATACTAGAACACTTGTTTTAAAACCATATGGGGAAGAATACGTTAGAGTTTGTGAGGATATATTATGATAAGTTTATTTATAGATACATCTTTAGCTAATGTATCTATTTCTCTTCTTAAAGATGGTAAAGTATTATCTTTAATCAGTAAGGAAATACCCAATATGCATTCAGCTTATGTAACTAAATTTATCAAAGATGCTCTAGATGAATCGAATATCGATGCCAATAATATCGATAACATTATGGTAGTCAGTGGCCCTGGTTCATTTACGGGCCTTAGGATAGGTGTAACGATTGCAAAAACGTATGGTTATCTAATCAAAAAAGAGATAATTCCCGTATCTAGTTTAAAAATATTAGCCATAAGTAGTCATCATAATGGTAATGTTATGAGTATTATTCCAGCCAATAAAAGTAGTTATTACGTCGGTATATACGATGATAATTATCATGAAATAATTCAAGAAAAATGTATGAAAAAAGAAGAAATTTTGCCTTTATGTAACAAGTATAATCCCTATATTGTCGGTGTCGATACGAGTGTTATCGGAACCTATAAAATTAGTAAACAAGTTTTAGATATTCCTAAAATAGTAAACTATTATCTTGATAAAGAAAAAGTAAATTATTATAAATTAGTACCTAATTATTTAAAATTACCTCAAGCATTAGAGGGAAGAAGCGATGATTAAAGAAGTGGATATAACTTCTAGTAATCCCTTTGGAAGAAGAATCGAATATTTTATAGACGATAAAAGTATTGCCTATTTAGAATATTCCTTAATATACGATCGTATGGAAATCGACAATATTGTAGTTTTAGAAGAACATAGAGGTAGTGGTATTGGCACAAAACTGCTAGCCCATTTAATTAGTCTAGCTATTGAATATCATGTCGATAATATTACTTTAGAAGTTAGAGTTAGCAATGAAATAGCTAGACATCTATATAAAAAATTTGGTTGTCATGAAGGTGCCTTGAGATAATACTATTACGGTGATGTAGATGGTATTGTTATGGAAAAAAATATCATGTAATTGGAGGTGAAAAAGATGTATATTTTAGCAATTGAATCTAGTTGTGATGAAACAAGTATGAGTATTATTAAAGATGGTATCGAAGAAATATGTACTGTTACTAATACTCAGATTGATATTCATAAAGAATTCGGTGGAGTAGTTCCCGAAGTAGCATCACGTAGTCACATTGAAAATATTACGATTGTTTTAGATGAATTACTAAATAAAAGTAAATTTAAGATGGATATGATCGATGCGATTGGTGTAACTTATGGTCCTGGACTAATAGGTTCTTTGATGATAGGCCTTCAATGTGCTAAAACCATCTCATTAGTTACAGGTAAGCCACTAATTCCTGTTCACCATATTGCAGGTCATATCTATGCGAATAATTTAGAAAAAAGATTGACATTTCCTTTAATTGCTTTAGTGGTCTCTGGGGGACATACCGATTTAGTCTATATGAAAGAAGACTACTCGTTTAAAAGAATTGGTTCTACTTTAGATGATGCCGTCGGCGAAGCCTATGATAAAGTTGCTAAAGTATGTGGCCTTCCTTATCCCGGTGGTCCAGTTGTCGATAAGTTGGCTAAAGAAGGAAAAGATACATACGATCTTCCTTATCCACTCGATGATGATACTTATAATTTTAGTTTTAGTGGCATTAAATCGGCTGTAGTCAACCTAATACATAATGAAAATCAACGTGGTAATGAAATAGAAATAGCTGATATGTGTACATCTTTTCAAAATAGAGTGGTTAAAGTAATTGTTAAAAAGACAATGCGTGCTTTGAAAGAGTATCATTGTAATAATTTAGTACTTGCCGGTGGGGTAGCAGCTAATAGTTATTTAAGACAAGAATTGCAAGAAGTCTGCCTTAAAGAAGGAGTCAATTTTAGTTATCCCAGAATCAGTTATTGTACTGATAATGCTGCCATGATTGGGGCTGCGGCCTATTATGCTTATCAAAAAGGAATAACTGCCGATTTAACTTTAAATGCCGTAGCAGTAGAGACTTTATATAATGAAGAATGCAAATAATTAAAGCATTCTTTTAATATACTTAAGTATGAATAATAATCAAGAAATAAAAAATTTAACTAAAGGAGATATTGCCTCGGTTATCTTTGTCGTTGCTTCGGTTCTCACTATCATTGCTTCTGATAAAGAAAAAGAATATCTCTTTAGTAATGATATAAAAGATAAAAAGACGGCCAATACAATCTATTTAATCGTGCTCTCTATTTTAATAGTGTTATATGTATATTTCATTAAAGTTAACCACCAAGCATATACGAATTGTCAAGATAATGAAAGAGAAGCCTATCTTGTCAGACTATGGGGAAGTATCTTTCTTTTGATTGGTGGACTATGTTTCCTATATTATCGAATCGATGATAGAAACAACGCAATATCTCCAGTAGAATTATAAAAAGTTAACACGTAGATTAGTTTGCTAAAAAGCAAAAAAAGTATTGACAATATTTATGATAAATGATAAGATTAAAGCACATAAGAAATTATGTATTAAAAAAGCGGTGAACCCAGCCATAAATGGGATCTAAAAAAGTGGATTAGAGAGCACACTCTAATCCTTATAGAATTCATAAGAAGTGTAAATAATTAGTCAAAGTATTGTAAAAGATACTTTTTTTTGATATACTTTTTATGAAATAGGTGATGAAATTGAAAAAAATAAACGAATTGGGAATTAAAAATCTTCTAATTACAATCTTTTTAGTTGTCCTAGTTGTAATTGTTGGGACATATGCTTGGTTAACATATCGTAGTAAAGATACGGCTATGGTTTTGACTATTGGTGATATTAACAATATCCAAATAACTTTAAAACCTTATCAGTTGGATTTAAGTCTATCTCCAGTACTTGAATTAGACGAAGAAGGCGATTATGTAACCGTAACCGTTGTCAACAATAATGCTAGTGCTAAAGCATTTAGCTTATACTACGACATTGAGGAAATTGCTTCAGGACTTCAGAGTAGTGATTTTATGTACACAATCATAAGAACTAATGATAATGATACTATCATTGGTAATTTTGTAGGTGCTAATACTACCAATAATTTTACTATTTTAAATGGTAATATACCAGCAAGTACAACCTACACCTATAAAGTATATCTATGGCTACATGGTGATGACACCAATGCTCCAGGTTTAGCATTCAAAGGGGAACTTCGAGCAAGTATTGATTAAATAAATAATTTATGATAAAAACAAAGAACTTCAAATAAAAATGAAGTTCTTTTATTATCGATATATTGTTGTCAACTATAGGTTGCAAAGTCCTTAAGTATTTTACTTGAGGACTATCATTTCTATTAAAATGATACCATAAAATAAGGGAATGTGCAATAAAAATGGTGGTAATTTTTTAGAAAAAA
>CAZEVZ010000055.1:0-6836 GCA_964514935.1 uncultured Muribaculaceae bacterium
TATTTTTAGTATTCATATTCATATATATGTTTTTTACGGCTATTGCCTTAAATTATGCCAAGGCATTTAAAGTAAAAAATAAAGTAATTGATTACCTAGAGGACAATGAAATTGTCACTATTAGTAAAATGAATGCTAAAGAATTTCAAAATATGTCCGATTATTTTGAAAATGAAATATTAGGTACCCTAAATTACCGCTTGCCTAAAAGTGAAATGAATTGTACTGGTGTGGAAGCATATTGTGACAATGGCATTAGAATTACTCAAATAGATGCCAAAAACACTAAAAGCGATAATTTAGGAGTTTATTACCGAGTTGAAACATATTTTACTTGGAGTATTCCCTTTTTAAAGCAACTTATGGCCCTTAGTAGTATCAATCAAAGTGGCGAAACGGCCAGGGGAATATGGATAATTTCCGGAGAAACGAGAACTATAGTTAGAAAATAAAGTAGGTGATAATTATGCGTGATGCCTTTGGTGGCGTATTCATGATGAGACTTATGTTAGTATTTGTCTTTATTTTCGTTGCATTCACTGCAATATCGCTTAATTATGCCAAAGCCTTTCGAATTAAAAATAGCATTATCGATTTTGTTGAACAACAAGAAATAATGGATTTGGATAGCCTATTCCATTCGAGTAACGCTAGCAAGTTAGCAAAGTTGGATAAAATTTTAGATGATGCCAATTATAATAAAGAATGCCAAAATGTCGATTCAAATGGTAAAATATCGAAAGAAGCGATGGAAGGTAAAGCATACTGTTATCGCGGTATAATTATCGAGCAAGCAGATATGGTCGATAAGACGATTATCTATAAAGTTTATACCTATGCCGATTGGAATTTAGGAACTTTAAATATGATTCTTGCTCTTGGTGGTCAAAGTCCAAATTCAAAATATGTCTTAAATGGTTCGTGGGAAATAAGTGGCGAAGCCAGAGTAGTAAAAAGAAATTATAATAAGAAATAAAAGAGGAGTTGAAAGTATGAATGTAATTGTTTCAAATAAGAATAAAAATTTGTTAAATAGTTTAGATATCGATGTCATTAAATCTATCAATGGTGAATTTACTGCCGATGAATTGATTGGAACATTTTCCAACTTCTTTTTCAATCGTATGTTTCTAGACATTACTGCTTTAAAAGAATATATGGATATTTCCAATATTCAAAAATTATCGATGAATATCGAAATGGAGAAAGTTATTCTTTTACTAGATAATAATTTAATGGCCGATAAAGCATACCTATCGAAACTAATCAGTATGGGAATATATAACTTTGCTAACAACAAAGAATCATTGATGTATCTATATAATCACCCTAATACTTATAAAGATGTTGCACACATCCATCAACTATCGGGAACACTCGATATGAACAACAAAACTAACGATAGCACTAATGATTTGGATAGCAAAATCTTTAAAACAGCCAAAGTCATTGGCTTTAAGAATGCTACTTCTGGAGCAGGTGCTACGACTTTAATATATATGTTAAAGAAAAGATTAAGTGTAAATGATTATGTTGTAGCCTTGGAAGTTAATAAAAATGATTTCGGTTTCTTTAATGAGCCGGATATGTACTCTGTCAACCAAAATAATTTAGATGCTGCCATCAACAAATTTGGAACAGCCAACACCATCTTGGTCGACTTAAATAACGCTCCAGGAGGTCAATGTGATCAAATAATCTATTTGATGGAACCAAGTACCATCAAATTAAACAAGATGATGCTTATCAACAAAGATATATTTAATAAAATTGGTGGCCGAAAACTCATTTTAAATAAGAGTCTTTTATCTGAAAAAGACATTAGTGATTTTGAATTTGAATCACATGCCAATGTTGCTTTCAGTATTCCACCATTAAATGAAAGAGAAGAGAATAAAGATATTTTAGATAAATTTGCCAAAGAAATTGGTTTGTAAGTAATAAATTTTATTACTTTTTTCTTTTTTTTATGGTAAAATTTTACTTATGGAGAAAAAGATATGATTAAAATTATATGTATTGGCAAATTAAAAGAAAAATATTTAAAAGATGGAGTAAATGACTATTTAAAACGAATAAATAAATATCATAAAGTTCGTATCATCGAACTACCCGATAGCAATATCTCAAAAGAATGTGAGGAAATATTAAACCATATTGATAGTAAAGACTATCTTATTGCTTTATGTATTGAAGGCAACAAATTATCATCTCCTGAATTGGCAGAGAAAATTGATAAGACTTTTATCACTTATCCCAATATTACCTTTATTATTGGTGGCTCCGATGGACTTAGTGAGGAAGTTAAGAATAAATGTCACTATAAATTATCCTTTTCAACCTTAACTTATCCACACGGCTTGTTTAGAATATTATTGTTAGAACAGATTTATCGCAGTTTTAAAATATTAAATAATGAAAAATATCATAAGTAGGTGACCATATGAAAATTGGAAATATCGAAATTAAAAATCAAGTTTGTCTAGCACCCATGGCTGGAGTATCCAATCCCGCATATATGAAGATTTGCGAAGAAATGGGAGTAGGGTATGCCATCACCGAACTTATTAGTGCGGAAGCCATCGTTAGAGGGAACAAGAAGACTTTAGACATGTTAAAAGGATATGAAAAATTAACAATACCGGTGGCCTTACAACTATTTGGTGGCAATCCTGAAGTCATGGCTAAAGCCAGCCAAATCGTTGCTCGTGATTACCCTTTCACTGCTATTGATCTCAACATGGGTTGCCCCGTACCGAAAGTAGCAGTTCGCTCTCAAGCTGGATCGGCTCTTTTAAAAAATCCTCAATTGATCTATGAAATCGTATCAGCTATCGTCAGCGCCATCGATATTCCGGTAACTGTTAAAATTCGTAGTGGTTGGGATGCAAATTCTGTAAATGCCGTTGAAGTAGCTCAAGTAATCGAAAAAGCTGGTGCCAGTGCTATTACCATTCATGCCCGTACCCGCAGCCAACTATATAGTGGTAAAGCCGATTTAGACATTATTAAAAAAGTCAAAGAAAATGTCTCGATTCCCGTTATTGGTAATGGAGATATTACCTCTATTGAATCAGCAGTGCATATGCTTGAATACACCAAATGTGATGCCATCATGATTGGTAGAGCCGCTTTGGGAAATCCTTGGTTAATCAAAGAAATTGTGACCTATTTAGAAACTGGAAAGACAATTGCTAAACCAACTTACGAAGAACGTATCGATATGTGTTATCATCATTTGGCATATCTTTTAAAAATAAAACCAGAAAAAGTTGCCATTTTAGAGATGCGTAGCCACATTGTTTGGTATATCAAAGGCATGCCTGAACAAAGAGAAATTAAAAATCTAATATTCAAAGCAAAAACGATAAAAGAAATCACAGAAATACTTGATAATTATAGAAAAAAATTATATAATTAAAAAAGAAAGAAGTTGATATCATGCGTGAATTTACTGACCAAGAGTTAATTAGACGCGAAAAAGTTGAAAAGTTAAAATTTTTAGGTTTAGATCCATTTGGACAAAGGTTTGATAGAACTGCTTGGGCCAATGAAATTAAAGAAAGATATCAAGATATTCCACATGATGAATTCGATAATATTACCGATGAATATATCGTTGCTGGAAGAATAATGTTTATAAGAAAAATGGGTAAAGCATCATTCTTTACTATTCAAGATAAGACTGGCAACATTCAAATTTACATCTCGGTAAACGATGTTGGTTTAGAGACATATGACCTATTTAAAAGTGCCGATATTGGCGATATTGTTGGTGTCTATGGCCGAGTAATGAAAACAAAGACGGGAGAAATTACTTTAAAATGTATTGAGTATACCCACCTCGTCAAAGCCCTAAAACCCCTACCTGAAAAATTTCACGGCTTGACGGACATTGAAGAAAGATACCGTCGCAGGTATGTCGATTTGATAATGAATGAAGAATCAAAAAAAATCGCTTTCACTCGACCAAAAATTATCAGATGTATTCAAAAGTTTATGGATGGTAGAGGTTTCGTCGAAGTTGAAACACCGGTATTACAGACATTGCTTACTGGCGCTGCTGCTAGACCATTTGAAACCCATCACAATACCCAAGACATGGATATGTACTTACGTATAGCACTTGAACTACCATTAAAAAGATTACTCGTAGGTGGTATGGAAGCCGTATACGAAATCGGTCGTGTCTTTAGAAACGAAGGCATGGATCCAAGACATAATCCTGAATTTACAATGATGGAAGCTTATCTAGCATATTCCGATTTAGAAGGCATGATGGAACTTACAGAAAAAATGTTTAAGACGATTGCTAAAGAAGTATTTAATAAATATACCTTTAAATGGTATGATAATGAAATCGATTTATCAAAGCCATTTAGAAAAATAAGTATGACAGATTCAATTAAAGAAGTAACTGGTATTGATTTTTCAGAAATAACTGATTTGAACGTTGCTTTAGATTTGGCTAAAGAACACCAAATACCAGTTGAAAAGCATCAAGAAAGTATCGGTCATATAATCAATTTGTTTTTTGAAAAATATGTTGAAGAAACACTGATACAGCCGACTTTCTTATATGGTCACCCAGTGGAAATTTCACCATTAACAAAGAAAAATCCTGATGACCCTAGATTTGTCGAAAGATTCGAATTGTTTGTAGGTGGAAAAGAATTCTGTAATGCTTATACCGAATTAAACGATCCGATTGATCAACTTGAACGATTTGAAAATCAATTAAAAGAACGTGAATTAGGAAATGATGAAGCCAATGATATCGATATGGACTTTATTGAGGCCCTAGAATATGGTATGCCACCCGCTGGTGGAATTGGCTATGGAATAGACAGAATGTGTATGTTATTTACGGAGGTAGATTCGATAAGGGATGTAATCTTATTTCCTCAAATGAAGAAAAAGTAATAAGACAAAAAGTTAAAAAGATTGACTATGTAGATACATAAAGAAAGGAAGAAAAAAATGAAAGAATTTATTAAAGCACATAAAAAATCATTGATTATTTGTGGTGTAATTCTAGCCTTGGTAGTAGCTTCAGTTGTACTATTTGGCTGGATTGGTTTATGGTATGATGCCATAATTGCTGGAATTGTAGGAATTTGCTTAACCGACATGAAAAAACATACTTTCTTAAAAGTGTTGAGTATAATTATGTTGCTCATAATGTTAGTAAGTAATTTCTTACCAGGAAGATATGAAGAAATAGAAAGGATTGGAGCAGCAGACCTATTAACAAATTATTTGAGTATTGTCTTACAAAACTTTAGTTATGTTGTTATATTCGTTTTGACGGTTGGTGGCTTCTACGGAGTATTAAATAAAACTCCTAGTTATAAAAAACTATTAGATAATATAGTTTCTAAAGTAAAACCATCTAGTAAGAAGTTTGTCTTTGTAACAATGATAGTCTTTGCTGTCATAACATCTCTTACTAGCATGACAATGCCGCTATTTGTATTTATCCCCTTTGTTGTAACTATTATCTTGTTACTTGGATATGACAAATTAGTAGCTTTCACTGCTACTTTTGGCAGCATTATAGTTGGTTATATTGGAGGTATCTTTGTAAACTTTGCCAATCCAAGTACTGGTGCTATCAATACTTACGAGACATACATCGGTATGGAATCACAGTTTGCAAATACATTCCCTAAATTATTATTACTTTTTGCCGGTTTAGCCCTATTGATTTATTTCGTAGATAAACATATCAAAAGCGTAGAAGAAAAGAAAGTAAAATATGATTTAAATGATAATGGAGAATTATTGATTTCTGAAGTTAAGGGTAAATATAAGGACATTAAAACATGGCCACTAATAGTAATTTTATCATTGACTTTTGTAATTTTAGTAATTGGTATGATACCATGGAATCAATTATTTGATGTATCTGTATTTTCAGATTTCCATAAATGGTTATTAGAATTACATATTAAAGAATTCTATATTATTCCAAATATCATCTCTAGTAGTTTACCTGCTTTAGGTGAATGGACAGGTAGTGGAAATACTTTGGCAGTATATGTATACATTTCAATGCTTTTATTGTTTGTAACATTTATCATTGCTCTTGTTAACAAAATGAATTCAAATGAAGTATTGGATAATTTTGTTGAAGGTATCAAAAAAGCCCTACCAGCCGCAGTTCTAATTACTATAGCCTACAGTGTACTTGTATGTGCCTATAATAATGGTTTTTACGAAGTACTAGTTTCTAGTTATGGTAAATTCAACTTTGGCATTTCATCATTATTAGCTATTCTTGGATGTATCTTAAATGTCGATACAACATGGATTATGATCGGTGTCTTCTCACCAATAGCAAGTCTAATAACAGATGAATCAATCTATCCAGCAGTTGCTATATTATTCCAAGGAATATATGGTATCGTTAGTTTCGTTGGACCAACAAGTTTATTCTTAATATTAGGTCTTACTTACTTGGATATTCCATATACGACATGGTTAAAATATATCTGGAGATTTATTCTATACTTAATCATAGTAGTTGCTCTAGTAACTTTATGTATTGTATTGATGTAATATAAAAAAAGGTTGTAGCAGTTACAATCTTTTTTCTTTTGTCAACTATAGGTTGCATAGTCCTTAAGTATTTTACTTGAGGACTATCATTTCTATTAAAATAATACCATAAAATAAGGGAATGTGCAATAAAAATGGTCGTAAATTTTCAAGAAAAATTTTGTGTCAATTATTCTTCATATTTTTAATAAATTCTTTATTTATAGGCATCTACAGAGACTATAAAAGTTCTTAAGTAAAATACTTAAGGACAGAATGGTGATTATATGAAGAAA
>CAZEVZ010000056.1:0-6835 GCA_964514935.1 uncultured Muribaculaceae bacterium
CCTTATTTTATGGTATTATTTTAATAGAAATGATAGTCCTCAAGTAAAATACTTAGGGACAGTGCAACCTACAGTTGACAAACTTTTTTAGACAGTAAAGGAACTGATTTTTTATTTCAGTTCCTTTTTGGTTATTTTAATAGTTCTTCTAGTTTAGCTTTTTCTTCAGCTAATTTTTTACGATCCATTTCAACAATATTAGCTGGTGCTTTATTGACATAATTCTCATTGGCTAAGAGTTTTTCTCTTCTAGCAATCGAATCGGTTAAAATTTTAATTTGGGCTTCTTTGGCCAACTTGTCAGCGGTGGTTTCTGTTTTTTCAAAGAAAATGGTTGCTTTGGTTCTTGCTGAAAATACTTTATAGGCTTTGATACCTAGTGGTTTCTTTACTAGGTGGTCATCTAATTTTAACATTTTAACAATTAGTTCATTATCATCTTCAGTGTCAAACATAACTTTCATATCTTTAGTAATATTATTTTCGGCTTTAATATTTCTAAATGATTTGATGAATTCAATCGAATCATCAACGGCTGATTCTTCTAATTCGAAGATTAACTTTTTATCATATTTTGGATAACTAGTTATCATAAGGTCTTCGGCCTCTTTTATTGGCATCATACTATATATTTCATCGGTAACATATGGGGTAAATGGTTGCAATAGTTTTAAGATACCCGTTAAGATGAAACATAATGTCGATTTAGTACTTGGAGTATCAATACTATATTTAGCCATTTCAATATAATAATCGCAGAAATAATTCCAAGTAAATTCATAAATTGATGCTCCAGCATTATTAAATTGATATTTATCCATAAACTTTTTAACTTCATGAATAGTTTTTTGATATTTAGTGATAATCCATTTATCTTCTGGTTTTAGATTTTCTAATTTTACTTCTTTTAAATCTTCAATATTAGTTAGAACAAATCTTGAGGCATTCCATATTTTATTGATGAAATTCCAAGTAGATTTAATTTTTTCTTCATCAAAACGCATATCGGTACCAGGAGCAACATCGGTAGCCAAGTAGTATCTCAAAGCATCGGCACCGTATAACTCAACCATATCGAATGAGTCGATACCATTGCCTAAACTTTTAGAGAATTTTCTTCCTTGTTTATCACGAATTAGGCCATGAATTAGGCAATCCTCAAATGGTCGCTTGCCAAGTAATTTTTCTCCCTGGAAGGTCATACGACATACCCAAAATGGTATGATATCGTAACCCGTAACTAAACACTGATTTGGGTAATATTTTTCTAGTAATTTGGTATTATCGGGCCAACCTAAAGTGGCGAATGGCCATAAGGCACTGGAAAACCAAGTATCTAGAACATCATTATCTTGAACCCAGCCTTCTCCTTTTGGAGCTTCCATACCAACATATATTTCGTCATCTTTATACCATGCAGGAATTTGATGTCCCCACCATAATTGTCTTGAGATACACCAATCGTAAGTGATTTCCATCCAGTGATTCATTGTTTTTTCATATCTTGTTGGAACAAAATTTACTTTTTCATTTTTTTGCTTTTGAAGTTCCAAAACTTTGTCAGCTAATGGACGCATTTTAACAAACCATTGCTTTTTAATCATCGGTTCAACCATGACACCGGTTCTTTCAGAATGACCTACTTCGTGAACGATAGGTTCTATTTTTAGTAATAATCCCTCTTTTTCTAAATCCTTAATAACGGCTTCACGACATTCTTCACGAGTCATACCACAATACTTTCCGGTAAGTTCATTCATGGTAGCATCATCGTTCATGATAACTACCCTTTCTAGATTGTGTCTATTTCCTACCTCAAAGTCATTTGGATCATGAGCAGGAGTTATTTTAACAGCACCAGTCCCTTTGGTCATATCGGCATGTTCATCAGTAATTACTGGAATCGGTTTATTAACTAATGGTAAAATTACGTTCTTACCAACAAAATCCGTATATCTTTCGTCTAATTCATTAACTGCTACAGCAGTATCTCCGAAAAGCGTTTCAGGTCTAGTCGTAGCAACATCGATATATTTATCGGAATTTTCCAACATATATTTGATATGGTAGAAAGCACTTTTTTCTTCAGCATAAACTACTTCTTCATTCGATAAAGCGGTCTTAGCAGCAGGATCCCAGTTAATTATCTTTTCACCACGATAGATTAAGCCCTCGTTATAATAGTCTACGAATACTTTTCTAACGGCTTTGGATAATCCTTCATCTAAGGTAAATCTTTCTTTCGTATAATCTAGGGCAACACCAAGTTTAGCCCATTGTTCTCTAATGATATCGCCATGTTCATGAGTCCAATCCCAACAAGCTTCCAAAAACTTTTCTCTACCATATTCATATTTATCGATACCTCTATCTTTTAGTCTCTTAACGACTTTTGCTTCGGTAGCAATAGCAGCATGGTCCATACCTGGCAACCAAAAAGCATCATAACCTTCCATCTTTTTATATCTGATGATAATATCTTGTAAAGTTACATCCCAAGCATGTCCTAGATGCAAAACACCAGTAACATTTGGTGGTGGCAATACGATACAGAAAGGTTTTTTGGAAGAATTTTCTTCACATTTAAAATAATCTTTATTAAGCCACTTTTCATATTTATTTTTTTCTACAGTACTATGATTGTATTTTTTATCTAACATATCAATCAATCCTTTCATCAATATAGTTAATAATGTGTTCTATATATGGTTTAAATAATTCTTTATGACGTAATCTTTGATATATCTTTTGATAGTATTTTTTATGCTTTAAAATAATAAAACTAGTATTAAAATTAAAGTCATATATAAACGAGAACATAACAACAATATTTTCGCTTTTTGTCTCTTTTTCATCAATAATTACTTGTTTATTATCAAAGAATTGTTTTTTTATTTTGTCTCTTATTTTTGTATCATCTTCATGAATGACACTTTTAATTTCCGAATTACCAATCGCATAGATAATATCTAATTTATCAGCGTCTCTGATCATTTTAGTAAATAGTAATTCTCTTTTAGTCAAGTTAGGTTCAATTTGATATTTATTGTGATTACGAATAGCTTTATAGACAACTTCATAATCTGTTTTTTTAATATCGAAATGTTTTAGAGCATCTTTTTCTTTTAGAATTTCTTCACCATATTTACCATGATCAAAATTAGAGTCATCGAAACTTTTAAATCTTGTATGTTGTTCAAATCTTCCAATATCGTGAAGCAAGCCAATACATTTAGCTAGTTCGATATCACATGTCGGAAGATTCATGCTTTTAGCCAAGACAACCATATTATCCATCACCCGATAACTATGATAATATTTATAATAAATTTCAGGAACTGTCATATCATAACTGTGGGTATATTCATCAAAAAAATTCATAATATCATCCCTTTCAAAAGAAAAAAGTCTATAACAAAAGGGCGCAACAATGCGTGGTACCACCTTTCTTATAGACTGGTCTATCACTTATTATGTTAACGGTATACACCGGTATAACCTACTTCATTCAGTTATACAACTCACAAGCTACCTTCGAATACCTAAATAATTGACTTTCACCAACCGTCAACTCTCTCTAATACTTAAAATATTCTACTCCTCTTGGTCCTCGTTTTTTCAACATTTAATATTATAGCATACTTTTTATACTTTGCAAGTTAATTTATCTTTTTTTGAATATAATTAGTTAAAACAACTTCAATTTGTTTGAAAAACTTTTCTAATTTCTTATCTTCGAACTCTAAAGAATCGATTATTTTAGAAATATATTCTTTTTCTAAAACTAGTGAATAACTTATTTTATAATTTAAACCAAACAATTTAGATAGAACGACAAGAATATTATCGGCATTATTATCGGAAATTTTGGCATTTATTTCTTTGAATGACTTGAAGTCATCGTATACCATCGTCGTCGGATAATCATTGATACGATTATCAACATAGGGGTAATTGATAACCATACGAAGTTCTTCTAATCTATAAATATCTTTCATAATGTTACAGATACATATTGTCTTATCATCGATATTCTTTGGAAGACCATCTTTATTATGACAGAAGATAGCTAATTTAATCAAATTATCATATTTGGTATCTTCAGTTATCTTTCTGATAATTCCTTCATCAAATAAAATTTCAATCGATTTCATCGTGGTATCTTCACCATTATTATCTAAATAGTTATAATCTTTTTCACTAAAATTACCAATATCATGAAACAAAGCAATAAGCTCAATAACGACAATTTCTTCTTCATCAAAAATGCCTAAATCAGTGGCAATATTTCTAGCAATATCCATCGATTTTAAGGAATGAAAATACTTGGCTTTGGCCCAGGCATTGTTCATATCTATCTTTTTAATATATTCTTCAAAATACTTTAATAATCTACTACTTCTCATATATAATCCTCTTTCATATTGGCTAAATAATTTTCATATATACATATTAAGTATATAATAAATGATTCGTTTTTTCAATGATTTTTATGGTAATATTTTAAAATTTTTTTGGTAATTATTGGTAATATTATTACCAAATGTGGTAATATTTTGGTAATGGAGGCAATATTGCATTCGATTTTATTATAATTGTGTTGTGAGTGGAGGTATGTATGGATTTAGGAACAAAGTTTAAAAATATTAGATACAATAACAATATAAGTCAAGAAGAAATGGCAAAAATATTAAAGATTAACCGAAATAATCTATCGAGGATTGAAACTAATAAGTCTTTACCGACATCCGAAGTATTAATGAGATTAGCAGAATCTTTCAGTATCAGCATCGATTCTTTATTGGGGATCGATTTAGATGGCGAAGTTGGAGAAGAAATTAAGGCAAATAAGATTAAGAAAGTTAGTCAATATTGTAGTTATTTATCTAATTCTGAATTAGATTTTGTTATCAATATGCTCTATGTGATGACTAATCATTCGAGATTCAGCTAAAAGTATACTTGGAGGTATGCTTTTTTAAATTATTTGGAAAGATATTTCTATATGTGTGGTACAATATATTAAAGAGGTGTGATGATGATTTATATTAAGGATATTATTCATATATGCGATGGTAAGTTAATTTATGGTAATAAGGATATAGAATGTAAGCATTTTACTAACGATACACGAGTGTTGGAAAAAGGGGATATCTATGTGGGAATTAAGGGGAATACCTTCAATGGTAATACCTTTTATAAGGAGGCAATCGAAAAAGGGGCGGCTGCTTGTATTGTCGATGATGAGTCAGTTTTAGATAAGGAATATAATAAGGGAACAATCATTTTGGTAGATGATACCATCAAGGCAATTCAAGAATTAGCCAAATATAAAAGGAGTTTATATGATATTCCGGTCATTGCTATTACTGGTAGTGTCGGTAAAACTTCGGTTAAAGATATGGTGTATGCGGTTGTCAGTAGTCAGTATAAGACACTAGCAACGATTGGCAATAGGAACAATCATATCGGAGTTCCTTTGACTATTTTAGGTCTCGATGATCATCAGGCATTGGTGGTAGAGATGGGGATGAATCATGCGGGAGAAATCCATGTACTATCGAATATTGCTAAACCTACGATAGCAATTATTACAAATATTGGAACGGCACACATCGGTAATTTAGGCAGCAGAGAAAATATTTTGAAAGCAAAAATGGAAATAACCGATGGAATGAATAATGGTACATTGATAGTCAATAATGATAATGATTTGCTTATGAGGGTTAACTATGATAACTTAATAACTATCGGAATTGATAATCGAAGTGATTATATGGCTAAAAACATCAGTGATAAAGTTTTCTCTTCAGAGTTTTATATCGAAGATAAATATATTAAAATACCCCTAGGCAGTATGGCTTTCATTTATAATGCCTTATTTGCTTATGCGGTCGGTAGAAAACTTGGTATCGATAGTGATAAAATAGTGCGGGCCCTAGAAAATTTCAAATTAACTCCACATAGATTGGAATTGATTACCCACACTGATTACCAAATAATCGATGATACGTATAATGCAAGTTTAGATTCAGTTAACAATGGATTAGCAATGCTCAGCAAGATAGATGGTCGAAAGGTATTTGTCTTTGGGGATATTTTGGAATTGGATGAGTTTGCGAAAGATATTCACGAAGAAATTGGTAAGATAGTTATCGACAATAAAATCGATGTTTTGATTACCGTCGGTAAAGAAGCCTATAATACCTATAGTGTGTGTTACGACTATGGGATAGAAAGTTATCATTACGATAGCAATGAAGAAATGATTAAGGAAATCGACAAAATTATCGACATTGGTGATACGATACTAGTAAAGGGATCACATGGAATGAAATTGAACGAAGTTGTCAATCATTTGAAAAATTTTAAGAAATAAAAGGATGTATCAATCAAAGTGATACGTTTTTTATAGTTTGACAACATTTAAAATACTTTTTATTTCTTTTAAGGAATATTTCTTATTATGTTCTTTAATGTAATAGTTTTTGTTATTAATCTCATTTACTTCGTATTCATATATCGTTAGTTTAATAGGTTTCTTAATAATATAAACAGTTGGTTTAATAAACTTAAGGTTAGTACCATTTAATACTCTTGTAGTGCCTTTATTGGCTTTATATGATGTTTTATTTAATAATTCGATTATTTCCTTGTTTGGACTAATTTGTCCTTCTAGAGTGAAATTAAGCATATTAAAAAGTTCTCCTTTCTCAAAGAAGAACTTTATTTTCTATATAAAAGAAAACTACGATACTCATTGTATCGTAGACTGTATCTAAATGGAGCAATTGTGTATCTCGTTTGAGAAACATTTTACTACAAATGTAATGAG
>CAZEVZ010000057.1:0-6817 GCA_964514935.1 uncultured Muribaculaceae bacterium
ATAAATCAGTAAGGAAAAATATTTCACTAAAAATTATCAAAAATATAATTTATTTACATTGACAAACATATGTATTATTTGATATAATGTTATCGTAGTTAGAGGTAAGAATATGAATAAAAAGTTAATCATTATAATTATGATTATTATCGATAGTATCATCATAGGTATGATTGGGGGTTATGTATATACCGAAAAACGCAATCAGTACGAAGTATTATTTAGTTATGAAGATATTAGTTTAAAAGAGAGTACTCTCGAAGTAAATAATCCATTAGTGGATGCTAAAATAATCGTTACGGTCGATGGCGAAGATAGAAGTGACCTATTACAAATAGATGATAGCAGGCTGGATACGTCGACACTAGGTACTTATGAAATAATTTATTATATTATCTATAATAAAAGAAGATATGAAGATATCCGAATTGTTAAGGTTGTCGATACTGAAAAGCCCAAAATTACTTTAAATGGCGGCAATATCATGCTACTTTTAAATGAAAAGTATGAAGAACCGGGCTATAAAGTAACCGATAATTATGATAAGGAACTTTCTAGTAACATAACGGTTACTAATGAAGTAGATAATACGAAGGCCGGAACCTATAAGATTACTTATAAAGTAAGTGATTCTAGTGGTAATGTTGGTGAAGCAAATAGGGAAGTTGTTGTCAAAAAACCAAATGTCGTCGTAGCTACTCCCCCTAAAGAACAAAAAATTGAAGTGCCAAAAGTGGTTGAGACAACATACGATAATACGATAAAGAAGAATAAATTTACGAATAATGTGGTTCATCTTGAGGGTTATTTAAAAGATGTTCACGAAGAGAATAAAATAAGATTAGTAAATAATGATAATACGTATGAATTTCCTTTGACCATGAAGGGTAATAATTATACGTATGATATCAATCCCGAAGAAATAAATAACGGGACTTATAAATTATATATCAATGATGAAGCATTATTAAATAAAATGGCCCCGATTGTTAGGTTAGCTAGAGCTAAAGTTGGCAGTAAGTTGGTAACCTTTAGTTATAATAACGACGAAATAAGTATGGCCATTACCGATCATGCATATGTATATGATATTTTAATAAATCCAGGACATGGTGGTTGGGATTCGGGAGCAGTCAACGAATATGTAATGGAAAAAGAAATGAATTTAAAAGTTTCTCTTTATGAAAAATGTCGTTACGAAGCCCATGGACTTAGCGTCTATATGACGCGAACTAGCGATACTTACGGAGCTAAAATGGGTCCTTCCGGGCTTTCTGACCTTCATAAAGTGGCTTATGAAATGGGTTATTACGGAGCCGTATCAAGAATTGTCTACAGCAATCACCATAATTCAATTGGTAACAATTATTATTCCGGTTATGAAATACTTCTTGCTGGTTCACTTACTAGTGATGAACTTACTAACGAATTAAAAATTGCTAACAAATGGAACAACATCTTCAATTTAACTGAAAACCATACTAGATTTTATGCAAGAGACTATGATACCGAAAGGATATATTCTAAATTAAATGGTGAAGTATATAGTTTCAAAGATAATTATGCTGTCAATCGTATTCCTAAAGAAACAGCTAATGTCAAAGCGGTTATCTATGAAGGATGTTATATGTCCAATAAAAATGAATTTAAATGGTATTGGCTAAATAATAATTGGCGTCAAGTAAGTGAAGCCAAGATAGAAGTATACGTCAATTCATTGGGCATCGATTATAATAGTGATTATTCTACCTGTATGTAGAATAATCTTTTTCTTTACTTTTACTAGTACTTATGATAATATATTAACTCCGAGAAAGAAGAATAAAAATGAAAAATTATGATTTAAAAATTATCAAGGACAAATATGGTGAAAAAATGATGCATCTATGTCGTGAATATTTTTCAACAATGTTAGATGCACCGGGATTATTATTTCAAGTATTATCGAGTAATTTTGCTTGTTCTAAATTCCTATATGATGATTTAGTAAAAAAAGATATGATTCCGCAATTCGTATCTTATATATATTCTAAATGTAGTGAAGAATATCAAGTGATATCAACCGATAAAACACCTGAAGAATTGTTAGCTTCGGTTGGATATACATTGTTTGAGTGCCATACGAAAGCCGAAATTGCTAGTTTTAGTAAGTATTATCGTCAAGATGAATTATTATGTACTTTTGCCGTCGATAGGCTTGCTAGTAATCATGTTTTCTTTATTGTCAAAGATAATGTCGAAGATATCAAAAGAGAAGATTATGATGAGCCACAAAGAGAAGATGAATATAGCATTTCCGTTTTGAGTATTCAATTTACGAGAGGAATATATAATCGCGTATCGATAAAAAGTAGATATAATCATAGTGTAACTAATTCCGATAGCACATACTTCAATAATTTAGAAAATATTGTTCCCGGACTTACTAAAAGTTTTGAGAATAAATATCATTTAAATATTACTTCGATATATAATGATAGTTTTCAAATGCTTGATTATGTCGAAGATCGTAGTGGTATCCATTATCGTTATAATTATAAATTAAATAATATTTATTATTGTCCTAATAACATAATTATCAATAATGGTCATCTAATCGATCGCTATCAAGAAAAAGAAAAATATTTAATTGTCGATTACTTTATAATCGATCTTGTAAACAAAAAAATCCTTTTATACGATGAAAATATTGTCGATAGTTTCGCTTATCATCTAGGTGAGATAACTAAAATAGAAATATATAATGATAAAGAAGCAGGATTGAAATATATTTATCTTACTGAACCAGAAAATATCGTCATGATCTGTGTTAATAAATATAATCAGACGGTTGCTTATCACAATGAAAATATCGATAAAATAGCAAATAATTTTCTAATCTATAATGAGACATTAACGGAAATATCACTTCCTAATGTTAGAAAAATAGCTAAATATTTTTTAAGTTATAATACTAAACTAAAAAAAATATATGCTCCGAATTTAAAAGAACTTGGTGAGTATTCACTTGCACTAACTCACGAATTAGAAAAAGTGGAAATGCCTAAAATGATAAATCAAGAATTTATTAAGAGACGTATAAAAAAATAGAAAGAAGGTAGAGAAAATGACAGAAAGATTTATTCCAGTTGAGGTTCAAAGAGGTAATAATTGGCATATGGATATCTCAAAATTATCATTGAGCGACCTAATAGAATTAAAAAAAGAATTATGTGGCACGATAAGTTACAGAGCGCTCGATAGTGTAATTTATGAGTTGTGTGGTATTACACATAGTTCATATAATAACTTGAGTAAAAGAGAAAACCAAAGAAATAAAGAATTATCTCATAAAACTAAAAAATTTAGTAAAAATAAATGTCGAAGATAATTCTTTTTTTTAGAAAGATGTTAGCAATTGATATTGACAATTGCTAAATATGGTGTTAAACTATCTATTGTAAGTAAAGGATGAGTGATAAAATATGGCTAAAAAACAGTTTAAAGCCGAATCAAAAAAACTATTAGATATGATGATAAATGCTATCTATACGAATAAGGAAATATTTTTACGAGAACTAATCTCAAATGCTAGCGATGCGATCGACAAATTGTATTTTCTATCATTGACGGATAAAGATTTAAAAGTCAAAAAAGATAAATTGGAGATTAAAGTTATTCCTGATAAAGAGAAAAGAACTTTGAAGATTACCGATAATGGTATTGGAATGACCAAAGAAGAACTTGAAGATAATTTAGGAACAATTGCTAAAAGTGGTAGTGAATTGTTTAAAGAAAATAATGATCAAAATAAAGATATTTCGATTATTGGACAATTTGGAGTTGGTTTCTATTCTTCATTTATGGTTGCTCGTAAAGTAGAAGTAGTTAGTAAAAGTATAAATGATGAACAAGCTTACAAATGGAGTAGTGATGGTGCTGATGGTTATACGGTTGAAGAAGCAAGTAAAAAGACTAATGGTACAGAAATAACTTTATATTTAAAAGAAAATACCGATGAAGTAGATTATGATTATTTACTTGATGATGATCGTCTAGAGGGTATTATTAAGAAATATTCTAATTATATAAAATACCCGATTAAAATGAATATCAAAGGGGAAGAAGATAAAATTACCGAAGAGACTATCAACGGAATGATTCCTATTTGGAAAAAGAAACAAAGTGAAGTAACTGAAGAAGAATACCATAATTTTTATACCGATAAATTTTATGATTATGAAAAACCACTAAAAGTAATTCGTAGTGAAGTTGAGGGACTTACTAGTTATCAAACGCTATTGTTTATTCCGTCACATGCTCCATATAATTACTATACCAAAGAGTATGAAAAAGGACTAGAACTCTATTCTAAAGGCGTAATGATTATGGATAAATGTAGTGATTTATTACCGGATTATTACAGTTTTGTTAAAGGACTAGTCGATTCTGAAGATATAGCTTTAAATATTTCACGTGAGACGATGCAACAAGATCATCAAGTGGCGTTGATTGCTAAAAATATCGAAAATAAAATTCATAAAGAATTACTTGAAATGATGAAAGAAAATAGGGAAGATTACGAAAAATTTTATTCAGCTTTTGGTATGCAGCTAAAACACGGAATATATTCTAGTTATGGTATGAATAAAGATAAGTTAGAAGATTTACTAATGTTTTATAGTTCTAAAGAAGAGAAGTATGTAACTTTAGATGAATATATCAAAAATATGAAATCTGAACAGAAAGAAATATACTATGCCAGTGGTGAATCGATTAGTAATATCAAAATGTTACCTCAAGTAGATATGATATTAGATAAAGGATATGAAGTATTATATTTAACTGAATACCTAGATGAATTTGTCATTAAAATTTTAAATAACTATCAAGAAAAACCATTTGTCAATGTTACTGATAAGTCATTAGATACATCTACGAATGAAGAAAAAGCCAATATCGAAAAGATAAATGAAGAGAATAAAGATTTGTTATCGAAGATGCAAGAAGCCTTAAGTGATAATGTCAAAGAAGTTAAATTTACTAATAAATTAAAAAATCATCCCGTATGTTTAACTTCGACAGGTGAATTATCTTTAGAAATGGAAAAGATAATCAATCAGATGCCAACCGAGAATAATAAAGTTAAAGCCGAGACGATTCTTGAGATTAACGATAGTCATCCGGTCAGTAAAAAACTTAAGAAATTATATAAAGATAATAATAATGTAGAATTATCTAAATATACGAAAATATTATATAATCAAGCTAGATTATTATCAGGGTTAACTATCGATAATCCAAGTGAACTTACTGATTTGATTTGTGAATTGATAGCTAAATAATAAAATGTATAGAGAAATCTATGCATTTTTTGTTAACTATATGTAAACAACAAATGTTTGCTTTAAATATTGACTTTTGGTTTCTTAATTGATATAATTTATTTAGCTATAGAAAGGATTTGATAATTATGGACAACAATATTAAAGCTGAAATTATAGTAAAAGACTGTAAAATGGGTGTTTTAAGAATTGAAAATAAAAGTAGTAAAGAGACTACAATGTGATAAAATATAATATGGAGAAACAGATATGAAGATAATTAAATATGAAAAGAAAAGTAATGGTAATTATTTAATATATTTAGATAATGACCAGAAAATTAAACTGCATGAAGATATCATTTTAAAATACAAATTATTATATAAAAATGAAATATCTAGTGATTTATTACTAGACATTCTTAAAGAAAATAATGACTACGATATATATAATAAGTGTCTTAAATATATAGGTGTAAGACTTAGAAGTATCAATGAGATGAAAGAGTATATGGAAAGAAAAGAAGTTTCTTCTGAAGTAATTGAAGAAACATTGACTAAACTTATGAAAAATAAACTATTAGATGATGAAATATTTACTAGAGCATTCATTAAAGATAAACTTAATTTTACCACTATGGGACCATATCGTATTCGTTTAGAATTACAAAAACATAAGATAGATAACAATATAATAAATAAATATATCGATGATATCGATATCAATTTATTAGAATCAAAGATTGAAAAACAGATAAATAAGTTGATTAAAAGTAATAAAAATAAACCTAATTTAAAGAACAAAATATATCATAATCTCTTAAATTTAGGTTACTCTAGTGAGTTTATTATAGATAATTTAGATAAATATAATTTATAATTATGCATAAAATTTCAAAATATTACCAATATATATCTAGGTGATAAATGAAGATGAAAAGAAAGATATGTTTGTTAATATTTATATTATTCTTACTTGTTGGATGTGATATGGCCAATACGCCAACTAGTGTTGTCGATGATTTATTTAGTAAGTATCAAAAGCTGGATACCGATATCGATTCGGGTATCAATTCAGTTTTAGATGAACAAAACTTAACTGCTGAACATAAAGCAAGATATCGTAAACTATTAGAAAAACAGTATAAGAATTTATCATACGAAATAAAAAATGAAACAATCGATGGTAACAATGCAACTATTACGGTAGAAATAGAAGTTGTCGATTATAAACAAGCAATTAGTGATTTGACTTTTGATAGCAGCGTCTATACCAAAGAAAGTTTTGATGAAGAAAAACTAAATCGATTAGAAAATGCGAGCAATAAAGTAACATATACGTTAGATTTAACTTTAACTAAAGATGATGATAATAAATGGAAACTAAATGCTCTCACAAATGAACAAATAAAAAAGATACAAGGAATGTACTAGAACTTGTATTTTTTCTTTTCTTTTAATGTCAACTACAGGTTGCACTGTCCTTAAGTATTTTACTTAACGACCGCTATCTTC
>CAZEVZ010000058.1:0-6757 GCA_964514935.1 uncultured Muribaculaceae bacterium
GAAGATAGCGGTCGTTAAGTAAAATACTTAAGGACAGTGCAACCTGTAGTTGACAACAATATATCAATGTAAAAATAAATGTAGGAGTGTTTAGTTTCCTACATTTTTTATGTTAATTTTTTATATAATATATATCCAGCAATAGATAGGGCAATTAGGGTATATATTATTTTTATTATTATAGATAATATGTGAATTATCTTTTCATTTTTTATGTTCTTTTTTAAATAGTTTAATGGTTTTAGGTAGAAAATTGTTGCTAATCCTTCATTATAGAATTGCTTAATGTATTCCTTCATTATTTTTTCACCTCATTTAAGTCATCGATTGTTACTTTACTTTCATGAGGAATTGGTTTCCATTCAACTTTTTTAAATAGAGCAATATATATCGTATATCTACCAATAATATCGAAGGTTGGCCAAGTAAATGTATATAATATTTTTTTCCAGATGCTCATCTTTTTTATTCTTGCTTCTTCGATGATAAATAGATATATGGCTAACCACATATTGACAAAATAATTGCCAATACGATAGAGAATTCTAAACCAAATAGTAAGAAGCATCGAAATAAATAAAGTTTTAGTTCCTGGTGGTAAACTTATTCTTATATCATAAGTGTTTCTAATCAATTTAGCTAACCAAGTTCCACCACTAAATAATGATACATCATTTATTCCTTCGGTATAAGATACACAACTATAGATGATAACCATAACAATTAACCAACGACATAGATTGATAAATGATATTGGTGTAAGTTGAACTAGGGTATCAAAAGAGGCAAATCTATGTCGAATCGATTCGACAAAATTTAACCATTTACTATGGTGTTCTTTCTTCTTGTTGACTGTTTCTTTAGTACCATTCCAATTTGTTTTAATATATTTCTTACCCATGAATATATTGATAAACAAGTATGGTCCAGATTCAGCAAAGGCTTGTAAATGTCCTTTTGACCAACGTAATCTTTGTCTTAAGGCTACTTTTAAACTAACCGGTTGTTCATCGAAGAATTCTGCTTCATCTTGATAAGTTATTTCATAACCTTGAGCAACGGCATCGGCAGTTAGTGCTCTATCTTCAGTTAAAGAAGTATAATGCCAACCAGATTTAACTATTTCATTGCTAAATAGAAAACCAGTTCCCTGAATATTGGTAGCCAGGTGCAAAACACTTCTCGCACGGTGATTGGTTCTTATCGATCTTATCCAGTGAAGTGCATAAGTAGAAGCAATCCAATTTTCATCAAAATTCTTGGTATTTCTATAGGAAGTAATGATTTTACATCCTTCATCGAAGGCATCATTCATTTTACTAATATAATTACTTTTTAAAAGATTATCCGCATCAAATACGAAATATCCTTCAAAACTTGCTATTCCATAATCTTTATCGATATTTTTAAATAGATATTGTAAGGCATAACCTTTTGTTCGATGATCTGGATTGTTTCTTTCATAACAAATAGCCCCTTTATTTCTCGCAATTTCGGCAGTCTCATCAGTACAATTATCGGCAACAACAAAGATAGTCAATAATTCTTTGGGATAATCTTGTTTGTTAATACTATCGATGAGATTACCAATAACGTATTTTTCGTTTCTAGCAGCAATGACTATTCCATATTTATGCTTTTTCTTGGCGGGTTTAAATCTTCTCGTAAAAAACATTCCAATAACAAAGTAAAAGGCGCGATGAATGACAATGATACTTAAAATGGTACCAATGATATCATATATATCTTTCGTAAAAGGATATATATTGGCAAATGCTCTTACTAATGTATCAAAAAAATTACTTATTGCATCCATACTGACCTCTCCATACTATAACAATTTTATCAAATAATTGATTAAAAGTCTATAATTATAAAGTTACTATCTTTAATATTCTTATTTCGTATGTTATAATGGAATAAAGGAGGGTTATGATGAAGAAAATTAGTATCATTATACCATGTTATAATGAAGAAGAAACTATTCCCTACTTTTATAAAGAAATAAATAAAATAAGTAAAAAATTAAAATATGATTTTGAATTTATCTTTGTAAATGACGGTTCTGTCGATAAGACTAAAGAAATAATTAAAAAGTATGTCGGTAAAGATAAACGAGTTAAGTATATCAATTTTTCGAGAAATTTTGGTAAGGAAGCAGCAATGTATGCAGGGCTTGAACTATGTAGCGGCGATTACGTAGCAATTATGGATGCCGATATGCAAGATCCTCCTAGTATGATTCCTAAAATGATAACTATTTTAGAAGATAAAAATAATAGCTACGATTGTGTTGCTTTAAGAAGAATAAATCGTAAAGGTGAACCTAAAATTAAGAGTTTTTGTGCGAGAATGTTCTATAAAATTATCAATAAAATGGCTAAAATAGAAATGGTCGATGGAGCGAGAGATTTTAGGCTTATGACAAGACAAATGATCAATTCTGTTTTGGAACTTAAAGAATATAATCGATATTCAAAAGGCTTGTTCTCTTTTGTCGGCTATAATACGAAATGGTTAGAATATGAAAATGAAAAGAGAATTGCTGGAGAAAGTAAATGGTCATTTTGGAAATTATTTAAATATGCCATTGAAGGAATTATTGCTTTCTCAACTACTCCTTTGGTAATATCGGCTTTTATGGGGATACTATTCTGTTTCATTGCTTTTATCTTAATAATTTTTATTATTGTAAGAACACTGGTATATGGAGATCCCACCACTGGTTGGCCTAGTCTCGTTTGTATTATCTTCTTTGTTAGTGGTATTCAATTATTCTCGATTGGCATTATCGGTGAATATTTAGCCAAAACATATTTGGAGACTAAACATCGACCTATCTATATTATTAAAGATACCAATATTAAAAGAAATCAAAAATAATGATTTCTTTTTTCTATAAACATTTACTGTTATCACTTTTATATGTTCCACCAAGTGAAGTAACATATTCTTTAATTTTTAATTCGGATACTTTTATCCAATTGTTGCTGGCATAATACCAGTTAAAATCATTGGCATTGGTCATAAATATCGGTTCATAGATGACATTTTTAACATTGAATAATTCATGAGGAATTCTTAGGACAGCATAAAAGTTTTTATTACTATATACTTGTCCATTAGCTTTATCGAGAATTTCAGCGGTATCATAATCTTTGGCATACATTCTAATTCGATCATTACCGATATTGTAGAACCTTTGGAATTTATTATAAATAGCCAGTTCGGTTGTCAATTGTTCTTTTGAAACACCTGTTTGAACTAATATTTCATATCCATGCTCTTCCGTATCTAATGAACCATTGTGGTGATTACTATATGTAACTTTACTGATGGCTCCGTAGTAACCCGTTGTAAGTCCTCTTCTATCTAGCGGATCTAAACTATCATTACCGAGCATTTCACCTAATGAATCGTCATATCTAATCATATATACCCGATATCCCATAGATTCGTAACGACACTTTTCATATTTAGATATTTTTAAGTTTAAATCTTTTTCTAAAACTAAACCATTACTAGCACCAATATCTGAACCACCATGTCCCGGATCGATTACAAAGTCGTATTTGTACGCAAAATCTTCAACTTCGATGGTTACATAATCGTTATCATAAGTAAAGGTAATTAGTTTATTACCTACTTTAGCCCTAACAATACGAGAAAAGATATCCAATTTATTGATTAACTTCTCTTCTTTTTTACCAATTATGTAAACATCGTATTTACCATTACTGATAGTAGTCAAATTTAAATTACCACTATAGTAATTACTTCTGATAGATGTCATATTATAAGTATATTCTAATTTATTATCTTTATTTTTTAATTTAATTCGATAATTATCGGAGTATTCATTGACAAATCCTTCATAATAGATGCCATTTTCTGTAAAATTATTCTTAATGATGGTATTTGAATATAAATAGACATTGTATGAATAGGCATTTACTCTGTTTGCATAGCCTGTACTAACACTAATGACTGGTTTTTTAACAATTACTTTTCTTTGAGTTTCAGTTTTATTACCACTGTTATCACTAACGGCATATGTAAGTGTATATTCTCCTTCTTTATTAACATTTACTTTACCAGTAACCGTCACTTTATCTTCTAAATTGGTATCGTAATTATCAACAACTGTATAGCCAGCTTCTTCATATTTGCCACCCTGTAAAATGTGGACTTCATTACCACCAGAAAGTTTAATTTCTGGACTAACTTTATCGATTACTTTGACATAACGATAGACATATTCATCTTTATATTGATATTTTACTTGATATTCCCCAATTTTAGAAGTATCGACTTCCGTGCTATCAATCAAAATACCATCGGTTATCAAAGTGTCACCGACATAAACATTTATGCCGTATTCTTCGTATTTTTCATCAACATCGATATAGAGCGTACTAGGTCCAATAAATTTAAAACTAATTTCTCCATCTACTTCATCATTATAAGAGTAAGTAATACCTAAAAAACTTACTATTAAAACAATTAAAACAATCGATACATAGTATATTTTTTTCATATTACCTATCCTCCTCTATTATACATATAATTTTAGCATATATGTTTCTTTATAGTAAAGGAAAACATCGCTTTATGTGATAATTTGACATTTATTTTATTGTTCACTAATAAATATTTCTTGTTCATTTGAAAAGATATTGACTTCATCAGGTAAATTGACTTCATTGGGCAAATTTATTTCTTCGGATAAAATATCATTATTTTCACGATATATTAGATTGATACATTTCTTTTTCTCGGACATTTGTGGATGAACATAAATATTTAAAGTAATATTAACTGATGCATGTCCTAATAGTTCACTTACTGTCTTATAATCGACCCCTAATCTGATACAATTAGATGCAAAAGTATGTCTTAATGAATGAAAGGTAATTGAATTTATTCCCATTTTATTTATCATTGTATAATAATGTCTTCTAAAAGTTCGTGGTTCCATACATTTAGCGCGATTAGTTAAAAAATAATAATCATTATTTATTTTGAATTGCCTTAAAAGTATAGCAAAATCTCTATTGATAGGAATTTCTCTATTAGCATTCTTGGTTTTAGGGGTTGTAATAATTACTTTAGATTTCTTTTTTTCTTTAACGTATATTCTTTGAATTGTCTTATTGATTCTTAAGATATTTTTTTTAAAATCAATATCTTTCCATTTTAAAGCACATAATTCCCCTATTCTAATTCCTGAATACAATGACAATAAGATACCTAGGGTAATTAAATTTAAGTTGTTTAGACAATAACAAATAATTTGTTTCTGCTCATCTTTGTTAAAAATATACATTCTTATATTGTTATCTTTTTTAGGATAATAAAAATCCAAATCAATGTAATCGATCAAATTACTTTTCATCGCACTTTTTAATGATAATTTAATAACTGTTCCAATATCTTTGACAGTTTTATCCGATAACCCTCCATTATTATCCATTCTGCCAGATTGATATTTATTGATTATCAATCTTTGCAACATTTGATTATCGATATCTCTCAATCGATAGTTACCAAGTTGTGGTATTAAATGATTGTAGACAATATTTGAATAGTTCGCATACGTCGATTCTTTTACGTAGTTTTTCTTCTCATTCAACCATTCTTCCATCCATACCCGATATAATATTTTTTTCCCTCTTCTGTTCATAATTTTACCTCCTATGGTAATTTTATGATAATATCTGGTAACAAAAAAAGCAAACATAATTTTTTTATGTCTGCTATTTCATTACATTATTTATCGGTTATATATTCTTTAGCCATCATATAATATTTAGCTCCAGATACAATTGATAATACCGCGGCCACGATAAGTAAATAATCTGATATTCTAATTGGTATCAATGAAAATGGTAAATCGTAAAAAAGTTTTAATGTTAAGCCAACCATCAATGTAGCAGTCTTATATTTCGCTACGGGAATAGCAGCAACAGCTTTACCCTTATTACCGATTAACATCTTTATCGAATCGACGATAATATCTCTTCCAATGATGATTACAGCAATGATTGGTGGAACCATATTTTCAGTTGCCAATACGATGATAAGTGTATTAGTCAAAAGTTTATCACTAATCGCATCGACCATTTTACCAAAGTCGGTTACCATGTTATATTTTCTGGCAACTTTTCCATCGACAAAGTCGGTAAGTGAAGCAATAATAAATAAAACTCCAGAAATAACATAACGTAAGTCTATAGTCATATTGCCATTTACAATATATATAGGAATATCTACTCCTACCTGATGCCAAGGAAATAATAATATGAATAAAATAATTATGGATAATATTATTCTCGACATTGTAATTTTATTAGCGGTATTCATCAATTCCTCCTTATAACATAAGTCGTATCATTGTCCATAAAATCATTTTTATGAATTTCACTAACGATCAAATATCCAACAATTATCAATATTGCTACGATAATTATCGATAAAATAACCATCGTAATATTATTGCTTTTTTCACTAACTTTCGTATATGGTGATACAACATCTTTTTTGTTCTTATTATCATCTTTAGCTTTTTCTATTTCACTAATCGGTATTTTAGATGTATAGTCGAATAAAAACTCATTGAATTCATCGACCATTTTTTCACCATCTAATCCCAAGTATTTAGCATAATCGCGAATAAAATATTTTAAAGACATAACATCTTTACTGACATATAGCTAAAAGCTGCTGGTAAAAAAACTTAAAACCCAATCCAGCTTTC
>CAZEVZ010000059.1:0-6416 GCA_964514935.1 uncultured Muribaculaceae bacterium
ATTGGAGTATATCTTTTCTTCTTTTCACTATAATATATTTTCCCCTCTTGACATAATTTAGCTAATACCTTCTCTAAATCAGCATATTCTTCTACTGAAGCAAAACCTAATAAATCATTTATCTCGATACTTGTAAGTGAAGTATTCTTCTTATCTCTAAGTAATTTTAATATTGCTTCTTCCATACCCTAATATCCTTTCCTAATAACATTATCATAACTACTATTACATAATTATTATACCATGCATCCCCCCAAATGTAAATTGATAAAATATGTTCCTCGCATAAAATTTGAGTACTTGAGATTAGGTAATATATGCTATAATTATATTTAGGAGGGTATAAAAATGACTATCAAAGAAATTCTAAAAAAATACAATATCAGTGATGCAACATTACGAAATTGGAAAAAATTAAACTACATTGATAATTTAACTGATATCGATCCAACTGATATCGACAATATCCTCAAACAAAAAACTGGCATTAGAAGAAACAAAAGAACATCTGTCAACTGCATTATTCCCACTTCATATATAAACGATAAAAATATCATACCAATCATTGAAAAAATAATTGCTATTAAGAATAAATATCATATTTCAAATAATGAAATTCTCATTGAAACTATTTTAAAAATATTAACTATTAAAAAATTAGCAATTCCCAACGATATATATGATATACTTGGTAAACGATCAACTAATATAAATTTCACTCACGATTTTAATAAAATCAAAATTAAATACAAAGAAAACAACGATTTTCTCGGTTGCTTATATATGTCACTTATATCGATAGGAAAAAAAGATATCAATGGTATTTATTATACTCCATTTAAAGTTGTCAATCAGATAGTCGAATCCATATCTTTTAAAAATCAAAAAGGCATCGTCGATCCTGGATGCGGAAGCGGAAACTTTTTAATCCAAACCTTCAAAAAAATGCGAACTGAAGGCATCTCAACTAACCATATAATTAAAAATCTTTATGGTTTCGATATTGACAACATAGCTGTTCTTCTTTCAAAAATTAACATATATATTTTAGATTCTAAAATTAAATTTCATGACATAAAAGTATTCAACGCTGATTTTTTAAATGATGACTTCGATATTAAATTCGATATTGTAATTGGTAATCCCCCATGGGGAAAAAAGTATACAAATCAAGAAAAGAATACTATCAAAGAAAAATATGATTTATCATTTTCTAAATTAGATTCCTTTTCACAATTTATCATTAGATCATTTACTTACCTAAATGATGGTGGAAGCTTATCCTTTGTTTTACCAAGTAGTGTTCTAAATATAGCTGTTCATGAAAATATCAGAAAGTTTTTATTGCATAATACGATTGAATATATAAAAAAAATAGGTCGCGAATTTGATGAAATTGTCACTGATGTAATAATTATTAAAGTAACAAAAACTCCTGGAGCCATTCACCACATGTGTCTATATGATAATCAATTGATTGAACAACAAAAGTTTCGCGATAATCGCTATTCAAATTTTCTCATAAGTGACGACATATCTTATAGTATTATCGATAAAATTAAAAAGCATAATTGTTTTCATTTAGTTAATGATGTTACTTATGCTCTAGGTGTCGTAACTGGTGATAATAAAACCTACCTCCTTGATTCAAAAACTAATAACTCTGAACCAATAATCAGTGGTAAAGAAATTGATAAATACAATATGGATTATTCAAAAATCACTAAATATATTAAATTTGAAAAAGAAAAATTACAACAAGTAGCCAAAGAAGAACTCTATCGATATAAAAATAAAATTATCTATAAATTTATCGGTAAAAAGCTCTACTTTGCCGTTGAAACTAAAGGTACCTTGACACTAAATAGTGCTAATTTACTATGTTTAAGTGATAACTATGACATCTATTATATTTCTGCTATTCTAAATTCACGCATAACCCAACTATATTTTGAAGATACTTACAATACTCATAAAGTCTTAAAAAATCATATTCAGTCGTTCTATATCCCCGATTTTGATCAAAAACTAAAATGTAAACTATCAAATTTATCCAAAAATACCAATCCATCACCAAAATATAATGAAGAAATTGAAAATCTAATCTATCAAGCTTTAAAACTTAATAATAATGAGATAGAATATCTAAAAAATCGCTTTCAATAGCGATTTTCTTATTTAAATAAATTATATAATTCTTCATAAGTCATCCACATAACCAAATACTTCTTTAAATGTTTATCTAACGTTTTATTGCTTATGTGAAATTGTCCTTCTCCGACATTACCTCTATGTTGATGATCAGAATAAAAGATTTCATGATCTTTAATTATTTCATTAGCACTAATTTTGCATATCATTATCTTATCTTCAAAAAAGCAACCATAATACAATTTCTTAAATTCTTTTACCTTAACTTGCTGTATATTGCAATCAAATGGTGTCTTTTTAGCCATATCGAAAGTTAACATACGATTATCAATATTTGATGCGATAACTGACTCTAATAAGTTATCATAAGTTATATTTTTTTCACATTTTTTTAATACTGTAGAAAATTTTACTTCTATTTTTTCACCTGATGACGCTTTTAAATCATATGCCAAATTATCTGAATCATTTAATTTAAATATTTTTTGAATCATCAATTCAGCAACTTTACCAAACCTTCTGGTATTTAACGAAAAGATACCATCTCTAAATTCTTCAATTTCTTTACGCATTTTACCACCTCAATCTAATTTTAACATGGATGTCTATTTCATGCACATACTCTTCATTGTATCTCTTAAATCAATTATTTTGCTATTATTTCAAAATACCAATATAAAAATTCGCCAATTACACCCAAAATAATACCAATAACTGCCAAAACTTTACCTTTTTCATTTTTAGTTTTTATCTCTCTTAAAGCAACGACACCAGTAGAAATACCTACAAGTGAAAGCCACCAAAAAATAAACATTGATACAATACTAAAAACAATTGATAAAATTGCATTTATATTAGTTTTTTGCTTTACTTCATTGTTATTAACACTATCTTGCATATTACCCGAATCATTTAGATTTGAATCGTTTAAATTGTTAACCATAATGTTATTACTATTAAGATTGTTCTGATTATAATTATTGTCCATCTTTATAAATACCTCCTACATTTATTCTAACATAAATATACTAATTTTCCAACATTAAATAAATTTATATTGCTCTCTTCAGGGGGCTCGTCCTTTTATTCTTTATGTGTCTTTATTCCTTTTAAAAACGGCCTTTTAGAACCGTTATGTTTCTATATTATCCTGTAAAAATTGGTATTTATTAGTCTGTTGGTACCTAAATGGTACCTAGAATCTATTTTTCGCTCAATTCATCTACCAAGTCATTAATTTGACTTAATAATCCCATCAACTTTTCATCTTTATTTAGATATAAATATCTTAGTTCAGATATATCGTATTTTCCTTTATTACCGTCTTTAATACTTATGCCTAAAAAATGTTCTAAATCATTTTTTTCACTATTAGTAATTTTTATTTTCTTTTTAGCATTATTCTCTATATATTCATTTAAATACTTGTGCTTAGGACTATCCTCATTATCACAATCATAGATACATATATTATTTATTCCTATATCATTTAATATACCAATATACCATGGAATCATTTCTTTACCATGAGAAATAATACAGCATACATTTTTATTATAATAGTTTTCATAATACTTGGTTAAGTATAAGTTAAATAATTCTTCTTCTATAACGCCCTCACCAATTATAACCGTGTTTGAAAACAGAGCTTTATAAATTCCATCAAACATAATTGTTTTAAAATATAAATAGTCTTTATCCTTAATCTTTTTGTACGATTCCATCATTAACATATCATCTTCATAACATGCAATACCATCTTTTAAGTGGTAATAATAATCAGTGTTTTTCAAAGGTATAGGATTTAAATCTTTCATCATAATTATTTCACTACTATCTTCAACAAAATATTTTAGTATTTCTTCAGAATGAGTAGCTATTGCAACTTTAATCCCTCTATGTGAAATATTGTTTAATGTTTTCGCAATCAAATAATATAACGAAGGATGTAGATGCGCTTCTGGTTCATCAACTATCAAATATTCATACTTGTTATTATCAGCATCTAGAATATTATCAATCATAATTAATTGTCCTAAAACTCTTTCGCCAGATCCTGCTAAACTTTTGCTGTTGGTATTTGAGTTCATAGAAAACTCTATTAGACCCTTATATGTTTTTACACTATTATTCAGTTTGACAGATACTCTCTCATTAAAATTAGCGATTTGTATTCTTGAAATTATATTATCTATTACAGCATTTATTTCATCTAATCCAATTAATTCTGTTATCCATTCTATTAAGGTCGTTTTTTCACCACTATTTTTCATATTTTCATCAGATTTAGTTTCTGATTCTACAAATATTACTTTCCCATTACATGCTTTTGATAATTGTTCTAACTGATATGTTTTTCCCTGTGAGTTTGCGCCTACAAGTGCAATTCTATTTTTATTAATTATGTATTCTTTTAATTCTGACATTAATTCACTTTCCTTTCTTGTTGTGACTAATGCCCTTTTTATTCTATTTTAACTCTCCTATTATTCCATGTTCTAAATCATCTATATTGTAAATTGTATCCATTTCATTAAATGTTTCTTCAAGATTCTTTCTGGCACTTAACCATCCTAATCCATCAGTAAACCATATAAATGTCACACCATTTACCTTTTTAGATTCGCTCGCTAACATTTTATAGCTTCTAGCAGTTTCATTTAATTTAGAACCACCACCTGAATAAAAGTTAGTTTCAATAACATAAACTTGCTCATCAGTTTTAATTACAAAGTCAAATCTTTTAGTTGATACATTGTTGCCTGACATGGCTGATAAATCTAAATTCCATTTCTTTTCTATATCTGATAAATACATTTCTTTAAAATAATTAACATCTTTTTTATATCCTGCTTTTTTTATGTAATCTTCAACGAGATTCTCCATTAGATGTCCACCACGGTTCTTTCTACCATTAGAATCTAATCCAACCTCAATTCCTAATACATAGTCGTATAGGTTATTAATTATATGATTTTGTAATAAATCAAAAAGACCACTTCTTCTCATAAAATCTATGTATTCAGGCACAGAATAAACCATCTTTCTAAAATCAAATAAATACTCATTCATTTCATCTTTAATAAATATTTCTCTTGAACGTACAGCTAACAATAGTGGTATACATTCTAAAGTTTCAGGATACTTGATTAGTATTGTTTGAAACTCATTCTCGATATCTTTACTACCAATTAATGAATTCAAAATATTTAGTTCTACTTTTAATTTATCCACATTTCTATAAATTTTTTCAAAATCAACATAGTAGGTATAATCAGATATACTTGATTTAAATTTACCTAACCATTCATTAAAATCTCTTTTCATTTAGAATCACATTCCTTTCTTCTAATAGTTAAATCTAAATATTCTTTATCTTTATCAATCCCTATGTATTTTCTTTTTAGTCTACTTGCTACGATTCCTGTTGTTCCACTACCATTGAATGGATCAAGTATTAAATCATTTTCATCTGTTGATGCAAGTATTATCTTTTCTAGGAGTGCTATTGGTTTTTGAGTAGGATGTTTGCCACATTTCTTTTCACTCGGTTTAGTCAATGATGTTTCCCATACATCTTTCATTTGTTTTCCATCATTTAATTCTTTCATCACATCATAGTTAAATTTATGTTTAGCTTTTTTTATGTCTTTTTTAGCCCATAATATCGTTTCTGTTGAGTGAACGAAGGCTCGACAACTAATATTAGGTGGAGGGTTTAATTTCTTCCATGTGATGTTATTAATGACCTTAAATCCCTCTTCTTCGAGTGCCATTCCTATTGAATAAATATTATGCATTGTTCCACTTATCCATATTGTTCCATCATCTTTTAAAACTCGCTTACAGGCTCTTATCCATTTCTTATTAAAGTTATGCTTTTCTTTAATGCTTATCTTCTCATCCCATTCGCCTTTTTTAACTGATACCATTTTACCAGCACTACAAGTTATTCCATCTCCCGATAGGAAGTATGGGGGATCTGCAAATATCATATCAATACTTTGTGGCTTCATTTTTTTCAATAATAAAAGGGCATCGCCATGTAGTAATTTAAAATCATCATCTTCGTAGTAACAATCCTTACTCATGTAATGCACCTCCTAATTATATTATACTGTGTTTATTCTTCAAATCCTCTTTTATTTTCGTAATTTGTTATAATTACTTCTTCTACTTTACCTCTCTTTTTTCCATTTGCATTTATATTTCTTTTAGCTTCAATTACATGAATGTTAAAATCTTTATATAATTCTTGTATTAGT
>CAZEVZ010000060.1:0-6395 GCA_964514935.1 uncultured Muribaculaceae bacterium
ATTTTTGTTGTGTCCAATTTTTAGCTAATCTAAACTTTTTAATATTATTTCTAATGATATGATAATAATATTCATCTTCATGAATTTGTGGTTTCTTTTCAATTACTTTTTCTATCATATGTGCTATCAGCCTCTCTTTATATATATTTTGTTATAGTTTTAGCAATTTATATATAGGCTAATAGCCACTCAAAAAAAGTGACGATTTTATTATAAAGAAAAAAAGGTATTTTGGAAAAGTTTTGCTTAAATTATTACCAACACAAAACAAATTTGAGCAGCAAAGCGATTAGACAAGAAAAAACCACTTAAGTGGTTAAATATTCAAGTGGCGTCCCCTATTGGATTCGAACCAATGACCGCACGCTTAGAAGGCGTGTGCTCTATCCAGCTGAGCTAAGAGGACAGTTAGCAATAATCCCTGATTGCTAACTAATTATATACCAATTTTTATTTTAAATCAACACTTTTTATGGAAAAAGTGGAAATTTCCCGGTTATTAACTTCAAAAATTACTTCGCTAACATCGAACTCATTACATAGTGATAAACCAATCGTATACATTACTTCTTCTAAAATTAAATTGTTGGTTATATCAGATAATATCAAATCATTAAAATTAAGTTTTATAACATCATCTTCAAGTTTATAATCTAATAATTTGACATTGGCATCGAGATAACTCATTAGATTACTTTCATATATGAATGAAGATGCTAATTCATCGATAATAATTTTTACTTTATCTTGTTTTTCATTGTTGATATACTTTGTTACTGGCGTATAATAGACATCATTATTATAATTAAAAACATAATATATCGTATAAGAATCGATATCATTTAAACTCGTCAATTCATATTTTTTATTGATTCCATAATGCTTATCTAAATATTCAGGTAATTTTTCTTTACTATTAGGTAAATAATCAAGTTTGTTTCCTTCGACATATATCTGTAATTTATCGATACCATCGATACTAGTGAGTGTATATGTAAGAGATTCGATTAGTTTTTCTTCATATTCCTTTAAAACATTGTTAAATTCTTTAGAAAAGTCAACTATCAATATGCCATTATCAAGTTTAAGATCAATTACTTTAGTACCACTAGGTAACAACGATTTAAATCCATTGGGAATCATTGCTTCTTTTTTACCACCGATAGTAAGTCCTTCGATTAAATCACTAACTTTTGATATTTTATCTTTATTGCTGACACTAATTTTAGTTCTTGATAAATAATCGTTACTATCTAAAAGATAGATGACTTCTAAATCATTCGGATAAATATATTCCAATTGTGCTTTATTATTTAAATTTATTTCTTCACTATTGGCAGGGATTAAATATAACATTAACATAATTAGAAGAATAGATGATGCAACTGCTATCTTTCTTAAGACCATTTTCTTTATCATCATATCACCCTAGTTAATATTATGTTATTATAAAAGATATATGAGAAAAAGCCACATAGTGGCTATAATGTAATTATTTTCATTCGTAATAATTCAACGACTGCTTGGCTTCTTCCTTTAACTCCTAATTTTTGCATAGTATTAGATATATGATTTCTAACTGTTTTTTCACTTATTCCTAAACATTCAGCAATATCTTTAGTCGTTTTATTATTTATTAGTAATGTAAATACTTCCTTCTCTCTTTTAGTCAATATAGATTTATTCATAAATACCTCTCTCCCCAATAGGTGTTCTTATATATTCATAATATCATATGAAATTATTATTATTAAGTGAGGGTATTTAGTCCATTTTATTTAAATTGTACAGAAATATATTGTTTGGTATCAAAATTATCTTGAATAGTACGCATTATTTGATTAGCTAAGTTAGTATTATGTTCATCAGAATTGACTACTACTCTAATTTGATCACCATCTATTTTAATAAATGAATCTAATCCGATGACATTTTTAACTTTTTCTTCGAGTAGTTCTTCCTTACTGCTTATTTGATTTAATAATTTTAAAGCATCAAATGCTTCGTTTTTAGCATCAGTTGTTGCTTCATCGTTGCTTATGGTAGCCTTTAATTTATTGATTTCAGCCAGTGTATTGGCACTATCTTCACTACGTAATGTCTCGATAATATTTGCTTCTTCTACGACAACTTCTTTATCAGAAGAGGTATCACCATTATTGGTAAGTAATAATTCTTTAGGCATCGTAATATAGTAAACACTTAATACAAGTACTAAACTAAACAATGTTAAAAACCATAAATTCTTTTTATTTATCATAATTTCCTCTTTTCTATTTAATTATATTAGTATGTATAAAATATATGATAAAAAAAATAGACAAGCCAAAAAAAGATACTTAAAACATCTGTATCTTTCTATTTATTATAATTCATTCTTCCGATGTAAGCTACTCGTCCTAGCTTTTTACTAACTAAACCATAGTCATAATCATTGGTCATAGCCTCTAAATATTTAAAACTTATCTTATTATAAAAGTGGCGTAAATCCCTCTTTGAAGTAATCTCTGTTATTGGATGAATAATGGTATTAGATGTTGGTCTAGTAAATAATACTTTAATTTCCGGTTGAACAATATTCTTGGTTTCAATCATGGTTTTATCATTGTTAAAATATCCCTGAAAGACATATATACTTGGAATCTTATATTCACTAACTGATTCACGAAAATCGACGTTGATACTTTTTGCATAGTCACCAAGCATGTCTAATAAACCATAATATACTTCTTGCAGTTCTAGATATTTTTTAACTTTAGGGTTTTCTTTCATTCTCTGTAAACGCTTAATTATAGGTTGCATTTTAGGAATTAGTTTACTTAACTCATCACCAGTAGCATTAAATTTTTTATTTCTTAATTCTTCATATTCATCACCCAAATGAATAAATGTTCCCACTTCATAATCCATAGCTAAATTAGCCATTTTTCTTTCCAATTTAAATAATTCTTGTTTTGTATTGAGTAATCTTTCTTTTTGTTCACGTATTTGACATAATTCGACGAATTCTTTAATCTGTTTATCCATAATAGTATCTACCTCCTCATCATAGTTTTTGTCAAGGTAGTTATACTATAGCAAATAATTATTAGTTACGCAAGAAAAAGATGTATATTTAAGGTATTTAGTCACATTTTCTATGCCATTCTTTTCCACATATAGACCGTTATATATGGTTGCACCGTACTTATATTGGCAGCTGTACCCGTAAATGAGTGTGTATGTGAACCATCGCCACCAGTCGCTTCGCTAGCTACTGTTGATGTATTTAAAGGGTGATTGTGAGCACCACCTCCACCTACATAATCAGTATATTGATATATTGAATAGCTTTCACCAATTTGATGAAATCCAAAATAACTAGTACCAGTTCCTTCTGATCCTGCAGGATGCTCCACCATTTGGTGCCTATGACTAGGCATTTCAGCAACCGTTAATGTGTGATTTCCTACACCAGTTGCTTTAACATAATTATGGGTATGACTTGGTATTTGATCTACTGTCAATTTTGTATTTCCAACTGTTCCTAAAGGTGTATAACTATTGGTTTTATTTCCACCAGTTTCTTCAACCGTATCAAAAGATGTATCATTCGTATCAACACCAACCAAAGTTTTACCAGTACCAAAGGCTACCCAAGTTCCACCGAATAAGGTACTCGGATTGGTATTACTAACACCGATATATATACTTCCTACTGGATATATTTCATCCGCTATATTTCTCTCTTCCAAAGCAGACAATCTAGCCAATATATCTGTATAATCTGTTGCGGCACTATAGACTTCATCTAATGCATCTTGTACATTGTTTGAATTCAATCCACTCGTCGTATTATCATAACCAACGATATTCGAATTATACATTGTTGTGGCCGCATACGTTGCTCCGCTAGTCAAAACAATTGCTATAGTTACAATCAATATTAACTTTGCATTTTCCTTCCATATTTTCTTCATATAATCACCATTTTGTCCTTAAGTATTTTACTTAATAACTTTTATAGTCTTCGTAGATGCCCATAAATAAAGGGTTTATCAAAAATATGAAGAAAATTTGACATAAATTTTTTTCTCAAAAATTATCCCCATTTTTATTGCAAATTCCTTTACTTTATGGTATTATTTTAATAGAAATAATAGTCCTCAAGTAAAATACTTAAGGACTTTGCAACCTATAGTTTACATTAAAAGAAAAGAAAAAATACAAGTTCTAGTACATTCCTTGTATCTTTTTGTTATTAGTAAAACAATCAATATATATTTGCAATTCTATGGAACAATCCATACTATAGTCCCACTCATTGCTGGCCCAGCAGGAGTTCCATAGTTTGATTGCCCAATAGAACCATCTGGACGTATCCATAGCAAGTAGCTTGTATTATTATCACTTCTTCTAAGTGTACCATACGTATAAATAATTGGCCTATCCCCTGCATCAAGATTACTAGTTAATAAAAAATATTCATATGTTGTTGGTGATTTGGCCGAATCAAATACTAGCATACGTATTTTCCCATACCTTACCATAGTTATTTTACCACTGGATGCACTGAATCTACTTGTCATGTTTTCTGTTGTCACTTCTGTAATATCTTCATCAAGTTCGTTAATGGCACCAGTTAATGTTTGATTTGTGGTTGTAAGGGTACTATTACCTATAAGATTTTTAATATTGATAATTACTTCAGCCACATTTCCATATAATTCATCTAAAGCGCCCTGGACAGTAGTTGATCTTAGCCCACTTGTCGTATTATCATAACCTACCGTATTCGAATCATACATTGTTGTGGCCGCATAAGTTGCTCCGCTAGTCAAAACAATTGCTATAGTTACAATCAATATTAACTTTGCATTTTCCTTCCATATTTTCTTCATATAATCACCATTTTGTCCTTAAGTATTTTACTTAATAACTTTTATAGCCTCCGTAGATGTCCATAAATAAAGGGTTTATCAAAAATATGAAGAAAATTTGGCACAAATTTTTTTTCAAAAATTACCACCATTTTTATTGCACATTTCCTTATTTTATGGTATTATTTTAATAGAAATGATAGTCCTCAAGTAAAATACTTAAGGACTTTGCAACCTATAGTTGACAAAAAAATAATTATAAAAGAACTGATTTTTTTCTTGAAAATTCAGTTCTTTGCTTTTATATACATTATCCTATGTAGAAGTATGGGCGGACACCGTGAGAGTTGCTAGCGGATGAATCGAATAAATTACCCGTGCTAATGACAGCCGCAAACCAGTGTGCGGCCGTTACCGAGCGCAACCAGTAACTACAGCGTGTTGAAGTCGAATGAATTGTACTATTATAGGCCGTTTTCAAACCTGGACGTAATCTAAATAACGGAAATTGAATTGGGTCATTACCAACATCATAGCCACTACTTGACCAAATTATGGTTCCTGATACTTGGACCTCATTCATTAAATCTAATTGTCGGGTATACCAACCAGCACTACTTGAAGCTCCTAGATTTTGGCCATATCTATTATATAAATTCGTTCCGACTTCGGTTGTTAGTACTGCATCGTATGATAATACATGACCACTAAATACGGGATTGATATATGTCGTTAATACGCTTGGTAATGTCGTCGTGTACATATAACTACCTACATAACCACCACTTGTCGTATTCGACGAGTTCATGTATGAACTACCTAATACTTCATCTGGTACTATAGCAACATGATGTGATGTTAAAATTGTTGAACCACCTACCATTTCTAAAATATCAAAACCGGCTATTCGCCACACAATTCCATTAACTGTCGCATTAACTTTATCTGCTACAATATAGTCTCCAACATATAAGTCTTCAAATAAAGAGTATCCATTCGTTCCAGCAATTCGGTCATATATCGAGCCATCGCCACCAGAGACAACACTACTAGGCATATATTTTGAGACATCTTCGCCTCTAAATATTGAATTATGGAATCCAGCATTGGCTCTGATTAAATCTTCGACATCTTCTAATCGCGTATTATATGCAGCATAATTAGAAGCCGCACTATATACTTCATCTAATGCCGATTGCACATTCGTTGAATTTAGTCCACTCGTCGTATTATCATAACCAACGATATTCGAATTATACATTGTTGTGGCCGCATACGTTGCTCCGCTAGTCAAAACAATTGCTATAGTTACAATCAATATTAACTTTGCATTTTCCTTCCATATTTTCTTCATATTATCACCATTTTGTCCTTAAGTATTTTACTTAATAACTTTTATAGTCTCCATAGATGCCCATAAATAAAGGGTTTAACAAAAACATGAAGAAAATTTGACACAAATTTTTTTCTAAAAAATTACCACCATTTAATTTTTGTCAAGACATCATGACCCTTTTGTTAAAATTTATTAATTTC
>CAZEVZ010000061.1:0-6344 GCA_964514935.1 uncultured Muribaculaceae bacterium
AATGTCATCTGGGTTAAATCGTTTGTACCAAATGAGAAGAATTCTGCTTCTTCGGCAACCTCATCGGCAAGTAGAGCTGCTCTTGGAATTTCAATCATGGTACCAATATGGTAAGTAATATCTGATTTCTTTTCCTTCTTAACTTGTTCTGCTACTTCGATAACGATATCTTTAACAAATTTAAGTTCTTTCTTTTCACCAACTAGCGGAATCATTATTTCTGGTTCGATGGCAATACCCATCTCTTCGCTTGTTTCGATAGCTGCTTCCATCAAAGCTCTCGTTTGCATCTTGGCAATTTCTGGATAAGTAACGGCCAACCTACAACCTCTATGACCCATCATCGGATTAAATTCGTGTAATTCGGCTATTTTATTCTTTAAGTGTTCTACACTTACCTTAAGATCTTTAGCCAAAGCAACGATATCGTCTTCTTCGGTAGGTAAAAATTCATGTAGTGGTGGATCTAGATATCTTACCGTCATTGGCAAGCCTTTTAGTTCCTTGTACATTGCTTTAAAATCACCTTTTTGGAATGGTATCAATTCATTTAAAGCGGTTTCTCTAGCTTCGACCGTTTCTGACAAAATCATCTTTCTAATTTTTGGAATTCTATCGGCTTCAAAGAACATGTGCTCTGTTCTACATAATCCAATCCCCTCTGCCCCAAGTTCAATAGCTTTTTTCGTATCTCTTGGATTATCGGCATTAGTTCTAATCTTTAATCTTCTAAATTCATCAGCCCAAGCCATAATTCGACCAAAATTACCACTAACAGTTGCATCGACCGTCGCAATATCACCCCTATAGATTTTACCGGTAGAACCATCTAGGGAAATATAATCGCCTTCTTTGAAGGTGTAGCCACCTAATTCAAATGATTTATTTTCCTCATTGATGACAATTTCACCGCAACCAGATACACAACAAGTACCCATACCACGAGCCACAACGGCAGCATGTGAAGTCATGCCACCACGTACCGTAAGAATACCTTGAGAAGCGATCATTCCCTCGATGTCTTCAGGAGTCGTCTCTAATCTGACAAGGATAACTCTTTCCCCTTTGCCGCCTTTTCCATGTTTCTTGGCTTCCTCGGCGGTAAAGTATACCTTACCAGCAGCCGCTCCTGGACTAGCAGGCAAAGCTTCACCGATAACTTCACCATTCTTTAGGGCTTTATCATCGAACATTGGATGAAGCAATTGATCTAAACTCTTCGCATCGATTCTCGATATGGCTTCTTCTGGCGTAATCATCCCTTCATCTACTAAATCACAAGCAATATTGATGGCTGCTCTCGCTGTTCGCTTACCATTTCTCGTCTGTAAGAAATATAATTTTCCTTCTTGAATGGTAAATTCCATATCCTGCATATCTTTATAATGTTCTTCTAACTTATTAGCAATTGCCATAAATTCTTTATAACATTCAGGTAAATCTTCAGCCAATTTCGTAATTGGTTGTGGCGTTCTAACACCAGCCACGACATCTTCACCTTGAGCATTGATCAAATATTCACCATAGATACCTTTTTCACCAGTACTTGGATTACGGGTAAAGGCTACACCTGTACCTGAAGTATCGCCCATATTACCAAAGACCATAGCTTGAACGTTGACAGCTGTTCCCCAATCTCCAGGAATATCGTTCATTCTTCTATAGACAATTGCTCTAGGATTATCCCAAGAACGAAATACTGCCTTAAATAATTCTTGTAATTCACTAAATTCTTCATCTGTGAATTCTTCACCATCCATATGATCTTTATAAACTTTTTTAAATTTCTTAACTAATTCTTTTAAGTCATCTACAGTAAGTTCAGTATCATATTTAATACCTTTCTTTTCTTTCATTTGATCGATTATTTTCTCAAAGAAAGATTTGTTAACTTCCATTACAACATCTGAATACATTTGAATAAATCTACGATAACTATCGTAAGCAAATCTTGGATTTCCTGTCTTTTTAGCAAATCCTTCAACTGATTCATCGTTTAAACCCAAGTTAAGAATCGTATCCATCATACCAGGCATACTCGCTCTTGCTCCAGAACGAACAGACACTAGCAATGGATCGTTGACATTACCAAATTTCTTTCCTTGAACCTCTTCTAACACAGCCAAAGCATCGAAGATTTGTTTCTCGATTTCTGCTGAGATTTTTTTACCGCAATTATAATACTCCGTACATGCTTCAGTCGTAACTGTAAATCCCTGTGGTATTGGTAATCCCAAAACCGTCATTTCTGCCAAATTTGCCCCTTTACCACCAAGTAAATTACGCATATTAGCATTGCCCTCTTTAAAGGCATATACATACTTCATTTATATCAATTCCTTTCCTAACTCCTATATCATAACAAAAAGAAGAACCTAAATCAACAAATTTAATTCTTCTTTACACTTTTTTACCATAATTATTTTTTTTAACTAATTTCTTACGACAACTACGACACATCGATACATAAGTTACCTCATCTTCACCATCGATCGCCACTTGATTACCTTCAAAAACCGGCACCCCATTGATAAACCGAACATTGCGGGTAGCCCCTTCCATACATTCACAAATCGTCTTCATTTCTTCGATGACATCAGCATAGGCAAATAAGGCAGCACTTCCAGGAAATAAATTATCTTGAAAGTCGGCTCGCAGCCCATAACACATTACTGTAATATCCAACTCATCACAAATATCGGTCAGTTCTTCGACATGATGTCTTTCTAAAAATTGCGCCTCATCGACCAAAATACAATCTAGATTGTACTTGATAATATGTCTACTGATGATTTCATAAATGTTATCTTCTTTTTTAATTATATAATTCGTTTCTAATTCACTTTTATCTCTAGAGACAATCTTATTATCCCCTTTGGTATCGACACTCGGTTTTATGATTATCGCATTCTTACCTTTTTCGTTGTAGTTATACCATACCTTGATGATATCTCTTGTCTTTCCGCAGCCCATTGCGCCGTATCTAAAATATAATTTTGCCATTACTACCTACTTTCTACTTCGCTCTTGGATGAGCCTTATTATAAATTTCTCTAATTTTATCATCACTGACGTGTGTATAGATACTGGTAGTATTCAAAGACGTATGTCCTAAAAGTTCTTTGACGCTCACCAAATCAGCACCATTATTTAACATTCCCGTGGCAAAAGTATGCCTCAACATATGGGGACTAATATGCATCTCAACACTCGCTTTAACGATAACATCGTCGATTATCTTCCTAACATATCTATCGCTCAATCGATAACCATCTTTATTTAAAAATAGATATTCAGAATTGTAAAAATCGACTTCTTTTCTTCCCCTATTTAAATAGTCTTTTAATACTTCACTGGTATGATTACCAAAGACTACCATTCGTTCTTTACTTCCTTTACCTAATACTTTGATTGTCCTATCTTTTATATTGATATCATTAAGTTTGATATTGACCAGTTCCGATACCCTCAAACCAGTAGCATAGAGCATTCTTAAAATAAGGATATTTCTCTGTCCTATCCACTTTCTCGTATCAGGTACAGAAAACATTTTATCGATATCATCTTCTTTAACATATTTTGGTAGACTATTTTCTTTTTTCGGATTTCTAATTCCCACAAAAGGATTATCTTTAATTATTTCTTTCTTTAATAAATAATTATAAAAAGTCCTCAAACTAGATAACTTACGAGCAATACTACTTCTCCTTACCCCACTATCATAAAGATATTTTAAATAGTTCCTAACATCATCTCTACTTATCTTTAAACGATTATTATTAAATTGCATAAATTCTAATAGATCGACTCGATAATTGATAATCGTATTATCCGAATGTTTTTTAATTCCCTTTAAATACTCTAAAAAGTCCTCGATATATTTCATCTTACTCTACCCTTATTTTGTCCACTTATATAGTCTTGTAATTCAGAAATTGTCATACCTGAACCAATTGTAAGCAACATCTTATCTTCTTCAAGCATCTTTTTTATATTTTCTTCACTATAGTTTATCTTCTTATCATTTATTTTAGTTTTAATATTTCTATCTTTTAAAAGATAATAACATTCTTTATGTCTTCGATAACTATCTGCTAAATATAATAAAGCTATCTTTTTTATATCATTATCTAATAATTCTCTATTTGATGCATACATTTTTAAATAATTATCATAGACATTTTTTAAACCATTAAATTCATCAAAAACTTTATTATGAAGATTAAAACTTATATATTCACTAAATTTTCTTTCTAAATCATCTTTAACATAATCATCCCGACGATACTTAATTGTCAAATAACGTCTCTTAAATTCCTGGCTATCATCGGTTATTTTATCCTCACCTTCAGATAGATAAGCATCTAAAATTTCTTCATTAGGCATATTTAATTCAAGAATACTTCCCGTCGTCGCCACTAAATCTAATGGATTATCAAAACCCACCGTATAATTATCGACATCCTTTAGTGAATTAAAAGGAATGTAGATATATTGATAATCATATTGTAATACCAAAAAGATATTTTTATTCATTTTAACCTTCTTTCATCGCTTTAGCCATTTTTTTCCATAGATCGATGCCAGAATAATTTAGAATTCCGACCTTATAGATACGCATACCATATTTAATTAGTAAATATATCAAACCGATTAGTAAGAAGATACTTGCTAACAAATCAAAAATTGTAATCTCTCCAATGACGTATAATGTTGGTGATAACATCGATGATACCAAAGGAATATAACTCATAATTCTAATAAATAAACTTCCTTTAAATATACCGGCGGCAACCGATAGATAATAGCCCACCAGACTGATGATGACAATCGGTGTTTGAAGTTGTTCAAAATCTTCGATATTCGTCGTCATACTGGCAAGTATTCCCGCTAGTAACGAATAAGCAATAAAAGTCAATCCTACCATAACTATCAAAACTGGCAGCATGACACTTAACGTACTGATTATCTCACTAATTGGTAGCGTGCTAGCAGCCTCTAAAATGTCACTATCGATGGTACCGATGACATCCCCCCTAGTTATCATAAAGCGGACAATTACCGCCACTAAAGCATAGAAGATAAGCATGGTTCCCTGAACTAAAACAAATAAATTGGCCGCAATTATCTTCGATAAGAAATGTGCTTTCGGGCTGACATTTGAGATGATTATTTCCATACTTTTCGTAGTCTTTTCTTCGTTTATTTCCGCTCCAATCATCTGAATTAAAAACATAATCAACATAAATATTGGCAAGGTTAAAAATTGCATAATTGTCGTAACAATCAAATTATCTTCCAGATTACCATCGGTAAGTACTTCTGTTTCGATATCGACACTCTTTTCAATATTGTTAAATTCTTCTCTTGTTATGTCATATTCACTTAATACTAATTCACTCCTGACCTTGGCTAAACTAGTACTAATAATGCTACTTGTAATCGTTCCTAACTTTTCTTTACTGACAACTTTAGCCTTAAGATAATTATCGCTATCATCATCGATAACAACGAGTATTTTATTGTCATCATCTTCAAGTTCTTTCTTACCATCTTCGTAACTCTTCGTATACTTGGTAATAATAGTTTCTTCATAATCACTAAAATAGGCATTACTCTTTTCATAGTTTTCTTTAAACATTTCAAAAACATTAGCCTTATCGATAACTAAAATTTCACCTTTTTCATTAAAATCTCCCCCAAATAATCTGATGACACTATCCATATTTACAATCCCAATAATAAGTATTAAGAATATTAAATTAGCAATTAAAAACCATTTAGTCTTAATCTTCTTTCTTAAACTCATCTTTGTCAAAAACCATAATTTTTTATTCATATTTTTCACCTACGATACTTAAAAATATTTCATTTAAACTAGGATCTTCAACACAGAATTTAGAGATATTATCATACTTGGCAATTTTTTTAAATAACTTATCGACATAACTATCATTACTAATAGAAATAATATATTCGTCTTTTTCTTGGGTTATTTTTTCTACTCCTTCACAATTACCTATCTCATCTAAATCAATATTACCCCTAACTAAAAGATTTTTCTTTTGATAATTTTTCTTAATATCTTTTAATTTTCCTTGTAAAACACTCTTTCCTTTAACTAAAATTACCAATTCTTCACAAAATAGTTCGATATGTTCCATTCGATGACTAGAAAGAATGATACTGGTACCTTTTGCTTTTAATTCCAAAATAATCTTTTTAAATAATTCGACATTGATTGGATCCAATCCTGAAAAAGGTTCATCTAAAATTAGTAATTTAGGTTCGTTGATAATTGCCGAAATAAACTGAACATTCTGTTGATTACCTTTAGATAGTTC
>CAZEVZ010000062.1:0-6308 GCA_964514935.1 uncultured Muribaculaceae bacterium
CTATAAAATGGAAAATATAACAATATTATTGTCTAAAATTATCAAATTTGATATAATTAGAAGAGTAGAGGTGGTAGTTAGATGAAGAAGTTAAGTTTTCAAAAAATATTTTGTTTTTTGAGTATTTTATTTATCTTATCATGTTTTATTTTTTATGGAACAAGATTTATTAAATTGTATTTACAGAATAGAAAGGTTGAAATAGCTGAAAAGAATTCATTAGTTAAAGTATTAAAAGAAAATAATGAGAGTAATGAAGAATTCAAGTCAGTTAATGGGGAAAATTATTTTACTGGTAAAACTGATAGTAATTACTTGTTATATTCGGGAATATTATGGAGAATAATTAAAGTAAACGGTGATAATTCATTGGTAGTAATAAGTGATAAAGGGATAACTTCTTTAGCATATTCAAAAGGATTATCATTTGGTGAATCTTATATTTTTAATTGGTTAAATAAGACTGATAAAGAAGATTCTGGGGTGTTAGAGAGTGCTTTAAATAATACTTCTGATTATCTAGATAAAGTGATTTCTTGTACGGATACTTTAGATGAATTATCCAACAATCCATGTAAGGAAAAGAATAGCGATAATTACTTTACTTTGTTATCGGTTGTCGATTATTTAAATATTGGTTCTAAAGATAGTTATTTGGCAAATGGGGAATACTTTTATTTGAGTAATAGTAATACTGATGGTAAGGTGTGGTATGTCGATGATGATGGAAAGGCCAGTTTAAGTGTTGGTAATGATATTTTGGGAGTAAGACCAGTGGCCAAGATTAAAAGTAATGTCGATTATGTCAGTGGAGATGGATCAAAGGATACTCCTTATGTTATCGAGAAAGAAAATGGACTATTTGGTAGTTATGTTAAACTAGGCAATGATATATGGAGAGTATATCAAGTAAATGATGATGATGTAAGACTTATGTTAAATGATTATTTAAAGGTTAATGGTAGTAATTTAAAATATCGATATTCAAATAGCAGTAGTTATCATAATGATACGGTATATGGAAGTATTGCATACTACTTGAATCATGATTATTTAAATAGTTTAAGTTATAAGGATAAAATAAAGGAAGTATCTTGGTCTAATGGTTATTATAATAATAGTACTAAATATGATTATACTTATGCTTTAAAGAATAAGATTGAAAGTAAAGTAGCACTTGCGAGTATTGGTAATATTTATTTGAATTCTGATCTTAACAATTATTTTACGATGACAGGAACGGCAGATAGAGGTAGTCAAGTATATTTAATCAATGAGAATAAGAAATTATATTCCCGTTCTGTTGGCAGTGAGGTTAATGTTGTACCGGTAATAAGTATTGAAAAAAAATTACTTACTAAGGGAAAAGGTACTAGTGATAGTCCATATGAAATGGAGTAAGAGATGAGAAAGTTAAAGAAAAATAAGAAAAAAATATCAAAATTGACAATTCTATGTATTATTGCGGATATGCTTGCAATTGGGGGATTTGTTATGATGTATGGTCCCTGGGATACGGTAAGGAATTTGTATGTAACGACGGCTATGAAAACTAAAGATCATAAGTATTTTGCCAATATTTTCTATAGTGATAAGACAATTAGTAAGATAGTAGATAGTAATTATTTTATCGAAATAAAAGAAGATGTTATTTTGGATGATATTGTTATCGATACGGCTCCGAAAAAGAGTTATGATAATAAGTATGATGAGGAGATCTTAACGAGAACACCGGGCAATGAAGATTATAAAATAATCAATCTTAAGATAGGCTTATCTAAAGGATATCTAGTGGCAATATATGATCCGACGAAGGTATCGCTAATTAGAGCAAAGAATTTTAATATTGGAAGGTACGGAGAACAGGTAACAGCAATGTGCAATCGTTACAATGGACTTGTGTGCATAAATGGTGGTGGATTTGAAGATCCAACTGGAACGGGGTCCGATATTCCACTAGGTTATGTTATCGATGATGGTGAAATTGTTTGGCCATCAAGTGGTTGGGATACACAAACTGGTAATTTAATCGGCTTTAATAACGAGGGTAAATTATTGTTGTTAGCTGATTCGACGGGAACAAATGCTTTAGAAGCAGGGATGAAAGATGGATTTGAATTTGGTCCATTCTTGATTGTCAATGGTAAACCGTTAGAGATTGTTGGCGATCCTTGGGGTAAATCACCGAGAGTAGCAATTGGTCAAAGAAAAGATGGCGTTGTTTTATTCTTGGTAATCGATGGTGAAAACTATATCGATGGGGCTTCTTTGAGTGATGTTATCGATGTATTTACGAAGTACGGAGCCTACAATGCCGCTAATCTCGATGGTGGACATTCGGCATCACTATCAATAAATGGTACATTATATAATAATCCACCCGCAATTGCCAAAAGGCAAGGCGGTAGATATGTCGTTACGGGCTTTGGCCTATTGAGATAATAAATTAAACCTGTCACTGTTGTGGCAGGTTTAACTATTTCTTTTGATACTATTCCTAATTAGGGCAATATTTTTGGTTTTTTCGGTTTCATCTAGGTTATCCCAAAGTAATTCGAATAACACTCCTAAACCGATGAGGGCATCTTCATCTTTGAATTTGATGGTCGTTTCGATGCTATCCCTAATTTTTTCTTCGTTATCATCTTTAAAATTTTCAATGATGTACTTTCTAATATCGATATTTTCCATTTTATCACCACTAATAATATTGACATTTTTGGTGGAAATATGCGTACAATTAAATAGAAATTATGTATTGAATTTTAAATCATATTTTGATATAATTTGTTTAGGAGGAATGATATAAAATGGTATGGGCTATTATTGGAGGTATTATACTTGTTCTAGCTTGTTATGTTATTGGTGTTTACAATAAATTAGTAAATGCGAGAAACAAAGTTGAAAATCAGTTTAGTCAAGTTGACATTCAACTTAAAAGAAGAGCAGATTTAATACCTAATTTAGTAGAAACAGTAAAGGGATATGCAAAACACGAAGAAGGAACATTTACAGCCGTTATTGAAGCGAGAAATAAAGCTGTCAATGCCGGTAGTGTAAATGAAAAGATCGAAGCAAACAATGAACTTTCTGGTGCACTTAATAAATTATTTGCACTTGCTGAAGCATATCCAGATCTTAAAGCTAATGAAAACTTTTTATCATTACAAGGGGATTTGAAAGATACTGAAGACAAAATTACTTATGCTAGACAATTCTATAACGATTCCGCTATGGGATATAATAATCTAATTCAAATGTTCCCATCTAATATTGTGGCTTCAATATTCGGTTTTAAAAAGTTTGAATACTTTAAGGCAGAAGAAAGCGAAAAAGAAGTGCCTAAGGTAAAGTTTTAACTTTAGGCTTTTTTCTTTAGGGGATAATTATGCAGTTAGAAATCGAAGATAATGTTTATGATGTAGAGATAATTAGGAAAAATAATCGTAATACTTATATTAGGGTTAAGAATGGTAAGATTGTCGTTACGACAAATTATTTAACTAGCAATGGGAATATTAAAAAACTTATTTCAGATAATATGGAAGCAATTGGAAAAATGATCGATACCGATAATAAAAAAATGGATAAGGAAGACAATTTTTATTATTTTGGTAATCGATATGATGTTATATATGGATTTAGTGATATTCAAGTAACAGATGATAAGATATATGCTCCAAGTAGAAAGAAATTAGATAAATATATTGAGAAAGAGATTAGAGATATTTATCAGCGTAGGTTAGATTATTGGTATAATGAATTTGAAGAGCGAATTCCCAAACCTAATTTGAAGATTAGAAAGATGACTAGTCGTTGGGGAGTATGTAATGTTCGTAGTCACGATGTGACGTTAAATTATAATCTATCTAAATATGATATATGTTGTTTAGATTATGTTATTGTTCATGAACTTAGTCATTTTATACATCACAATCATTCAAAAGATTTTTGGCTAGTGGTGGCAAAGTATTATCCTAAATATAAAGAATGTAAAAAAATGTTAAAGGAATAGATATTATGAAAAAGAAATTATTGTTATTTTTGTTTATTTTGTTGTGTCCTATGTGGGTATATGCTGATCATATTTATAATATCGATATGGATATTTATGTTACAGAGGATGGAACAGCAGAAATTACTGAGGTTTGGGATGTTAAAGCCAATAGTGGTAGTGAATGGTATAAGGCTTTATATAATTTAGGAACAGAAGAAGTCTCTGATTTTAAGGTGACGATGGATGGTAGTGAAATGACATATAAAAATTGGAATGTCAATGAATCATTATCAGAAAAAAGAGGTTACTATGGGATAAATTATGTCAGCGAAGGCATAGAGTTATGTTTTGGTAAGGGAGATATGCAGAGACATCAATTTACTCTAAACTATAAATTATCTAATTTTGTAACCAATGTCGGAGATGCTCAAGTAATATATCAGACGTTATTTCCTAATGTTACTTTAGATAAATTTACGGTTACGATAAGTAGTTTTTATGAATTTCCTGATACGTTAGATGTATGGGGATATGGTGGACAATATTTAGCATATGTTGCTAATGGTAAAATCGAATTAAATAGTGATACATATTCACTTAATAATGATTATGTTACGGTGTTGGTAAAATTTCCAGTAGGAACATTTAAAACCGATAATACCAATGGTAATTTTAGTTCATTTGATGAAGTATATAATTTAGCAGAAGAAGGAACTTATCAATATAATTGGAATGATACATATGAACAAAGTACATGGGATAAAATCTTTGGTTTTATTATGTCAATTGTGTCATTTGTAATACCAGCTGGTATCATTGGAGGAGCAATTGTAGCTGCCTCTAAGAGTGGATATGGATACAAAGACAATAAGACAATAAATAAAAAAGAAGTGCCAATGTTTAGGGATATTCCATGTAAGAAGGATATTTATTATGCGAATGCTTTGATAAATCTAAATAATTTTGGTTACAAGGAAACAAATATATTGGGGGCAATACTTTTGAAATGGTTAAGAAATGATAAGATTGCCTTTAAGAATGAGACAACAGGTATTTTTAATAAGGAAACGAGCGTTATTGATTTGACTAGAAATCCAGTATTTGATAATGAATTGGAGCAACGATTATTCGATGTAATGTATAAAGCTAGTGGTGATGGAATACTTGAATCTAAAGAATTAGAAAAATGGGCTAAAAAGAATTATGATAAATTCTTTAGTTTGTTTGAGAGAATTAAGAATAGTGAAATCGATAAATTGGAAAAAGAAGGACATATCTATAAACGTAAAGATAAAGAAGAATGTAAAAAGAGAAATGTTATGGATGATATTATCTATAATGACAGTGTAGAACTTTATGGATGTAAGAAATTTTTACAACATTTTAGCGATATTAACAACAAGGAAGCCATTGAGGTAAAACTTTGGGATGAGTATTTGATGTTTGCTTATCTATTTGGAATCGCCGATAAGGTTGCTAAGCAATTTAAGAATTTATATCCAGAAATCGTTAGAGAAATGGAAGCTAATAATCTAGATTATGGAACATTTATCTATATAAATAATCTATCGACAAGAACAGTTTATGCGGCTAGTGCGGCGAGAAGTGCTGCGGAAAGTTATTCTGGTGGCGGCGGCGGATTTTCATCAGGAGGCGGCGGTGGCGGCTCATTCGGCGGCGGTGGCGGTATGGGCGGTCGTTAAGACTTGCAATAATTAGAAGCGAGAGGAATACCTTTAGCTTCTTTTTTGTTAACTATATGTAAATACATTTGTTTGTTTTTAATATTGACATCTTATTTGGGATATGATATGCTGTATTTATCTAACTATCATATTTAGCAAAGGAAAGAAGGTTAAAATGAAAAACGATAAAATGTATTTGATTAATAAATTATTTAATAATGAAACAATTAGAACTGTATGGGATAAGGAACAGGAGAAATACTTTATTAGCGTAGTTGATATTGTTGGAGTACTTGCCAATAGCGGTGAGCCAAGAAAATATTGGAATTGGTTAAAAAACAAACTAGAAAAGGAAGAAAATTTTGAAACGTCTAGTATTACTAGACAGTTGAAATTAAAAGCCCAAGATGGTAAGTATCGTATGACTGATGTTTGTGATATTGAGTGGATGTTTAGAATTATTGAGTCCGTTCCTAGTAAAAATGCCGAAGTATTTTGTATAAAATGACACGATTATTATAGAATGGATGTGAGTTATGAATAAAGATAATATTAAAACTGAGATTATAGTTAAAGATCGCAAAATTGGTGTTTTAAGAATTGGAAATAAAGAATATATTTCACTT
>CAZEVZ010000063.1:0-6305 GCA_964514935.1 uncultured Muribaculaceae bacterium
ATGGACACATTACATAACTTCTTTTACCACTACCAAAGCCAATTGTCATCATATCACCTTGAATGTTCTTAATTTCCTTATTTTGTTTCTCTAATTCCAAACTATATAGTTTATTTTTAAGAACTTCCATAGCAATTTCTCTATTTCTAATTTGACTTCTTTCATTTTGACACGTAACGACAATCCCTGTAGGTATGTGGGTAATTCTCACAGCTGAATCAGTCGTATTGACCCCCTGTCCTCCAGGTCCACTACTTCGATAAATATCTACCCTGATGTCACTATCGATAACATTTATATCGATATTTTTATCAAATTTAGGCGTTACGAGTACCGAAGCAAACGATGTATGTCTCCTTTTATTCGCATCGAAAGGACTAATTCTAACTAATCGATGAACGCCAATTTCACCTTTAAGATAACCATAAGCATTTTTACCATCGACTTCTAACAACACCGATTTAATTCCTGCCTCATCCCCATATTGTGAATCTATCTCGGTATATTTATAGCCATTTTTATTAAAATATCGCGTATACATACGATATAACATATTAGCCCAATCACAAGCCTCGGTTCCTCCAGCCCCCGCATGGATTTCTAAAAAGCAATCGTTTTTATCGAATTCTCCAGATAGATAAGTATCTATTCGAAGCCTCTCAATATTTTTAATAATCTCATCGTATTCCTCATCGATGATCTCTAACATATCTTCATCGATCTTATCGTTTAATAATTCGATATTACTTTCTATCTTATGTTTAACTGGCACCACATCATCAATTAAGTTATTAAGACTATTTTGTTCTTTCAATATCTCATCTTTATTACTACTATTCCAAAAAGATACATCATTGATAATTTCGGTTAATTCCTTTTTTCTATTTATCTTACTATCTAAGTCAAAGAGACCTCCATATATCATTTATATCATTTAAACAATTCTCATACTTTAGTAGTATTTCTCTCTTATCTAGCACAAGCACCACCATCCTAAAACAATTATAAATCAAAAGTAATAAAATGAAAAGAAAAAGCGAACTTTTTCTAAATGTTTTATATAGTAAAAGAACAACCAGTTGCCCAGTTATTCTTCATTATGATTTTCTAATTTAACCAATACTTCTCTTGGTTTAGATCCATTAGGTGGTCCAATTATCCCTCTTTCTTCAAGCAAATCGATTATTCGAGCAGCGCGATTATATCCTAATCTAAACTTTCTCTGAATCAAACTAGCACTAATTTTACCTGTTTGTACGGCGAAATCTACTACTTCATTATAGATTGGATCGTCGTATTCATCACTAGATACGTAATCATCACTACCACTCGATGAACTTCCTCCACCATCGCCATTTCGCTCGACTGTAAGTGTATTATCATAATTTGCTTTCTGTTGACTTATCGTATAATTGACTAATTTTTCAATTTCCTCTTCAGAAACAAAAGCTCCCTGGACTCTCATTGGAATAGATTCACCCATCGGTAAGAACAACATATCACCTTTTCCAAGTAATTTTTCTGCTCCACCCATATCGAGAATCGTACGTGAATCGATCTGACTAGATACCGCAAAACTTATTCTTGATGGAATATTGGCCTTTACGACACCCGTAATAATATCGGTTGATGGCCTTTGCGTTGCTACGATTAGATGAATTCCCGCAGCACGTGCCATCTGGGTAATTCGCATAATTGAATCTTCGACTTCTTTGGCTGCTACCAACATCAAATCGGCTAACTCATCGATAATAACTACAATATAAGGTAATTTTTGATACTCTGGATGTGTTTCACAGAATTTATTATACCCGACAATATTTTTATTTTTCGTATGTTCTAACAATTCATATCGTCTTTCCATCTCTAAAACGATGTTCTTTAAAGCAATCGATGCTTTCTTCGGATCAGTAACTACTGGGCTAAGCAAATGTGGTACCCCTTCGTACATTGAAAATTCAACCTTTTTGGGGTCAACTAAAACTAACTTAACCTCATCTGGTTTGCTTCGCATCAAAATTGAAGCAATAATACAGTTGATACATACCGATTTACCACTACCCGTAGAACCAGCCACAAGCAAGTGTGGTGTCGCATTGATTTCGCACCACTTAACTTTACCCATAATATCCTTACCAAGTCCAACAGCCAAAATCGTACTTTCACTAACTGGTGGCATACTTTGAAGCACTTCCTTAAACGATACCGAAGCATTTACCTTATTAGGTAACTCGATACCGATGGTATTTTTACCCGGAATCGGTGCCTGAATTCTCACATCTTTAGCCGCCATCGCCAAAGCAATCTCTCTTTGAATACCAAGCAACTTATTAACTTTTGTTCCTGCTTTTAAATCAAGTTCATACTGCGTAACCGTCGGTCCAATATTTACTTGAACAATCTTCCCAGATATCTCAAATACACGAAGGACATCCTCCAATTTACTTATATTTTCTTTTGCAACCAATTCATTTTCTTTACTATTGATATTCTTCACTGTTTTAAGCAAATTAAGTGATGGTAACTTGTAGTTCACATTTTTTTCTACCGCTTCATTTTCAACATTATCTTCTTTAACATCTTCCCCATTTTTCTTTATTGGCACATCGGTATCAACTTCTTCAACCGCTTCTTCCTTCTTATTAGTAAGTTCTTCAATCGAAGAAATAACTACTCGTTTATCTTCTACTTTCTCTTCTTCCTCTTCCTCATCATCGTCATCATCAATCAATTTAGGCATTTTAAACTTCTTAAATGCATTTAAAATAGAAGTGTTGAATACCAAAATAATTCCCAAGATAACAAAAGTAATTACTACGATTATTATTCCATCGCTAGAAAAGGCCCAATTAAAAATATACGCTAAAATTGAACCAATCATTCCACCACCACAATTTCTAATAACTTCTGGTGTTTTAAAAGACAACATAACATTTCTAAATGTCTCTACAATAAGTTCACTAGATGGCTCTTGTTTTACATATTTCAAATGCAATAACACAAGTATCGACATCACAATCAAATAGACCCCAATTGATTCGCGTGATACCATTTTTGGAGTTTTTCTTTTAACAATTATATAAACGCCCAATATTAAGAATACCACTAGTAATGGAAAATAAGCCGTTCCCACCAAAAAAACTGAAAAACTTCTTAAAAAATTACCCGCTCTTCCATATCCAAGCATTCCAATAATTGATAATAGTATTAACAACACACCAATTATCTCATTACTATATTCAAATTTATCTTTATCTTTCTTTTGTTTCTTTTTAGCCATATTTATACCTCACTTTATGCTTACACTTATAATAAAATTATACCATTTCCTTTATTAAAAGTAAATAAAATATATAAAAACCAGTCAAAATAGACTGATTTTTTATCTTTTTATAAAATACTCATTATACCAAACCAAGAACGTATATATTGTCCATATCTTCCTACTATTATCTCTTTTACCATTCTTATGTTGTTCTAATAATTTAATTATTTCCTTTGTATTGAAAAATTCACTACTTTCACTAAATAATTTATATATCTCTTGATAGGTATCTTCATCTTTAATCCATTCCCTAATTGGAACTGGAAAACCTAGTTTTTTCTTTGAAGCCCATTTTGAATCCAGAGTTTCCTTACATACTTCCCTAAAAGCATATTTTGTCTCATTACCACAAATTTTATACTTTGCTGGCATATGAATAACATTAGAAATTAATGGCCTATCCAGAAATGGAACCCTAACTTCCAAAGAATTAGCCATACTCATCTTATCAGCCTTAAGTAATATATCGCCAATTAACCAGAAATTAAAATCGATATATTGCATCTTTTCCACCATTCCATAGTTGCTTACTTTCTCATAATATGGTCTAGTCAATTCCTTAAAATTATGCATATCTCTATAATTCAATATCTTATTAGCGTCCTTTGGTTCAAAGATAAAAGCATTACCAACATACCTATCTTCTAACTTTCTACTTCTTCTAACCAAGAAATTAAAGCCTGGATAATTTCTAAATGGATAAGCTAATCCTCCGATACCTCTTCTTATAAAATATGGAATTTTATAATACCAACTGACCGAATAGGGTTCGTGATAGATATTATAGCCACCAAATATCTCATCGGCCCCTTCTCCCGACAATGCTACTTTTACATGCTTACTAGCCGTATTAGCCACAAAATATAGGGCTGCTGCCGAAGGATCAGCCAATGGTTCATCCATATGATACTGAATAAGTGGAAATTTCTCAAAGTATTCTTCCTTACTTATTTTTTTACTAATATTTTTAACTCCAATCTTTTCAGATAGTTCCTTGGCATAATCGATCTCACTATATTTCTTATTATCATATCCCACGGTAAATGTCTTATCGACATTACTTAAAGTGGCTACAATTGAAGAATCTACTCCACTAGATAAGAAACTGCCAACTTCAACATCGCTAATTTTATGATATTTAAGTGACTCTTTTAATTCTTTTCTAATGATATCTTTCCATTCATCTAAACTCTTACTATCATCACTCGTCAACTCGATTTCATAATATTTTTCAATATCCAATTTACCATCTTGGTATTTAAAATAATGACCCGGTCTCAACTTATAGACATTCTTAAAAAATGTATCTTCCCCGACACTATATTGAAATGTTAAATATTGCTTCAACATATCTCTATTCAATTCTTTTTTAAAATTTGGATGAGCTAAAAATGCCTTAATCTCTGAACCAAACATAAACTCACCATCGGTTTTATAATAATATAACGGCTTGATTCCATAGAAATCTCTTGCCCCAAATAATTCATTCTTTTTTAAATCATAGATGACAAAGGCAAACATTCCCCTAAGTTTATTTAACAAATCGCTTCCATATTCCTCATACCCATGAAGCAATACTTCCGTATCGCTACTCGTCTTAAATATATGGCCCCTATCGATCAAATCTTTTCTTATTTCTTGATAATTATATATTTCTCCATTAAAAGTAATGGCCAATGTATCATCTTCGTTGTATATTGGTTGATCACCACCAGCTAAATCGATAATCGATAATCTCCTAAAACCAATAGCACAATCATCACCTACATAATATCCATCAGAATCCGGTCCTCTATGGACGATGATATCCGCCATATCCTTGATGATTTTTTTCTTATCCTTTGTCCTATCGACAAAGCCCACAAATCCACACATAACATCTACCTCACATTATCATCATTATACCAAATAAGCATCTAATATACAAAACAATCACGCATACTTTACACTAATTACTTTATATGACTAGCAATTACTTTCTTCGCTTTATTGGTAACCAAACTGGTCGTATCACCATTCTTAAAATACACCATATTGTTTGTACAATCGATATATTTGGCATTCATCATATTGATAATACACGATTGACTACTTTTAATAAACATTCCTTTTAAACTATCCTTAATCCCTTGAATTGAATTAACTACATAATATTCCTTATCCAAAGTATGAATAATACATCTCTTAATATTTGGTTCTTTCTCAATATAATTGATATTCTCATAAGGAATTAAGTACACAATATGATTATATTTAAATGAAAAAACATTATCCTTAAATAATATCTTTAAACTTGTATCGATATCCTTTGCTAAATTATCATCATAGTTTTCATCGAAACAAAGATAATCTAAAACTAATAATTTTCTATGAAATAGATCGATATCAGCTTCATCATGCAAACTAATAAAAATAATTATACTTATAAAATCATCTTCTCTAATCTTATAAACAATATCTAGCATCTCACTATCGATAACATAGATTTTTCTTTTACCATTTTTAATAGTATTCATCAATTTATAATTACTATTTTTAAACTTATCGATATGATAATCAAATTCATAACCAATAAATATACTATTGATTACTTTGATACTCCTATTCATTAAGTCTAAATTACTACTGCAAACCACAATATCAAACATAATTCTCTCCCTCTAGTATTCACTTACATAAATAGAATTATAACTCTTACCTATCAAAAAGCAATCAATTTGTCATAAACTTTACAATAATTTCTATTAGGAAAGGAAAAAAGCATTAGTGGTTATTTACTAACCAGTTCTAATGCTTTTTCTAATTGATTATCATTTTCTACCTTTGGATCCTTATAATATTCTTCACCAAGCTCAACCTCATCGGTTGGTAGAACACCTTTATCGTTAATCCAATTACCATTTGGAGTTAACCAATTTTCGATGGTATATTTAATCATACTACCATCTGCCAATTTTCTTACTTGCTGAACAGTACCTTT
>CAZEVZ010000064.1:0-6260 GCA_964514935.1 uncultured Muribaculaceae bacterium
TTATGGTATTATTTTAATAGAAATGATAGTCCTCAAGTAAAATACTTAAGGACAGTGCAACCAAAAGTTTACATAGTTTTAAAAGAAAAAATACATAAGAATTATTAACTTATGTATTTTATTATGCTTTATGTTTCCATTCGATACTTGATAATTTATAAATACCATCATCTTTGGCATAATTAAGTCGGTAGTATGATGCTTCTTGCATTAAACCTGATAGTTTAGATGCTGTTTTACCATCGTATTCGCCTAACTTTTTATTATCGAAAGTATATAGATTACCCTCTTTTAAATATGCTACATCAACATCGATAGATAGATAGTTTTTATCCCAAAAGTATCCATGTAAATGGGCAATATTTTTGGTTGTTGTCTTACATGCTTCATTTTTTCTTGTTATTTTATCTTGATTGTGACTATATATATAATCTTTGTAAGCAAATTCATCAATATTATCAATTAAATTAAGTTTTTTGTTAAACAATTTTTTTTCAGTATCGTTAAATGTCTTATCAGCGATATTATCATTGAGTAAATCATTTTTATCCATATAACTAAAAATATAAGTAAGTAAATCTTGTTTATTCATGTTTTCTATATTTACTTCACCGGTGTCAATTTTGATATCAAAATGCAAATCACCATTACATGATACTTCTACAATATTAGCATATAAATCTCTAACTTCTTCAGGATATACTTCGTATATTTCATTTAAAGCAAACTTCCTTTTAGGTTTACCGCTCGTAAATTTAATAATACATACGACTAGTATGATTAAAACGATAACGGCAATAGCAATAATTATATTTCTCTTTTTACTAAATATTTCTTTTAGTAAATTGCGGTTATTTTTTTTGATAACTTGATTATTCATATTAACACCTTCCTCTATCATAAGATTATCACATATTACTTATTTTTACAATATTTTAATATATAATGCATAAAATATATCAAATACTAAAATTACAAAGAATTTGAATTGACAATTACTTTTTTTTGTTATAGAATTGTATATGTACTTGGACCTATAGCCAAGTGGCTAAGGCATGGGACTGCAACTCCCTGATCGTTGGTTCGAATCCGACTAGGTCCTCCATTGTAAAATAAGCGTTTTCGTAATTTGCGAAAGCCTTTTTTTAATGTTAGTGACGGATTTGTGACGAATTTTTCAAAATAATACTTAAAAACATTAAATTCATTTAATAATAAGCCAAGTTAATGTCTCTTAAGTTTATTTACCTGTTTTATCTAATAATTTAATGCTTATTAGTTTCTTCAAGTAACATATCAAAATCAGATTTATACAACTTATCTTGAGTAATTCTATATTTTTCAAATTCAGACAATGCCTTATCACATGCTATTTCATGAGATATTCTACCAGCATCCTTAAGTATATCCAAATCATCGGCAAGTAAATATTTATCAATTCTAAATGACCAATCTTCCATAGTCATAGGAATATTTCTTTTAGCTCTGTTTTCGGCAAGATCCAAAAATGCAGATACAATTCGTTCCAAACTTTCAAGTTCTTCCTTTGACAGATAATTTTTGGCTATTACAACATCAGTTTCTAATATTTTACCTTTAGGTGAATTCTTCCATGAAGTTAATCCCATATGTTCTTTTTTGGAATCAGCACGATTATATATTATTTCAGCCGCTGTTTGATGAGATATTGCATAATGTATCTTATTTTGAACCTTTTTAAAAAATCTAATAGTTGTTGGTGCTTTAGAATCATAATCAATACTAGTTGCATATATATCAGTAATCTTTTGATAAAATCTTCTTTCAGATAATCTTATTTCTCTTATTTCTGCAAGCAAAGAATCATAGTAGTCTTCATCAAAGAAAGTTCCATTTTCCATTCTTCTCTTATCTATTATATATCCTTTTTTAGAAAATTCCTTTAATATATTTGTAGCCCATCTTCTAAATTGAATAGCTCTATCAGAATTAACTCTATATCCAACAGAAATAACAGCATCTAAATTATAATAACGAATTCTTCTATTTATATTTCGATTTCCTTCTTTTTGAACTACCGAGAATTCCTCGGTAGTTGATTCCTTATCAAGTTCAAAATCATTATATATATTTTTTAAATGTAATGAAACATTATCGGTAGTACAACCATATAATTCACTCATTGCTTTTTGTGTTAGCCATAAATCGCCATTTTCAAATCTCACTTGAATTCCTTTATCGTGTGTTTGCCTTTCGAAAATTAAGAATTCGGCGCTACTACTTCTAACTACTAAATTATTTGTCATACATAAACCACCTCAAAATTTATATATCTATTTCAAATAGTCATTATTATTATATCAATTGTAATATATATTGTCAATAATTAAGACGTACAGATGTTGCTTTTTTTACTTATAATTTATGGTTAATGACAAATTCAATGCCGAAATAATTCAAAATAATCCAAAAAAACAATTTCAAAAAAGAGTTAATTATTATTTTGGATTATTGTGTTATGTTTTGAATCATTTGGAATATACAGTTTAAACTAAATTTTAGTATTTTCTGCAACTCCCTGATCGTTGGTTCGAATCCGACTAGGTCCTCCATATTGATTTAATCCTAGGAGTATTTTCTAGGAGTAATAGATACTAACTATGATAGTTAGTTTTTTTATATCATTACTTTGCTTCTTTCATAACCAATTTAATTTTATATGCTTGATTATATGAATCGGTATAGACAATATAAGCTTTCTGAATATTTAAATTATCGACAGCATAAGTCACAATATAATTTGTTTCTTCACTGGTAATATATTGTTTTTTATAGCAATTACCTAGAGTGTTAAATTTAGAACAAATTGTTTTATCAGGTAAATACTCATTTTTACCAACTTGCAATGCTATATTATTTATATTTAGACGCTCTTTTTTACCATATTTATATACATCAAAACTGACGATAACATAACTTTTGTTACCCGAAATATTATAATAACTGTCATTTATTTTTAATATATTATTACTGCCAACATATTGATTTTCAAGATATATTTTAAATCTAGTATTATAAAAATTATAACCTTTAAATATCAGTATTCCCCCTAGTATTACCAAGATAATAATTATATATATTTTAAACTCTTTAAAATAATAACCAAATTCTCTTTGTTGTTTGTTGATTCCTCTAACTATATTGGTCGTATCTATCTGGGGGTTGATCTCTACTTCTTCTGAATCGCTGGCTTCAGCATTCAATTCTTGAATATCTCTATTAAAATCGAATTTTTTAATATCGAATCCTAATGCTCTAATAGCCATAACAAGGGCAACAAAGTATTGAAATATTAGCGTTATCAATAAAATATCACGATATAATCTAATCGTTTTTAGATCCAATATATTACTAGTTATTGTTCGCATATAATTAAATAAGAATAACATAAATATACTTACAATGACGTAACCGATAATGATGAAAATATAAATACTACGTGGTTTATCTTTGTATTTAAGTAACCAAAAGATAATAAAGCATAATACAATTGCCAAGATAATTATTAGAAAAAGACTATAATTTATGTATTCGAATGCCTCGTATCTATTGGTAGAGGTTGTAATGACACTTTTTAAAAATTGATAGATGCTTCTATTCTTTACTACTAGATAAGCAAGCATCGCGGTAATTACTAGATGAATCAATCTAAAGTATTTAATTAAAAATGCATATGGTCTTCTTAATACCATCACTATCACCTATTATAATAATAACACTATTTTAAAAAAATAACAAACATTATTCATAGACATTCATTATTTAATTATTTCGTAAATTAGTTTATAATCACTATTTTTCTTATCAGATAATTTGAAGATGGTCGGATCGATATTATCGATTTGTTTATCGGTATATAAGGTCATAAGTACATCACCAGATGTAACATAATCACCGATATTTTTATTGGTGACAATTCCGGCACTGTAATCTATAATATCATCTTTATTCTGTCTACCTGCTCCAAGGGACATCGATAGGAGTCCTAATTTATAAGCATCGATAGCCACTAGATATCCCTCTGTTGAAGATTTTATTTCGTATTTACTCTTCGATTTAGACATTGCCTCAATATTACCATGTTGATAGTTGACTAGTTCAATAAATTTATCATATGCCATACCATTGTCTAAATTATTTAAAACTCTTTCTTTCGCCTCTTCATAAGAAATATTTAAACCTAAAGATACCATCTCGGTAGATAATTCTATACATAAATCTCTCAAATGACCAGGTTTATGTTCTTTTAAGATTTCTTTCGCTTCAATTATTTCTAGTTGATTACCAATATTATTACCTAGGGGTACATCCATATTAGTAAGCATACATCTTACTTCTATCCCATTATTAGCCCCGATATCCTTCATAAGTTTAGATAGTCTTCTGGCATCTTTAATATTCTTTATCAATGCTCCACTACCGACTTTGACATCAATGACCAATTTTTTGGTTCCTAAAGCTATTTTTTTACTCATAATCGATGAAGCAATCAACGGAATAGATTCGACTGTTCCCGTTACATCTCTCAAGGCATATATTTTTTTATCCGCAAGAGCGATATTTTCGGTCTGACTAGTAATTGCTACCCCAATATCATTTACTTGATTTATAAACTCTTCTTTAGATAAATTTACGGTAAAACCAGGAATAGCCTCAAGTTTATCAATAGTCCCACCGGTATGTCCTAGTCCTCGCCCACTCATTTTGGCAACTTTTACACCACACGAAGCAACTAATGGAGCAATTATCAAAGTCGTTTTGTCACCGACACCTCCGGTTGAATGCTTGTCGACAACGTTATCACCAAGTGAGGATAAATCTAAAATATCACCAGAATTAGCCATATACTTGGTTAGCGAATATATTTCACTCGTAGTCATATCGTTTAAAAGAATAGCCATAAGAAGGGATGACATTTGATAATCTTTGATGCTTCCATCTAAATAACCATCGATAACATACTTAATTTCTTCATCGTTAAGTTCTTTTTTTAATCTTTTTTTATTGATAATATCTATAATATTCATAAACAACCACCTTTTTATTATCTAATTTAATTATCCTTATAAGCGGAAGTAAACAATTCTTTATCTTCATTATCGCTTTCAAGTACTTCAATTTTCGGTAAGTCATCTTTACTTGCTAAACCGAAATAATCTAAAAATTCATCGGTTGTCTTATAGAGAATTGGATGACCAGGAATATCTTTTCGACCACATTCTTTGATAAGTCCTTTAGCCAGCAAACGACGGACAACATAAACCGAATCGACTCCTCGAATTTCTTCAACTTCAACTCTAGTAATCGGTTCATTGTAGGCAATAATCGCCAAGGTTTCTAAAGCCTGGTTGGATAAAACATTATTTTTAGGATTTTCTAGTAATTTCTTAAAATATTCTTTATGTTCTTCTTTGGTCGTCAATTTAAAAGAATTACCTAAATAATTGATTCTCAATCCCCGATCTTCATCGATATAATCCTGTTTTAATGATAAGATTAAGTTCTTTGCTTCCTCATTATCTATTTCTAAAATATCCGATACTTGTTCAATCGTCAAACCTAAATCACCTTGAACATATAACAGTCCTTCGATTATTCCTTTCATTATTTCACCTTCAATTCGATTGTTATATCATTAAAATTATTATCTTGTTTGATAGTTATTTCTCTTTCTTTAGTCATTTCTAAAATAGATAGAAAAGTAACCACGACAAAACTGATATTTTTTTCTTCAAATAATTCGGTAAATAGTATTTTCTTTTTTTCTTTTAAAAGATTTCTAATACCTTTTTTTCGTTCTTTGACACTGTATTCTTTACTAGTAATTTTGGTAGTTAGTGGTTTCTCTTTATCGACACGTTCTAAAAACTTCCTAAAGGCTTCGACCAAGTCATCAACCGATGTATCATTATCATTGACAATTATATTATCGACATAATTACTTACTCTTTCCGGTGCTTTAACATAAATCTTTTGACGATCAGTTTCCATATCTTTAAAAGTACCAATCATATTTTTATATTTTTCATATTCGATAAGTTTATTGATCAAATTTTCTTTAGAAATAATTTCTTCATCTTCACTATCATCCTCTTCTTCGGTTGGCAACAATGATTTTGATTTTATTTCCATGAGTTCTGCCGCCATGACTAAATAAGAAGCGGCAACATTGATATTTAATTCTTCCATTTTATTAATATAATCTAAATATTGTTTAGTTA
>CAZEVZ010000065.1:0-6074 GCA_964514935.1 uncultured Muribaculaceae bacterium
ACTTGGCTCTTACTAGTTGGAATAGTGGTATTTCTTGGAATTAGAACTGTCATAACACCACCTAAAGTTTCGATACCAAGCGATAATGGCGTAACATCCAACAAGACGATATCATTGACATCACCAGTTAGGACACCACCCTGGATAGCAGCTCCCATAGCAACAACTTCATCTGGGTTAACTTCCTTTGAAGGTTCTTTTCCTAATTCTTTTTTTACCAATTCCTGAACGCATGGAATTCTTGTAGAACCACCTACAAGTAATACTTTATCGATATCACTTTTAGATAGTTTTGCATCTTTCATAGCTTTTCTTACTGGTTCTAGAGTCGAGTCGACCAAATCGCTTATTAAATCTTCAAATTTAGCTTTAGTCAAATTCAAATTTAAGTGAATTGGGCCATCTTCGCCTTGGGAAATAAATGGTAAAGAAATCTCTGTAGATGACATACCTGATAAATCTTTTTTAGCTTTTTCAGCAGCATCTTTTACTCTTTGCATAGCCATTTTATCTTTAGTTAAGTCGATGCCAGATTCTTTTTTGAATTCTTTGACCATCCAGTCCATAATTCTTTCATCGAAGTCATCACCACCAAGTTTATTGTTACCACTTGTCGATTTAACTTCGAAAACACCATCACCTAGTTCAAGAATGGATACATCGAAAGTACCTCCACCTAGGTCGTATACCAAAACGGTTTGAGTTTTTTCTTGTTTATCAAGGCCATAAGCGAGTGCAGCAGCAGTTGGTTCGTTGATAATTCTTTCAACTTCAAGGCCGGCAATTTTACCAGCATTTTTAGTAGCTTGACGTTGAGAATCGTTAAAGTAAGCAGGGACTGTAATAACAGCTCTGGAAACTTTTTCTCCTAAATACTCTTCTGCCGTCTTCTTTAAATCTCCCAAAATCATCGCTGATATCTCTTCGGGAGTATAATCTTTATCATTGGCATGAACCTTATCACTAGTACCCATTTTTCTCTTGATTGAAGAAATAGTATCTTTATTGGTTACCATTTGATTTTTGGCCTTTTGGCCAACGATTATTTCACCTTTCTTAAAAGCTACGACTGATGGTGTCGTACGCATTCCTTCTGGATTAGTAATTACTTTTGCTTCGCCACCTTCATATATGGCGACACAACTATTAGTTGTTCCTAAATCAATTCCAATTATTTTACTCATTTTTCATCTCTCCTTTTATTTTTTTATTCATTTACAATAACCATGGCAAGTCTCAAAACTTTATCTTTATACATATAACCTTTTTGATATACTTTCAAGATTGTACCTGCTGGTTTACTTTTATCTTTTTCCGTTGAAATCGCTTGTGCTATCGCTGGATCAAATTCTTTATTTAAGCAATCTATTTCGCTAACTTCAAACTTGGTTAACAACGCTTTAGTTTGGGTATAAACCATACGAAATCCTTCGAGAAACTTTGAAGTCTCATCGCCAAAATTGTTGTTATCCATCGTAATGGCTCTTTCAAAATTATCGAGGATTGGTAGAAAACCTTTCAAAATATCTTCTTCAGCATATTTTAAGATTTTGGCTGTCTCTTCATCTTTTCTTTTTCGATAATTCAACAATTCAGCTTGAGTTCGCAACACCATATCTTCTAGTTCGCTTATACGTTTCGATAATAGTTCGTTAGTGGCTTCATTTTCATCGTGACAATGACATTCTTCATTACATTGACAGCTATTTTCTTCGCATTCGCAATTATCTTTACATGTACATTTATGTTCTTTATTATTAACGATATCTTTTTCTTTTTCTGCTTTAGCATTAGTATCTTTTTTACTCATCTCTTCCTCTTTCCTATAGTTCTTCTTTATTCTCAATATTTTCTTTTATATAGTTTAATAAATTGACAACTCTTTCATATTCCATTCTTTTAGGTCCAATGATAGCAATCGTTCCCTCTTCTCCATTGATATTGTATTTAGTTTTGATAACTGATACATCATCGGACAATTCAGAATCTTTACCGATATAAATGTTGATACCATTATTCTGTTCAGCCATTTCACTTATGGCCTCAACATCATCAAATTTGGCTAACATTTCTTTTACTTTTTCGATGTTGTTGAATTCTGGCTGCTTTAAGAAATTATTCTTACCGGCAAAATGAACATCGTTTGCTTTATTGGTGAAACTGGTAAAAGCGTCATAAAAGGCATTGTATAGTACTTCGTGTTGCTTGACATATTTACTTATAATTGGTTTTACATCGTACTCCAATTTTTCACTTATTTCATTTATCGGTGTGCCAGCAATCATTTTATTGATCAAATTGACAGTTTTTATTACTTCTTCAATATCGGCATCTGGCAAATATAAATTTTTATATTCGACATAGCCTTTATCGGTTATCAACATAGTTAGAATTTTATTGTCATCTAAGGAGATTACTTCGACTTTTTTCAACTTATTCTCACTTGATGATTTACCTAAAACAACCGATGTATAATTAGTTATTTCAGCAACCAACTCCAGACTTTTTTGAATTGCATCGGTTAACATCAACGACTGATTATGGAAAATAGTCTGTAATTTTAGCATATCCTCACCAGTAATATCTTGAGGTGCCATGATATTGTCAACATAGTATTTGTAACCAAGTTCACTCGGTTGACGACCAGCAGCAAAATGGTTTTTTTCAAGATAACCAAGTTCCTCTAGAATGACCATTTCATTTCTAATTGTGGCACTTGAGCATCCCAAACTTTTACATATTTCGTTTGAACTGACTGGTTTTACCGTTTTAACATATTCTTCGACAATATATTTTAAAATGTTTTTTTGTCTTTCTGTTATCAACTATTACCACTTCCCTAGCAATGATATTTCTTAATTGCTAATATTATTATAACATGCTTTTTAGCAATGTCAATATATAAATTGCTAATTCTTTTTAAAAGTATTCACTAGTAGATAATTTTATGATAAAAAAACTTTAATTCCAATAAAAAAAGACCATTATGGTCTCTAATCTCCAAGCAATCTATCTTCATCCCCTTGGCAGTAACCTTCACCAATTTTTTCGGCTTCGACATATTCTTTGCCCATCATTTCGCAGCCCATTTTAGTAACAGAATCTTTTAGATAACCACCAAATATTTTGACAACAGCTACGGCTACGACAGTTATAAGGGATATTATCAATACATATTCAACTAAGGTTTGTCCTTTATTATTCAATTTCATAAGCCACCTACCTATTTATCTTAATTCAATTATATAATAAGTGCTATTTTATGTCAACCTTTAATTTCAACGTAATCACCAGAATCTAAGTAAATTATTCCTTTTTTACCTTCTAGTTCACTGACGATCGAATTATATTTATTTAATTTCTCAATTTTTGATAATGTTATATGGACATAATTTCCGTCGACCATATAGAGAATGAATCTTTCTTTATCAACATCATTAGGTGAATACTCAATATGTGATATTTTTAAAAGAGTATCCTTATTTATTTTAGAAAAACTGGTGACAAACTTATCGTAAAGTGAATCAATATTGTTTACTATGTAAGGCACATAATCGATATGATATTTATTTTCGACTTGTTTATTAGATGATAGGATAAGTTTATCATTATAGATAGCAATGGGTTCATATTCTTCAATATCAATATATATTTTATTGAGGATTTTTCTTCTTATTTCGACACTTTTAATATACTCATTTTTGAGAAGATTTCCTTTAATATCAGTAAAATAAGTATTTATATATTGTGGATAGCCATCTAATTCACTAGCGGTAATAATTTCTTTATCAGATACGAATTCATTGCCCGTAATATAGATGTTTCTAATTGGTAGATGTATAAGATAGGCCACAAGAAAATAAATACTAGCAAGTAAAATAAGGGCTATAATTATTTTTTTATAATTTACTTTTTTCTTTTTTACTTTAATTTTTACTTTTTTGGAAGCCACATTATCACACCTATTCAATTATAATTTGTTCTAATCTTAATGAAACATTGTAATTATCTTTTACTTCTTTTTGGATTTTATGAATTAACTTAACGATTTCTGTACCAGTGGCATGGCCATTATTGACGATAAAATTAGCATGTTTTTCGGAGACTTGAGCGCCACCGATAGCATACCCTTTAAAACGCAATTTTTCAATCAATTCGCCGGCATACATATTGTCAGGATTTCTAAAAACACTACCGGCACTAGGCATATTGAGTGGTTGAGAGGCAAATCTTTTTTTTCTTCTTTCTTCAACCAATGTCTTCATATGTTCGGTATTGCCAGATGACAATTTAAATGTTGTCGATAAAATATAATAGTCTTTATTCTTTTTGATAAATGAATCACGATATTCGTATGTTAAATCTTTGTTTGTTAGGGTAACTATTTCTAAATTGGGAGTAAGTACCCGTACGTGATCGACAATGGTAGACATATCGCTGTTGTAAGCACCTGCATTCATTGCCGTAGAAGCACCTACTAATCCTGGAATACCAGCAGCAAACTCAAGGCCAGATAATCCTCTATCGATAGTTTCAATAGCCAGTTTAATTAGGGAATAGCCGGCACCGACAGTTACCATTTCTTCTTTGTATTCAATGGTCGATAGTTTGTCTAATTTGATGACAACACCATCGTAATAATTCATCGATAAAATAATGTTAGAGCCATTTCCTAAAACAAGATATTTGATATTTTGTTTCTTTAATTCATCTAAAATTTTAATAAATTCATCTTCAGTTTTAGGGAAAACTAAATACTTACAAGTAACATCTAATTTATAAGTATTATAGTTTTTTAAAGATATATTTTTTTTATATTCAATGCCTGTGGCATCAAAAAAACTTTTTATCATCCATAATCATTCCTTTTAATACCTCGTATATTCTTTCACCACTGTCTTTAATTCCTAATTCTTTTAAATTGTCCTTAATTGTCTTGTATGCCGTTTTATCGTTCAATGTATTGTCAATTAGCGTAATAAGGTTTTCTTTAGTTAGATCTTTTTCTTCTAAAATTATAGCGGCTTTTTGATTTACCAAGTCCATGGCATTTTTGTATTGATGATTGTTGGTTACGTAAGGACTCGGAATAAAGATGGTCGGAACATTTAAAACCAATATTTCGCTCATCGTCGAGGCTCCAGCACGCGATATCATCAAATCACTGACTTTCATAAGTGAAGGCATTTCGTAAATAAAGGGAACAATCTTGACATTTTTAGGGACATGTAAATCCTTTACTTTTTCGTAATAGGAATTACCAGTAACAAACATTATTTCATAATCTTTATCTTCAAAATCATCTAGAAAAGAAACAATTTTATCATTGATGGTTTTACTACCAAGACTGCCCATGACAATTAAGACAAGTTTTTTGTCTTTGGCAAGGCCGTATGATTCTTTGTTGGCTTTTTTCATTTTAATGGCTTTTTCACTACATGGATTACCAGTTAAGACAACTTTGTCTTTAGGAAATAAATCGATAGTAGAGGAAAAAGATACCCCTATTTTATCGGCATATTTAGTTAAATATTTGTTAGATAAACCAACAACTGAATTCTGTTCATGAATAAAGGTCTTTTTGCCCAATTTTTTGGCAGCCCAAATGACCGGTCCAGTAACGTAACCACCGGCTCCGATGACGATATCTGGATCAAACTCTTTGATAATTTTTTTACATCTTCCTCTGGCTTTTAAGAATTGATATAAAACTTTGACATTTTCTAGTGTTAATTTACGTTTAATACCACTGACATTTATGGCTTCATATTTAATTCCTAGTTCTGGTATTAAATCCTTTTCCATACGATTGGTCGTTCCAATATATAATATTTCACTATTTGGTTCTTCTTCTTTTATTTTATTGATAATGGCAATAGCTGGATAAATATGTCCTCCAGTACCACCAGCACTGACGATAACTCTCATTTAGTACACCTCTCTTTGATTATATCATATTAGCAAGGCTTTTGCATTCATCTATAGTTAATTATACATTTTTATTTAGAAAAATATGTAAAAAAAAGCATAAAAAAAATACCAGCAACTACCTATTTTCGCTATTCACTATCGTC
>CAZEVZ010000066.1:0-6007 GCA_964514935.1 uncultured Muribaculaceae bacterium
ATTGAAACTAAATTAAAAGAAAGATTAGAAAAGTATTCTAATGATAAAAATTTTCTCCAAATACAAAAACGAGAATTAAATAGGCTTCATGACGATTGGGATAAAACTAATTCGATGATTCATAATACATATCCAGATGTTACATTACCACAAGAAATTGCCGAACTTCAAATAGTTAAGTTTATTAATGATAATAATATCAGTTATGTTAATTGGCAAATAATCAAATCTTTAATAGATTATTTAAGACAGTTTAATCCTTTAGATCAAGATATTAATAAAATTATTATTGATATAATTAATTTATTACCCGATTAGAATCAAGAAAACAAAAAATATATATTAAATAAAAAAATAATTAATGTATGATAAAAGAATAATAATAACTATAATTTATATGCTTGTTGATATGGTTTAAAAATATTAACAAATTATAATTGCAAAATATTAGAAGAAAAGTTAAATATAGAATATTTAAAACAAAAGAAAGGAGGAAAAACTATATATTTAGATTTTGATAGTTTTTTAAATTTCTTTTTGATATTTCTAAAATTATTAGTGAGGAGTTAATATACGATGAAAATAAATATAGTCAGTTGTTTATTCATTCTAGATAGTGAAAAAAATGAAAATATTAGAAAAAATGATATAAAAAAAATTAAAGTATTAGTTAATAAAAAGAATGAGCTTCCAGTAATTAAATATAATGGAAAAGAATTAAAAAAACAAGTTAAAAATAATATATCAAGTATTATTGGTTCTAATATATTTCATTTGGAACAAGTATATACGATGGATTATAGTGACAGTATTGATATTATATATTTAGGAGTTACTAATATTACAAATGTTAATAAATTAAAAGATGATTACAAAATAGTAGATTTTAATGTTAAAGGTAATAGTATAATTACATTTGATACTAATGAATATAAATATAAAACAATAGAAATTGAAGAAAATAATATAAAAATTAATGATAAAGATATTAAAAGAGTATTACTTAGTTTACTAATAAGTTATAAAAAAATTAGAAATAATATAGATAATACGGATATTATATTTAAATTTATGGATGGGTCTTTTACATTAGAAGATGTAAGAATAGTATATGAATTAATAAAAGAATGTAATGTTGATAAATCTAATTTTAGAAAAAAGATAATTAAATATTGTGAAAAAGTAGATATTGTTGATACTTCTAAAAATGGTTATAGACCAAGTCAAAGATATAAATTTAAACCATTAAAAGGAGATGTATGGTTATGATTTTGGCAACAAATAATAAAGGTAAATTAGAAGAAATAAGAAAAATATTAGATGAATATCAAATATATTCATTAAAAGATAAGAATATAGATATTGATGTTATTGAAGATGAAGATACATTTTTAGGTAATGCTAAGAAAAAGGCAATGGAAATATATAATTTAACTCATGAAGAAGTTATTGCAGATGATTCAGGATTATGTATTGATTCTTTAGATGGATTTCCTGGTGTTATGACACATAGATTTTTAGGTGAAGATGCTAGTGATAAAATGAGAAATGAATACTTAATTAATGAAGTTAATAAATATACTGATAGAAGTGCTAAAGTAATATGTGATATAGTATATTACAATGGAAAAGATATAATAACCTGTGAAGGTGTTTTAAATGGATTTATTTCTAAAGAACCAAGAGGAAGTAATGGATTTGGTTTTGACGAAATATTTGAATTACCAAATGGGCTTACATTAGCACAATTATCATCAGATGAAAAGAATAATATTAGTGCTAGATTTATAGCTCTAAATGAATTAAAGAAACAACTAAAAAGAAAATAACTCATAAACAACAATAATATTCATACACTTAAATAGGTGGAAATATGAAAAAAATATTGTTGTTTTTATTATGCATAAATATCTTTATTCCTTATGTACATGCTTCGACAGAAACGGCTTATGAATATGTTTTGATGGATATGGATAGTGGAAGAGTGCTTGCTAGTAAGAATAAAGATAGTCCTAGATTGATTGCTTCGATTACCAAGATTATGACTTGCATATTGGCTATTGAAAATAAAAATGTATCAGCGATTGTTACGGTTGATGAGTCGATTAGCAAGAGTTATGGATCGGGAATTTACATCTCGGTTGGTGAAGAAATTAGTTTATTAGATTTATTATATGGCTTGATGCTCCGTTCGGGAAATGATGCAGCCATGCAAATTGCGATATATGTATCTGGAAGTGAAGAAAATTTTGTTAAACTAATGAATCGTAAAGCCAAAGAATTAGGTATGAAAAATACGCTTTTTTATAATGCAAGTGGATTAGATACGGAGACGATTGGCAATAAATCGACAGCTTACGATATGGCATTACTTACAAGATATGCGATGCAAAATGAAACTTATCGAATGATTGTTAAAACAAAAAAACATACCGTTAAGACGAATTTAAAAACTTATGTGTGGCATAATAAGAATAAGCTATTATCATATGATTATATTACCGGTGGTAAGACGGGATACACTGAAAGAGCCAAAAGAACTTTGGTATCTACGGCTAGTAAAAATAATATGAATTTAGTGGTGGTAACAATTCAAGATTCCGATGATTGGAATACTCATAGAACGTTATACGAGAATGCTTTTGGAACGTATAAAAGTTTAAAAGTTTTAAATAAGAAAAATTTTCAGATTTTAAAAGATAAATATTATGATAAATTATATATTAAAAATGATGTTTATTTAACTTTAAAAAAAGGTGAATCTAGGAGTCTCGTATCACATATAAAACTGGAGAAAAAGAAAAATTATAAGGATGGTGATAAAGTAGGAACCAATTATATTTATCTAGGTAATACACTGGTTCATACGGAAGACATCTATGTTAAAAAAGTAAATGATAATGATTCTTCGATAATTTCCAAAATTAAAAAGTGGTTTAAATGATCAGTTATATCTTTGCTTTTTTCTTTATTGTTGGAATCATATATAGTTTGATTACGGGTAATTTAAGCATCAGTAATGAGATGCTTACGGCTAGTCACCAGGGATTAGAGTTAATTATGACGATCATTCCTATTATGTGCCTTTGGTTAGGAATTATGAATATTGCTAAAAAAAGTGGTCTATTGAATATGATTGCTAAAAAGTTAACTCCTGTTTTGATAATTATTTTTCCTGAAATACCTAGAGATAGTCCGTGCTTTAGTTATATTGGAACGAATATCATTATGAATATGTTAGGTCTCGGTAATGCGGCGACACCTTTTGGATTAAAAGCCTTTAAGGAATTGCAATTACTAAATGATAAAAAAGATACGGCTTCTAGAAGTATGATTACTTTTTTAGTAATGAATACAGCAGCGGTAACGATAATGCCTACGACGATTATTTCACTTCGAATGTTTTATGGAAGTATCAGTCCAGAAGCAATTATTCCCTACATTATAATTACTTCTACTTTGTCGTGTATGATAGGTTTGATAATCGATAGATTATTTTATGTGGTGAAGAAAATATGGTAGTGATTTCTCAAATAATTATTCCTGTGATAACTTTGATAGTCATTATCTATGGATTATATAAGAAAGTCGATATCTACGATGAATTTTTGGAAGGAGTAAAAGAAGGTTTATCGATGTCATTAAATATATTTCCTAGCATGTTTGCAATGGTTGTTGCGGTAACGGTATTAGTTAAAAGCAATATTATTAGTGATTTAGCCAATATGGTTAGAATTACAATCTTTCCTAAAGAAATAGTTCCTATAGCCCTATTAAGACCGGTTTCTTCATCTTCTTCATTGATGATTTTAAATAGTATTCTCTCTAAATGCGGGGTAGATTCACCTACGGGGAAAATGGCGGCAATTATCACAGGAAGTACCGATACGACGATCTATATTATTGGAGTGTATTATGCCAGTGTAAAGATTAAAAAAATTAAACATTCATTAGTTGTTGGATTACTTGCCGATTTAGCTTGTGTAATTATCAGTATTATAATTGTAAAAATTATATAAAATAAAAGCAACTATTGCATGTTGCTTTTATTTAGGTTAGAATTATTCATGTTATTGTTTGAACAATTATTGCTGTTATTAGTATTATTCATACTATTACTAGCATTGTTGTTCATACGATTACTGCATGAATTCATCTGATTTGACTTTTTATTTTTAGCCATAATTTATCACCCATTATTATTGTTAGCTATTTTGATTAAATTATGTGTTCGGACTAGTATTTTTAGTTATTTTTTGATAAACTATATGTAAAGGAGTGAGAACATGCCAAGTATATTTAAGAAATTGTTCGATAATGAATATAAAGAATTAAAAAGATTTAATGCAATTGCTTTAAAAATTGATGCTTTGGATCCAGAGTATTCAAAGATGACCGATAAGCAATTGGCTGCTAAAACCGATGAATTTAAGGAAAGATTAAGTAATGGTGAGACACTTGAAGATATTTTAGTTGAAGCTTTTGCAACTATTCGTGAAGTGGCTTATCGTATTATTGGCGAAAAAGCATATTTTGTACAATTGTTAGGTGGACTAGCAATTCATTATGGAAATATTGCTGAAATGAAAACTGGTGAAGGTAAAACATTGACGACTATTTTTCCGGCATATGTCAATGCGCTTGAAGGCAAAGGAGTCCACGTTGTAACTGTCAATGAATATCTAACCGAAAGAAATGCCGAATGGATGGGACCAATTTTTAACTTTTTGGGTCTTACGGTTGGGGTCAATTTAAGAAGTTTAAGTCCAAAAGAAAAACAAGATGTATATAATTGCGATATTACTTATACGACTAATAATGAATTAGGATTTGATTATTTAAGAGATAATATGGTAGTAAGAAAAGAAGATAGAGTTTCAAGAAAATTGAATTACTGTATTATCGATGAAGTCGATTCGGTTTTGATTGATGAAGCGAGAACTCCGTTAATTATTTCTGGTGGAGTAATGCAAAATGTCAATTTATATGAACAGGCAGATATGTTTGCAAAATCACTAAAAGAGAATGTCGATTACATAAAAGATGAGAAGACAAGAACGATTAGTTTAACCGATGAAGGTAGTCAGAAATGTGAAAAAGTATTTAAGATTGATAATTTGTATGATATCAATAATACGGCTTTAGTACATCACATAAATTTGGCTTTAAAAGCAAATTATTTTATGAATCGTGATGTCGATTATGTCGTTCAAGAGGGAGAAGTCATCATTGTCGATCAATTTACGGGTAGACTTATGCCGGGGCGTGCTTTTTCTGAAGGATTACATCAGGCAATCGAAGCCAAAGAAAGAGTAAAAGTAAATGAAGAAACAAAGACTTTAGCTACCATAACCTTCCAAAATCTCTTTAGAATGTATAGTAAATTATCTGGAATGACAGGTACGGCTAAAACCGAGGAAGAAGAATTTAGAAATATCTATAATATGTATGTTATAACGATACTCATCCGGCAGGACAGCCTGCAAATAAAGAGGAATGTATGAGAAGTTTCTGGGACCATTTGGCGATCGTACTGTATCTGGCGGGGATCATCCTGGTTTGCCTTCTTGGCGCGTACCTCAAACCTGCCGGAAAACAGGAGCCGGAACTCATCCTTCCAAAGTCGACAGTTGTTATATCCGTACAGGATGTCCCGCAGGAGCCGGATACTGTTCCCGCGAAGGATCATATTCCTCAGCTAAACATTGCGCATGTTTACTCCTTTGACACCTCCCTCTCGGAACCGGTCGCCGGTACTTCGGATATGCTGAAGGCCGCGGATATAGCAGAAAGCCGGTATTATAGTGAACCTGCCGGAGCGTATGAGCATGTATACCGAGAAGAAAACGGATCATACGACCGTTTCCCGTACGGAAACGGCAGCGTCGGAGATCTTGATGCGTTTGCCCGTTATGTTTTCCGGTACGACCGGAGAACCGGAAAAGCCGCGTCATTTGTACAGGAACAGTATCTGGATCTAAGCGATGAACTTACCGGAGATATTCTT
>CAZEVZ010000067.1:0-5991 GCA_964514935.1 uncultured Muribaculaceae bacterium
TATATTTAATCATACTACCATCTGCCAATTTTCTTACTTGCTGAACAGTACCTTTCCCATAGGTTCTTGTCCCAACGACATAACCGCCATAACTTTCCTTTATTGCAGCAGCCATAATTTCTGCAGCTGAAGCACTACCTCCATTGGTAATAACTGCAATGGGATATTCTCTTTTTTGGGCTGTCTTATCTTTCGTAACCTTTATTTTATCATCTACCTGAATCTGATAGACAACTTTTCCTTTAGGAAGCAAACTACTGACAATATCGGTTACACTCGTCAAATAACCCCCATTATTATCCCTAACATCGAGAACCAAACCAGATATTTTGGCTTCTTCCAATTCCTTTAAAGCCTTTTCAAATTGTTTCGTAGTCACTGATGAAAAGATTGATATTCTCATATAACCTATTTTTTTACCATTCTTCTCATATATTTCCGTTGTTACTGAGGGAATTTCAACCTTACCTCTTTCCAAAGTTAAAGTCTTTTCCTCACCATCTCTTTCAATGACCATTTTAATTTCGCCATTAACTTCATTTTTAATATAATTAGCCAAGTTACTAGTACCTATTTCTGCCGCATTCTTATCATCGACCATCTTAATAATATCGTCAGCCTTTAATCCTGCTTTACTAGCCGGTGTATTATTGTAAACTTCAACTACCACTACCTGCTCATCTCTCATCGTAATCGTACAACCGATACCTTCGTAAATTCCTTCGACCAACTGATCGAAGTCACCCGTCGTTTTCACATCATTATAACTCGTATAGACATCTCCAACACTCGATACCATTCCCTCGATTGCCGACTCAATTAACTCATCTTCATCGACTTCACCATAATAATTGCTCGTAATCACATCGTATACATCGTAAAACTTTGTTAATTTTTGTGCCATTTTAAAATAGTTTCGACCGCCAAAAATAATCATAAACACCGAAAAACAAGCAAAGACACCCAACACTAAAGAAAGTATCGTTACACCAAACATCTCTGAAAAAGAATAACTATCCCGATCATCACTAAGCCAAAAACACAACTTACCCAATTTTGTCTTTTTAAATTGCATTCTTTTTCGTTTATTGATAGCTTGCTTTTCTTTCCTTATCCTCTTCTTTTGTTCTTCGATAATCTTCTTTGCTTCCAATATTTTTTGATTACTCTTATCAACAACTTTTTTTGTCTCTTTCTTTCTCATATGTTTCTCCTAAAAAATAGTTTAGCATATATCGTAGTTAAAATGCAATAAAAGAGCCTATTTTTACATAATTTTACACATTCTAAACATACTAAAAATATCTTAATTTAAAAGCCTTTATAAAAGTATATCCCCTAATTGAAAGGAATGGGATTTAACAATATGCAAGCAATATTGAATAGATTAAAAAAAGAAACCAATAACGATGAAAATATCATCTATCGAAAAAAAAGAATTCTTTTTAAAACAATCTATATTATCTATAATCAGACCATAACTTCATCTAATGACATCAGTATCAATATAATTAAAAGTCTAAATAATATTCATCTTCCCTTATTTAATAATATTACCAATAAAATAAGTAATTTTAAATATCAAGTATTAAATACCTATGAAGATTTAACCTATTATCTAAATAGTGGATTTACCATCATTATCTACGATAAAAATAAATATCTTGCCCTAGAAACCAGAAAAGATTTAACCAGAGGAATATCTACCCCAATAACAGAAAATACTCCTAGAGGAGCCTTAGATTCCTTTACAGAAAATATTGAAAATAACATTGGACTAATCAAAAGAAGAATTAAAAGTAATGACCTATGGATAAAAAACTATCGGCTAGGTAAATATACCGACACCTCAGTATCCCTTCTATATATTAAAAGCATTGCCAAAGAAAAACTCGTCAATAATGTCGATAAACTACTTAAAAAAATCAATATCGATGGCATTATTGCTACCGGTACAATCAGAAATCTAATCGAAAAAGAAAATAAAAATAATTTTCCCAGTATCATGAGTGCTGAAAAGCCCTATACTGCTATTAAGTATCTACTTGAAGGACATGTCATTATTCTTTGTGATAACGATCCTTTTGCTTTAATTATGCCAACTTCTATCAACGATTATTTTCTTTCAGAAGAAGATGACTTTGCCAAAAGTATCAACGTATCATTGACGAGAATTGTCAGATATTTAACCTTTTTTATTACTCTTTTAACTCCAGGAATATATATTGCTTTAACTACTTATAATCAAGAAATAATTCCCACCGAACTCTTAATTGGCATTGCTGCCCAAAGAGAAAATGTTCCTTTTTCTACCTTTGTTGAAGCCCTTTTGATGATGCTCTCCTTTGAAATTTTAAGAGAAAGCGACCTAAAAATACCATCATTTGCCTCATCTGCCATTTCAATTGTCGGAGCCCTAATTCTAGGAGAAGCCGCCGTCAGTGCTGGCATCGTCTCTCCGATTATGATTATCATCATTGCCATTACTTCCATTTCGGCTCTCACCTTTGTCGAACCAGAATTTATCAATGCCTTAAGATTATATCGCTTTTTATTTATGCTAGGTGGTGCCTTATTCGGTATCCATGGCATTTTACTTATCTTTATCTTCATGATAATCAATCTATCTAGTTACGATTTTCTAGGTATGCCTTACCTTGCCCCATTTGCCCCACCCATTGCCAGTGCCTTACGTGACAGTATCATCAAAAGTAAAACCATCAATTTAAAACAACGCAACAGTATCTTAACCAATAATCTTATTAAAAATAAAAGTGGAGGTCCCTATGAAGACAAAAACAATCATCCTCTTGATTAGTATTCTCTTACTTACCGGCTGCTACGACCGAAAAGAACTAAATAAAATAGCCATCCTTACTGCTACTGAAATAAATAAAATTGACGATAATTATATCATTAGAGCCCAAATAGTAAACCCCCAATCTCCAGACAAAACAACCAATGTCGAAGCTCCATTCTTTATCTATACTGGAACTGGTAAAACCATTCAAGAAGCATATCGTCAAATAAAATTATCCGCATCACGCTACCTCTATCCCGATCATCTACGTGTCCTTATCATCAACGAAAATCTAGCCCAAGATGACATTTCCACCATCTTCGATTTCTATTTAAGAGACCCGGCCATCAGAACAGAATTTAATGTCCTAATCGGTAAAGATGACAATATCCTATCCCCAATTACCCCTCTAAATCAAATATCCGCTTCGAGCATTGTCGATACCCTAGCCGTCAATAAAAACTACCTAGGTGTAACCAATCTTACTACCCTAAACGAAATGGCCATAATGTATCTAAATCCCCATACCGAAATAATTATCCCCTCAATCCAATTAAACAATTCCCAAAATGAAAATGATAAAGAAGAAAATACCCAAAGTACCAAAGTAAATTCACTATATGAATTATCTGGATTAGCCATATTTAAAGATAATAAACTTAAAGGATACCTAACAAATGATGAAAGCATTACCTATAATCTTATTAAAAATAATATTGGCACCAGTATCATTACTTATGAATGTCAAAAAAATGAATACCTTACCCTAGAAATAATTACCAGTAAAACTACCATAACTACCAAAAATAAAAATATCTCTATCAAAACTAATATTACCGCTACCATCAACGAATCAGCTTGTAATATCGATTTTAATAATTCTCAAAATATCACTTCTTTAGAAAATTCCTTAAACACATATCTAAATAATAAAATTAAAAAAGACCTTAACCATATTAGAAACGAATATAATTCGGATGTTTTTGGTTTCCTAGATATCATCTATAAACACGATTATAAAACATATCTAGAAGTAAAAGATAATTGGTATAAAGGTACTTTTAAAGATATCCCTATCACTATAGACACCAATATAAATATCATAAGTATCGGTAATATTTTGGAGGAAACAAATGAAAAAAATTAGTTATTTAGAACTATCTTCTATTTTATTAAGTATCATTATCTCATTAAATTGCGGTATCAACCTCTATATCATCAAAAATAATTGCCAAGTTGATGCTTGGATAGCCCTCATTTTATCATATTTTATCGGTTTTATTCCCCTCTTATTAACCCTCTACATCGCTACCTATCACAAAGAACTAAATCTATGGGAAAAGAATAAACATCTCTTCGGTGACTATCTAGGTACCTTTATCAACGCCATTATTTCATTGATATTTCTAACGATTGCCATAACCCTACTCTATAATAGCGTCAGTTTTATCAGCAGCGAATTTCTCTATCGTACCCCAATCATCATTAGTGCCTTACTTTTAGTATCCTTAATTATCTATGCCAATATCAAAGAAATCAATGTTATTAGCCACATTAGTTTTATTTTAATATCCTTATCGATACTTCTATTCATCTTAAGTAATACCTCTCTAATTACCGAAATAAAACTAGATAATCTTCTTCCTATCCTCAAAACAAATCCCTCAAATATCTTTCTTTCAGCCATCAAATTGACTATTATCAACACTTTGCCAATTATCACTATCTTAATAATTCCCAAAGATAAAATAACCAATGAAAAAAAGTATAACAAAACCCTAATCATTACCTATCTTATCGGAAGTATAATTTCCCTAATCATCGCTATTGGTACTATCGGTACCCTAGGTATATATCTAACTAAAATATTCGCATACCCTGAATATATTGTCCTTAAAAAAATAAAACTATTCGGTTTCCTAGAACGTATTGAAAATATTATTGCTATTAAATGGATTATCGAATCTTACATCTATATAACCATTCTTATCTATACCATTACCAAATCAATTACAAGAAAAAATGAAAAGACATTTACCTACGCAAATATCTTTATTGGTCTAATCTTAATCCTATCGACTAAATATCTTTTTAAAAATATAGTTATATTTAACAAATATCTCGAAACAACTTTCATCTATATTGTCAGTATCCTTATTCCCATCTATATCATAATAAGTATTACCATCTATCTAAAGAAAATTAACCATATAACCGATTAAATTTTATTTTTTATCCATATTTATTATGTGGTAAAAATAACTTTTTAGTAAACATTAAAAAATACGTGATATAATTTATTCAGGTGATATATATGTTTTTTAGAAGAAAAGCTGTTTTACTAATCCATGGTTTTGTTGGTGGTATCTATGATTACGATAGCCTTCCTAATGAATTGGAACTAATAAGAAGTTTTGATGTCTTCACTTTTACCCTTCCTAGTCATGAAAAATTTATTGTCAAAGATGTTAAATATGAAGATTGGATTAAAGCGGCTGAAAAACAAATTGAATTTCTAATCGATCATAAATATAAAGAAATATATGTCATTGGCCACAGTATGGGTGGTGTCATTGCTACTCATCTAGCCAATAAATATAAAGAAGTTAAAAAATTGGTCTTGGCCGCTCCCGCCTTTAGATATTTTTATTTTAAAGATGGTAAAGTTAATCTTAAGGGATTTAATGAAACCATCAAAAATATGCCTAATCTATTTAAAGACGAAGGTAAAGAAAAGGTCATTGAAAGAATTAGAAAAACCCCAATACCTACGATGTTAGAATTCACTAAACTAGTCGATAAATACCAAAATGATACCTCCAAAATAACCTGTCCTACCTTAATAATTCATGGTATCGAAGACCGTGTTGTCCCTAGTGAAGGTACCGAATATGTCCACAATACTTTAAACAGCAAAACTAATATCTTGATAAATATCAAAGATGTTACACACGATTGCTTCACTAAAAAAAGAAAAAAAGAAGTAAACAAATTGATAATCGATTTTCTAAAAAGAACTCCACATCATAAAAAAGAAATAATAAATATATAATTCCTTATAAGGAATTTTTTTACTTAATACACAAATTACTTGATAAATTACCGATTTTATGATAAATTATATAAGAAAAGCACATTTAGGGGATTAGTTAAATGGTATAATAATGGTCTCCAAAACCACTGTTGGGAGT
>CAZEVZ010000068.1:0-5869 GCA_964514935.1 uncultured Muribaculaceae bacterium
TTTTAAAGAAAAGTAAAGAAATTTTTATATTATTATGATTTATGATATTAAATTTTTAAGTACTGCACCCAAAGGACAAGAAGAATTTTTTAATATATTTAATGAATTACATAATGCCAATAAGCAGATAATTATTGCATCAGATAGACCAGTTGATGATTTAAACTCATTTGAAAATCGTTTAATTAGTAGATTTAATTGGGGAATTACAGCTAATATTACAACTCCTGATTATGATTTAAGAGTAAGTATTATAAAAAATAAATTAGCTTTTAAAGAAGCAGCTAATGATATTCCTGATGAAGTTGTTGAATATATTGCTAATAATTTTGATTCAGATATTAGAAAATTAGAAGGGGCGATTACGAGAGTTTTGGCATATTCATCGATGTTTAATAGAGGAGTAATTACTTTAGATGTAGCTATTGAAGCCTTAAAAGATCAAATAAAAGATAGAAGTGTTTATAAAAATGATATTCAAAGAATTCAGAGAGTAGTTTGTGATTACTATAAAATAAGTATTGAACAAATGAAAGGAAAAGGTCGACATAATGATGTTACTTTTCCTAGACAAGTTGCAATTTACTTATGTAGAGAATTAACAACTGAATCCTTTCCTAATATAGGAAAATATTTTGGAGGTAGAAATCATTCGACAATAATTAGTGCTGATAAAAAGATTAGAAAAGAATTGACAAGAAATGATGATTTAAAATATGTCATTAAAGATTTAAAAAGGGATTTACTATAATTTGTTGATTAGTGATGATATTTGCCTATTATATCGACAATGATTGTTGACATTTCATTCCTTATAATTAAAGGAAAAAATAAAGTTATCAACAATATAAACAGATATAATAATAGTAATAATATTATAAAGAAAGAAGGAAAAAATATGAAATTTATTATTAAAAAGAATATTTTACTTGATAATTTATTAAATACCTCAAGAGCTATTTCTAGTAGAAATTTAATTCCTATTTTGACAGGAATTAAATTTGAATTAAGGAAAGATGGCTTATACTTATCAGCAAGTGATTCAGATATATCAATTATGACATTTATAAAGAAAGCCGAAATTGAAGAAATAATCGAAACTGGTTCAATAGTTATTAGTGGAAAATATATTGTCGAAATTATAAGAAAATTACCTGATGAAAATATTTCAATCGAAGTGTTAGATGGTTTTAATATGATTATTCAAACGGTTGGTTCAGAATTTAATTTAAATGGTATCAATCCGAATGAATTTCCAAATTTAGATTTAGAAGATACGAAAAATCCAATCGTCTTAAATCCAATTACATTTAAAAATATTGTAAATCAAACATTCTTTTGTACTTCTATCTCTGAAACGAGACCTTTACTTACTGGTATCAATTTTAAATTAGTAGATGATATGTTGGAAGTAATTGCTACGGATAGTTATCGTTTGGCTAGAAAACAAATTAGTTTAAATGATAAATATGAAAATGATTTCAACATAGTTATTCCAAGTAAAAATTTGGTCGAACGTTCAAGAATGTTAGATGATGATAAAGAAAATGTATATCTACATATATTTAATAATAAAGTATTATTTAAATATAAAAATATTGTTTTCTTATCAAGATTGATCAGTGGGACATATCCTGTCTCATCAAATATAATTCCAGAAGAATTTAAAGTGGATTTAGAATGTAATTATAGTGAAATATACGATATGATCGATAGAGCTTCACTTTTGACTAGTGATAAAGATAAAAATACGATTAAATTAACTTTAAAGAATAAAGAGCTAATGATTTCTTCAAATTCACCAGAAATCGGTAAGGTTGAAGAAAAAATGGCTATTAAGAATAGTGGGGAAATTGCAATTTCTTTCAGTTCTAAATATATGCTAGAGGCAATAAAGAGTTTTAGTAGTGAAAAAATCCATATTTTGATAAATAATGATAGTTCACCAATTATCATTAATAGTAATGAAGAAGAAACATTAACCCAGTTAGTATTACCAATAAAGACATATTAGGGTACAGGAGGTATAGCGATGAAGTATGATGGTGATAAAATATTGAAAAATATGGGAGAGATACTAGCGAACGTTAAGACCGATTCATTTAGTAATGAAACAATGGAATTTTTAAGTGATTTCAATAGTTTAACTAAAGAAAATCAACTTATCATATTTAGAAGCTTTTTGGCAAGTTTGGAATTTATGAAGGATATTCAAGAAGAAAAAAGAATTAAAGAAAAATGTGCTCAAGAGGGGCATGATTATACGCCTTGGTATGAAAAACATAGTTTTGAGTGTTATAATGGCTCAACATTTCAAAATAAAGTCTGGTGTAAAAAGTGTTCAAGATGTGGATATGTCGAATTTACCTTTGTAAAACCACCAGAGATGAATAAAAAACAACTTATTAAAACAAAATAGAAAATAGTAATTGAGAAAGTGATTTCTCTTTTTTTTGAGTAAATTCTACAAAAATTGACAATTTTCGACAATTAAATATGGTTTAATAAAAGGTTGAGGAGGGGAAAAATATGTACGAAATAGATATGTCGACCTTGATGTTGATAGGTCAAGAAAATGGAACAACTAAAGTTATTACAAAATCAAAAGATTTTATTGTTTCTGAAAATGCAAAAAGGATTGTTGAACACTCGTGTAAATATTTTGGTAGTTCATTGGATGAGCGCGTAAAAGCTACGAATAGACTCGTCAATATGGCTACGAAGACACCAATAATTATTGAAGAATCGCGAAATATTATCTTTTTTCCACTTAAATCGGTTAGGGAAAAGAACAATATTTGGATATCTTTTAATAATTTAGATAAATATATGAAAAATGGTAAAGATACGATCTTTAAATTTAAAGGAAAAAGAACAGTATTACTTAAATTTTCATATTATATAGTCGATAATCAAGTTACTCGAAGTATGATTTTAGATTACGAGTTACAAAAACGAAAAAAAAGTCTAGAAAAATAGACTTTTTTCTTTATTTTTTAGGTGTTTTATGGTATAATTTATGTATAAATAATCAATAAATAATGTATATTTCTGGGGTATTATTTCGAAAGGTAGATTGTTAAATGCAAATAGATAAATTGAGACTGAAAAATTTTCGTAATTATTGTGATTTAGATATTGAATTTAATGATAGACTGAATATTATTATTGGAAATAATGCTCAGGGAAAAACCAATATATTAGAGGCAATTTATTTTTTGTCAATTACAAAATCTAACTTTTCATTGAGTGATAAAAATTGCATAAAAAAAGATGAATTATTTACAAAGATAAGTGGTAATATTCATAATCTTAATGGCAATAAGAAATTACAAATTTTTATGAATATCAATGGAAAAAAATTAGAAGTTAATGGTAATGAAATTAAAAAGCATTCTGATTATATTGGTAATTTGAAAGTAATTATCTTTAATCCAGATGATGTTAGGTTGATTAAAGAGGCACCAGGAAATCGAAGACGTTTTATGAATATTGAAATTAGTCAACTTTATAAAAAGTATATTTTAGCTTTAAATGAATACAACATGATATTAAAACAACGGAATGAATATTTAAAGATAATTAAGACGGGAAAGGTAAATCATATATATTTCGATATTTTAAATGAAAAAATGATTGATTTAGCAAAGGTAATATGTGATTATCGAATTAAGTTTATTGATGATATTAACAAATATATTGGTAATGTATTTAAAGATATTTCTGGTTATGATGGACTTACTATAAATTATTTACCTAATATTGAAATCGACAATATGGATAATTTTAAAACTATTATGCAAGAAAAATTAGATAATAGTTACGATAGAGAAATAGTGATTGGAAGTACTTTAATTGGTCCACATAGGGATGATTTTAGTTTTAAACTAGATAATAATGATTTACTTTTATATGGTAGTCAGGGACAGATTAAGATGGCTATTTTGGCACTGAAATTAGCTGAAATAGATGTATTTAAAGATATTTGTGGTGAATATCCAATATTGTTATTAGATGATTTATTTAGTGACTTAGATTTAGAAAAATGGAATAAGATTATAAATTATTTAAATAGAGATATTCAGACAATAGTTACGACGACCGATTTGAAGAATATCGATAGACGTCTGATACGGAGAGCAAAAATATATAAAATAGATAATGGAAGAATAGTTGAGTAATGCTAGAAGGAAGTGGTTAATATGGATGAAAAGAAAAATGAACATTATGATGCTTCGGATATTCAGGTACTTGAAGGGTTAGAAGCAGTTAGAAAGAGACCTGGTATGTATATTGGAACAACCGATATTAAGGGACTTCATCACTTGGTGTGGGAAATTGTTGATAATGCCATCGATGAGGCACTAGCTGGTTATTGTAACAATATCGAAGTAATTATAAATAAAGATAATTCAATTACAGTAAAAGATGATGGACGTGGTATACCGACGGATATTCATCCAAAGACTAAAATGTCAACAGTTGAGACGGTTTATACTGTTTTACATGCCGGTGGTAAGTTTGGTGGTGGTGGTTATAAAGTATCAGGTGGATTACATGGTGTCGGTGCTTCTGTTGTTAATGCTTTATCAAAATGGTTGGAAGTAAAAGTTTATAAGAATGGAAAAGTACATTATATAAGATTTGAAAATGGTGGACATGCCGTTGAACCGTTGAAAGTAATCGATAAATGTGATGATAGTAGAACTGGTACGGTAGTTACGTTTAAACCAGATTCAAGCATTTTTGATAGTGACATTTATGATTATGATATTTTAAAAGTACGAATTAGAGAATTGGCTTTCTTAAATAGAGGTTTGTCAATTACCTTGCGTGATGATCGTGATATGGAAGATACGACTGGAGAAACATTCTTATATGAGGGTGGAATTAGTGAATATGTATCTTTTATCAATCAAGGTAAAACACCAATTCATAATGATATAATTCATTTATCTGGTGAAGAAGATGGGGTATTTTTGGAAGTAGCAATGCAGTATAATACTGGTTATAATGACAATATATATTCATTTGTTAATAATATAAATACCCACGATGGTGGGACTCATGAAGAAGGAGTTCGTAGGGCTCTAACGCGAGTAATAAATGCCTATGCGAGAAAAAATAATCTTTTAAAAGAAAAAGACGATTCTTTAACAGGTGATGATGTCAAAGAAGGGCTTACAATGATCATTTCTTGTAAGCATCCAAATCCTCAATTTGAGGGACAGACTAAAGGTAGATTAGGTAATTCTGAAGTTAGAAAATTGGCCGATAGTATTTTTAGTCAGGGATTTGAAAGATTTTTGTTGGAAAATCCTGAAGATGCTAAAACAATTATCGGAAAAGCAATGCTTGCATGTAGAGCACGTAATGCGGCACGAAAAGCGAGAGAAATTACTCGAAAATCTGATTTAGCTACGACTAATTTCTTTGGTAAATTGGCTGATTGTAAGAGTAAAGATCCTAAAGTATCTGAAATATTTATTGTCGAAGGAGATAGTGCCGGTGGTTCAGCGAAAAAAGGTAGAGATTCAATGACACAAGCAATTTTGCCTTTGAGAGGTAAGATATTGAACGTCGAAAAGGCGCGATTAGATAAGGCATTATCAAATGAAGAAATTAGAACGATTATTACAGCTTTTGGAACAGGAATTGGTGAAGAATTTGATTTATCTAAATTAAGATATGACAAAATAATTATTATGACCGATGCCGATGTCGATGGTTCACACATTAGGGTATTATTGCTTACTTTGTTCTATCGTTTCTTTAAGCCAATTGTCGAAGCGGGTCATGTATATGCAGCACAGCCACCATTATTTAGAATTATGCATGGTAAAACGCGAAAATATGTTCTTAATGATGA
>CAZEVZ010000069.1:0-5609 GCA_964514935.1 uncultured Muribaculaceae bacterium
TAAGTAATGTATATCCCGTAGGAAGTATCTATATTGGGGTAAGTAATACCAATCCGGGAACCTTATTTGGCGGAACTTGGGTATCATTTGGTACTGGTAAAACACTGGTAGGAATCGACTCATCGCAAACAGAATTTGATACGGTAGAGGAGACTGGAGGAGAGAAGACGCATACATTGACAGTGGATGAAATGCCTAGTCATAATCATAGTTTTGTTACGCAAACTACGGATGGTATATGGGAAGCATTTAATCAATATCATTTGGGGCCATATGGGGATACATATCCAAAAAGGCCTGGGTTTTATCGGGGTTCTGCTTCAATAGGAGGGCGTGGAGTTTATATAGGTAATGAAGGTGGAGGAGATGCCCATAACAACTTACAACCCTATATCACTGTTTATATGTGGAAAAGAACAGCATAAAAAAGTTAATTTAGTAATCATAATTAACTCTTTTTAATTATTAGTTAATGATTTTGTCTTAATATTATTTAATTCATCTTGATTGGTATCGATTATTTCTTTTAATATTTTTAAATAATTTAAATATGTTTCTTCATCAGCATTATTGAAATCTACTTGTTCTGTTCTTGCTTTTTGAATATTGAAAAAGTAACAAATATTGTGAATTAGCCATTCTGTCTTCATTGATTTAAAGCTTCTATTCCAATTTGTTGGGTATTTATTTTCATAATCGATTAGTAAGTTAATAATGGTAGTAATTTCCTCGATATTTTTAAATTGATAAGAATTATAAATTGATATATTGGGATCTTCTCCACAACGATTATCAATTATATATATGTCATTTTTACTTATAGATGTTAATTCTTTGGATATATCAATAATATAAATATCTTTGGAGTTATAGGTGGCATAGGGGATATTTTCAGAGGTATAGGTATCATTATAAATAATTTTTTGATTATTAGGTTGATTTTTAGTTTTAGGGGTAAAGAAAAGGACGATATAGGTCCATAAAAGCAATAGAGCCTTTTTTTTATTATTCATAATGATTCCTCCTTGTCGGTATGTTATTTTAACAAATTAGTGATAAAATGTCTAGTAATAATAGATTTGATAATAGAAAACGATTGTGAGAAATAAACATATATTTTAGGCATATTTATTAGTAAGAATAAAGTTTACTTAAATAAGAAAATAATATATAATTTAGATAGGTGATGATATATGACTATAGATAAATTATCAATTGATAAGAAAATAGGACAGAGATTTATTTTTGGTATCAATGATAGAAATATAGAACCAGTAATAGATTTGATAAAAAAATGTCATATTGGGGGAATTATTTTATATAAAAAGAATTATCAAAGTTATGATGAAATGCTTGAGGTTATTAAGAGGTGTAAGGAAGCAAATAAAGAAAATAGTATTCCATTATTTATAGCAATAGATCAGGAAGGTGGCATAGTTAATCGTATGCCTAAAGATATTCATAATTTAAAGAATATTTATGATGTCTCTAGAAAAAATGATGATTATGTTAGTGAGTATGCAAATATCATTGGAAGTATGCTATATCAAAGTGGTATCAATATGAATTTGGCACCAGTACTAGATATTTATAATGGTTCAAAATCGAAGGTTTTGGATAAGAGATGCTTTTATGGTGATAGTGAAGAAATTATCAATGATGGGATTAAATATATTAAAGAATTAGATAAGAATAAAGTTATTGCGGTTGTTAAACATTTTCCAGGACATGGGGCAACAATTGCAGATTCACATTTTATTATTCCTTATATCTTCGATTATAAAAGTGTCTTAAATAAACATATTAAACCTTTTGAAAATTTGTTAAAAGAAGTACCTGTAGTTATGAATGGCCATTTGGTAATTAGGAAATTGACATGGTTATTACCGGTAAGTATGACTGATAGTTTTATTACTGAATATTTGAGAGAAAAGAATAGTTATAATGGTATTGTAATGACTGATGAGATAAATATGTTAAAGAGACATTTGCTATATCGATTTAATTACTTGGATAAAATTATTGAATCAGATAATGATATTATTTTAGTTAAGATAAAAGATATGAAAGAAGGATTTAAGATAATTGAAAAATATAAGAAGATACTTGAAAATGATTGTAAATATTTAGATAAACTAGATATACATGTGAAAAGAATTATCGATGTGAAAGATAAATATGGGATAAGTGATGATATCAATTATGATGGTATAGATATTGGAGCAATCAATAAAAGAATAGATAGCTTAAATAATTTAGTTAATGAAAGGGAGTAGTTGGATGAGTCAAATATTAAATAATAAACCAGATAAAAGGATAGTTGATTTTGGGGTTAATAATGATCTAGATGTGGAGTTTAGTAGTGATGAAGAATCACGTTTGGAAGAATTATATTTGGAAAAGGAACAGCTTAATTGTAAATTAGAGGAAGTCAGTAGAATTTTAGATCCATTGATTCAAAGAGCGGGACATCTCAATAGTGAATTGAGTAAAGTTAAGTGTGAAATATGTGATATTAAAGGACATAGATTGAGAGAGGATATGAAATATTTAACAAGAAAATATGGCATACTTTATATATGTAGTGAATGTGGAATGAGAATTATCAGTACGGATGTTAGAGATATAGATGTAATTGTTGATAAACCAAAGCATACGCATTCAAGGATTCGATATAAAGATAACTTTACTTTGAGAAGAAAATAATATATAATTTAGGTAATGAAATGAGGGATATCGATGAAGAAGACGATACTTACGGGACTTAAACCTACGGGTAGTTTAACATTAGGTAATTATATTGGCTCTATTAGTCAAATGGTTAAAATGCAAGATGAGTACAAGAGTTATTTGTTCGTAGCGGATATGCATGCGATAACAGTACCTAATGATAGAGAAGAATTACATAAAAATATTAGAGATTTTATTGCTTTATATTTAGCGTGTGGGATCGATCCAGATAAGAATGTGATATATATTCAGTCAGATATTGAATATATACCTAGTATTTCATGGCTTTTAGAATGTAATACTTATTATGGTGAATTGTCGCGAATGATTCAGTTTAAGGAAAAGAGTAAGCAGAATGCTAATTTTAGTGCAGGGTTACTTACTTATCCGGTGCTAATGGCGACAGATATACTAGTTGTCGATGCCGATTATGTTCCGGTGGGGATCGATCAGAAACAACATGTTGAGCTTACAAGAGATATTGCTATTAGATTTAACAATAAATATGGGGAGACATTTAAAATACCAGAACCATTAGTAACGGAAGTTGGAACGAAGATAATGGATTTGGTTGATCCATCTAAAAAAATGAGTAAGACCGAAGAAAATCCTAAAGGAGTTATCGGGTTGTTGGATGAGCCAGCGGTGGCTAGAAAGAAAATAATGGGGGCAACAACCGATTCAGAAATGGTAGTTAAATATGATCCTGAAAAGAAACCAGGAATATCTAATTTGATAAATATCTATGCTAGTTTAACGGGATTGACAATCAAAGAAGTTGAAGAAAAATTTGTTGGAAGCAATTACGGAGAATTCAAGCGGGAAGTTGCTGATCAAGTATGTGCCTTTTTGGAAAAGGTACAAGCTAGGTACAGAGAGTTGATCGATAGTGATGAATTAGATATAATTCTTAAAAATGGGGCTAGTGAGGTTAGAGAACTGGCTAAAGATAAATATGAAGTAATGAAAAGAAGTATTGGATTATATAGATAAGTGAGGGTGAAATGGATAATTTTATACCTGATATATATCAAAAGAGCATATATCACATCGATTATGAAAAATTATTAGATGATGGGATTAAATGTATATTGTTCGATTTAGATAATACATGTATACCATATAAAGATAAAGCACCAAATAAGAAGTTAATTGAATTATTTGAAATGCTCAAAGATATGGATTTTAAATTGATAATTTTTTCCAATGCCCCAAAAAGAAGAATTGCGCCATTCAAGAAAGTACTCAATGTAGATTGCTTGGCGAGAGCAAGAAAACCAGGAAAGAAGAATTTTTTGAAGGTTCTCAAGTTATTCAATTATGAATTATCAGATGTGGCAATTATTGGGGATCAATTATATAAAGATATTTTGGGTGGAAATAAAATAGGAATTAAAACTATTTTAGTAAATCCGATGAGTTTAGACGATATGATTATTACAAAATACATATTTAGACCGCTCGAAAAAAAGAAGTATAGGTTATTAGAGAAAAAAGGATTATTAAAAAGAGGGAAGTATTATGAATAAATGTATTGGATGTGGCGTAGAATTACAGAACACCAATAAGTATGCCGATGGTTATGTGGAAGATTTGTCTTATGTTTTATGTGAAAGATGTTTTATGATTAAAAATTATGGACAAAATAAAGAACCTAAAAAATCTAATATTGATTATGATAGGATATTAGGTGAAATAGGAGACAATGATGTAGTTGTATATGTATCTAGTTTGCTTACGTTAAATCTAGATTATTTAGATAGATTTAAAAATGTTATGCTTGTTTTAACTAAGAGAGATGTCTTACCTAAGTCGATTAAGGATGGAAAAATTATCAATTATGTTAAAAAGAGATATCAAAATATTGAAGATGTAGTGGTAGTGAGTGCATATAAAAAATATAATTTAGATGAATTATATAGTAAATTATGTGAATATAAAGATAAGAATATTTATTTCGTAGGAATTACTAATAGTGGTAAATCGACGTTAATCAATGCGATGATAAAGAGTTATAATGGTTATAATGGCGATATTACCATGAGTAATTTTCCTTCGACAACACTGGGGATAATCGATGTCAATATTGGCGAAATAAATATTAAAGATACACCAGGAATAGTGATTGAAGAGAGTGTTATCAATCAACTAGGAATTAAAGAAATTAAGAAGATAAATTCAAAGAAAGAAATAAAACCAATTACTTTTCAGATTGAAGGTAGTGGAGCAATTTTAATGGATGAACTACTTAGGTTTGAATATGAAACAAAGAAATCTAGTATGACTTTTTATGTATCTAATAATTTAAAAGTCGATGGTATAAGTATGAATAATCCACGATTAAAAGATATGTATATTCGTAGATATGAAATCGATGATAATCAGGATTTGGTTATCGAAGATATCGGTTTTGTTAAGGTTACAAAAAAGACAATTATTAAAATTTGTGCCAATAAAGATATATATATGTATGTAAGAGATAAACTGGTGTAGTTGTCTCTTTTTTCATGAAAAAGATATATTTTTTTAAGAAATTGTGCTATACTTTATTATGGTGATACTAGTGATAAAAGAATTTAAAACTATAGATCAGCAGATAGATATTTTAAAGAAAAAGGGTTTGATAATTGATGATGAAGTAGCAGCTAAAGATATATTACTTAAGGAAAATTATTTCTTTATCAATGGATATAGACATTTATTTATGAATTCTCCGACGGATAGGACATTCGTATCTGGTTCGACGTTCAGTGAATTATATGCATTGTTTAAATTCGATAGATATTCGAGAAATATATTTTTTAAGAATTTGTTAATAATCGAGCGTCGATGCGCTCCTCCGCGAACGCATACTTGTCGTGCCTGGAAGGGGGTTCGGT
>CAZEVZ010000070.1:0-5603 GCA_964514935.1 uncultured Muribaculaceae bacterium
AGATGTGATTCAGCCGTCTATATGAATAGTAAAATTGATATGACTAATTTTGTTAAATACATGGATAAAAAGAAAAAGGATATCGAAGGACTTACCTATTATCATGGAATTGTCGATATTATGGCAAAAACATTATATTCACGTCCATATATGAATAGGTTCATTGCTGGCAGGACGATGTATATGCATAATACTGTCGAACTAGCCCAGACAATTAAAGTTGAATTTGAAGAAGATTCGGTGGAAGCCTTGATGGTTTTAAAAATCGACCCTGAAGATACTTTGGAAGATATTTCAAGAAAAACGAAAGAAAAAGTCGATACGATTAGAAATAAAAAATTAGAAAGTAAAGGAAATGCCAATGGCGCTGCCGATTTCTTGGGTAATCTACCTAAACCATTGAGAATCTTTGTTGTTGGTATTCTTAAATGGTTAGATAGTCATGGCTGGCTACCCAAAAGCATTACCGATGATAATTTATATTATTCAAGTGCTATTTTATCCAATATTGGCACATTTAAAGTGGGAGCAATCTATCATAATTTGACCAATTTTGGAACGGCTTCTTCGCTAATTACTTTTGGTGAAATTAAGAAAGAAGATAATGGTAGATACTACATGGAAATGGGAGCAACAATCGATGAACGTATTGCCGATGGATTTTATTTTTGTAAAGCCTTAAAACTAATTGAATATATGTTTGAAACCCCAGAACTTATGATGAAACCAGCTGGTGAAAAAGTAAAATACCCTGAAAATAGGAAATAATTATGATCGATACATTGAGAAAACTATATGAAAGGGCTAATAGACTTTATTATAAGCTTACGAAGCGTGAACCATGGTACAAATATTATGGTAATAATAATAAGATTAACTATCCAAATTTGACAATTTATGAATTGATTGAAAAGACTGCTAATACTTATCCATCTTATTATGCCTATGAATACTATGGAAAAAAAGTAACTTATAAAGAATTTATTAGTAAGATTAAAAGAACAGCTAGTTCGTTAGTGGAATTAGGTGTCAAAGAAAATGACCGAGTAACGATATGTATGCCCAATACTCCGGCAGCAATTATTACTTTTTATGCCCTTAATATGATTGGTGCTACGGCTTCGATGATCCATCCATTATCTAGTAAGAACGAAATTGAGTTTTATTTAAATGAATCTGATAGTAAATATGTTTTAACAATCGATTTGGTATACGATAAGGTAGCCGAAATCGTAGATAATACGAAGGTGGAAAAGATAATTGTTTCATCTGTATCCGATGATATGAGCGAATTTAAACATGCGTTATATTGGTTCTTTTCAGGAAGAAAAAATAAAATTGATAAGAATGACAAAGCAATATTTTATAAAGAATTATTAAAATTAGGCATAAGTGATAGAGATCTAGAACCGGTAAAAAAGGATCAAAATGCTGAAGCCTTGATTTTATATAGTGGCGGAACGAGTGGTACTCCTAAAGGCATCGTGTTAACTAATTTAAATTTTAATGCTTTAGTCATGCAATTACAGATGGCAATTACCAGTGAACTAGCCAAACCGGGAGGTTCTAATTTAGCCATCTTACCAATATTTCATGGCTTTGGACTAGGCGTATCAATCCACGCGGCTTTATATATCGGTATTAAAGTGGTCTTAGTACCCGATTTTAGTCCCCGAAAATTTGGCAATCTATTAAAGAAATATAATCCTAATTTCTTGATTGGGGTTCCTACTTTATACGAAGCTCTCCTTAAGACAAAATTAAGAAAAAATGATTTGTCACATCTAACTTGTGCTGTCAGTGGGGGCGATGTTATGCCTTATGAATTTAAAAAACAGATCGATAAATTTTTAAAAGAGCATGGTGCAAAGACCGAACTTCGCTGTGGTTATGGATTAACCGAATGTACTGGAGCGTGCGTTTTAAATCCCAAAAATGCCTATAGACCTAATTCGATTGGGGTACCACTTCCCGATATGAATGTCAAAATTGTCAAAATTGGTAAAACGGAGACAGCAAATTATATGGAAGATGGTGAAATCTGTATCAGTGGACCGACCGTAATGAAAGGTTATTTAAATAAAACTGATGAAACAAATGAAGTAAAAGTTAAACATGGTGATGGTAAAGTTTGGTTACATACGGGCGATATCGGATGTATGGATGAAGATGGCTTTATCTATTATAAACAACGTCTTAAAAGAATGATTGTTTCTTCTGGCTATAATATCTATCCAAGTTATATCGAAAGTATTATCAATAATCATAAATATGTCGATACTTCAGTGGTTATTGGCATTCCTCATCCGTATAAAAAGCAGGTAGCCAAAGCCTATATTGTTTTAAAAAATGGTATAAAAGTTAACAATCAAATCAAAAGAGAAATTAAAAAATATTGCGAAGATAATTTAGTTCGTTATTCTTGGCCATATGAATACGAATATCGTAATGAATTACCAAAAACATTAGTGGGAAAGATTGCCTATAAGGAATTAGAAAAGGAAAGTGAAAAGTAAAATGAAAATATTAGATGGTAAGAAAATTAAACAGGAAGTTTTAGATGAGTTAAAAGATGAAGTTAGTAAATTAACCGAAAAACCTAATTTTGTCGTCATTCAAGTAGGGGATAATGAAGCCAGTAACGTCTATATTAAACAAAAAGCGAAGATGGCTGAATATATCGGCTATGGATATTTACATAAAAGATTTGCTGAAGATATTACCGAAGCAGCTTTATTAAAAGAAATTGATAAGTTAAATAAAGATAAAAATGTCCATGGTGTATTGGTACAGATGCCACTTCCTAGTCATATCGATACGAATGTCATTCAAAATGCGGTCGTTCCTGAAAAAGATGTCGATGGTTTGAGCGATTTAAATGCTGGTCGATTATTCCATGGCAAGGATGCCCTTTATTCATGCACTCCTTTTGGAGTTATGGAAATTTTAAAGCGATACAATATCGATGTTGTTGGTAAACATGCCGTAGTTGTAGGCCGTAGTAATTTGGTTGGTAAGCCAATGTCTACGATGTTGACGAATGAGGGAGCAACGGTAACGTTATGCCATTCGAAAACTAAAGATTTAGCTAAATACACAAAGAAAGCCGATATTCTAGTTGTCACTGTCGGCAAACCTAAATTGATAACTCGCGACATGGTAAGAAAAGGTACTGTCGTTATCGATGTCGGTATTACGAGATTGGAAAGTGGCTTGTGTGGCGATGTCGACTACGAAAATGTCAAAGATAAATGTGCCTATATTACCCCCGTACCTGGAGGAGTAGGACCAATGACGGTGGCCATGTTAGGTGCGAATGTGTTAAAAGCCTATAAAATGCAAAGGAATAAGTAGATATTATGTATAAATATTGTTATATCTTTTTACTATTTCTAATCTATTCATTTATCGGTTGGATTATCGATACTTGTGATATTTTATATAAAGATAAAAAACTGGTCAATCGTGGCTTTATGATTGGACCGGTATGCCCAATATATGGTGTTGGGGCTCTTTTGATGATTCATTTTCTAGAAAAATACATCAGTAGTCCACTAGCTTTGTTTGTTTTAGCAACCGTCCTTTTTATGACGCTAGAGTATTTAACTTCATACTTTATGGAAAAGTTATTCAATGCTAGATGGTGGGATTATTCAGATCGAAAATTCAATCTAAATGGCCGAATCTGTTTAGAAACGACGATTCCTTTTGGTCTAGCGGGTATGTTGATAATGTATGTCGTAAATCCATTATTTACTGGCATATTAGCTAAAATACCCCATAATATCGTCCTTATTTTGGGAATAATTCTCTTTGTGTTGTTTGCTATCGATTATATCGTATCACTCTTTGTAATTGGTAAGATTAAAAATATCGATTTTAGTAATTTTAAAGATGATACTGAAGAAGTCAATAAAAAAGTAAGAGAATACCTCATCAATTTATCACCCCTAACTAGAAGACTTATGGAATCCTTTCCTAATGTTAGAATTAAAATAAAGCATATTAAAGAAAAGACAGAGAAAAAATTAAAAAAGAAGTAATTGTAATATAAGCATAGTTACTTCTTTTTATAATTTTATCAACTCTATGAATCAATGAAATATATCCAATTCTATTTATCCTGGTACCACAATGATATACTTGTATGTTATCAATTATAAAATACCTGCCTTCCTCTAACTTCCTAAATTAAATTTTCTATTACAATTTTTTCCTTGGTATTTAAAAAGAGAAAATAGCTCCCTCCAATCAATGGTGGGACTATATAGTCAAGTATTTTTAGAAAAAATTTTATTGCTTTATCGCTATTAACGTGTTATAATCTATATATATTTATGGATGCGATGACGGGCTTGGAAACCTAGAGCAATGTATTTTAGAGGGATTCTTAGGAATAAATAAAGTGGAACCGCGGAAAGTATTTTCGTCTTTATGTTTTTAGGGATTCTTTTCTGTTTATAAGGAGGAAAAGAAAATGAATGAAGAAAAAACAATTACGATGGGGGAATTAGTTAATTATTGTAAACAATATGGCTTTATCTTTCAAGGAAGTGAAATCTATGGAGGACTTGCTAATACATGGGATTATGGTCCTTTAGGAAGTAGACTTAAAAATGCCATCAAAGATAGTTGGCGTAAAAGATTTGTCCAAGAAAGAATCAATGCTTATGAAATTGATGCGGATATTTTGATGCACCCGAGAGTTTGGGAAGCATCAGGACATGTAAGCAGTTTTTCAGATCCCCTTATCGATTGTAAGTATTGTCATACGAGACATCGTGCTGATAATTTAATCGATGATTATAATAGCGATGCTCACGCTGATGGCATGACTCAAGACGAAATGGTCAGGTATATCAAAGATAATAAAGTGCCATGTCCTAAATGTGGCAAAAGTGAATTTACTGATATAAGACAATTTAACTTGATGTTTGAAACAACTAGAGGCGTCGTAAAAGACAGCAAAAGTATCGTCTATTTACGTCCCGAAAATGCTCAAGGAGAATATGTTAATTTTTTAAATGTCATGCGTAGTATGCGTGCTAAATTACCTTTCAGTATTGCTCAAGTAGGAAAGGCTTTTAGAAATGAAATAACTCCAGGAAATTTTACTTTTAGAACTATTGAATTTGAACAGATGGAATATCAGACATTCTGCAAAGAGGGAACAGATAGTGATTTCTATAAATATTTTAAAGAATACGCTAAAAAATATTTTATTGATCTAGGATTGCCCGCAGAAAAACTACGTTATCATGATCATGAAAAACTGGCCCATTATGCTAAAGAAGCATGTGATATCGAATATAAATTTAATTTTGGTTGGGGAGAAATAAATGGTACTCATAATAGAACTAATTTTGATTTATCAAGGCATCAAGAATACTCTGGTGAGTCACAGACATATCAAGACCCGATAACCAATGAAAAATATATCCCATATATTGTCGAATCTACGGTTGGTTGTGATCGATTGGTATTGGCGATTCTCGATAATGCATACACGATTGAAAAATTACCTGATGGTGATACGCGTGAAGTGTTAAAACTTATTCCATATTTAGCACCTTATAAGTGTTGTGTTTTACCATTAGTTAAGA
>CAZEVZ010000071.1:0-5057 GCA_964514935.1 uncultured Muribaculaceae bacterium
ATATTAGATTATTTTTATATTATTTTATAATATATTTTAAAATATATATTTAAATTAATAGTATTCAAATAACTATTTCTGATCTTTGCTATTACTATGGCAGGTTTTAATTTAGAAGAAGCTGATATTTTAGAAATTATCGATCATCATAATATTGCCAATATTGGTACTACTCATCCGATAAATTTTAGAAATATGCCGGTAGGAAGTAGTTGTACCATCATCTATTTGATGTATAAGGAAAATGGTATAAGAATACCTAGAGATATGGCGGGGTTAATGTTATCGGGAATTTTATCCGATACGTTGATTTTGAATTCACCAACGACGACAAATATCGATCGGGATGCGGTCAATCATCTAGCTAGAATTGCTAAAGTTGGTTATAAAAAATATGGCTTTGAGATGATTAGTTATGGCACTAAATTGACAGGTAAAACGAGAGAAGAAGTGTTATATAATGACTTTAAACGCTATCCAACGGATGATGGAACAATTGGTTTAGGACAAATATTTACAACTAATATCTTGGAATTTGAGAAAGATAAAAAAGGATATATCGATATGTTAAACAATGTTGAAAAAACCAATGATTATAAATTTGTGGCATTGTTTGTTACCGATATCATCAAGAATGGTACTTATGTATACTTTAGCAATGGCGGTAAAGATATCCTTAAAAAAGCTCTTAATATCGAAGAAATAGTGGAAGGACTTTATCTACCAAATATTCTATCTAGAAAGATGCAGATATTGCCTGCAATTTTAGAAATAATGAATTAACTTCATACGTGAAGTTTTTTCTTTAAATGATGCTTATTTGCTTGAAAAAAAAGGAATACATGATATAATTTATAGAGAAAGAGGTGTAATATGATAGTATTATCAGTAAATGCGGGAAGCTCATCTTTAAAGTTTCAGGCTTTCGATATGCCAGAGGAGACAGTTTTAATATCTGGAGTATTTGAAAGAATAGGCATGAAAGAGAGTTTCTATACGATTAAATTAAATGGTGAAAAGATCAAAAAAGAAGTAGAACTTAAAAACCACGAAAGAGCGATGGAATTAGTTATGGAAGAACTAATCGAAAACAATATAGTGGAATCTTTAGATGAAATTAAGGCAATTGGACATCGTATCGCCCAGGGTGGTCCTTACTTTGATAAAACGGAAGAAATGACCGATGAAAATATCAAAAAGGTTAGAGAATTAGCGACTTTAGCGCCACTACATAATCCAGCAGCAATCAAAGGTATCAAGGCAGCTCAAGAGGTTGTACCTAATGCTTTACAAACAGGGGCTTTCGATACAGCGTTCCATCAAACAATCGAAGAGGAAAACTATATGTACCCGGTACCTTACGAATGGTGCGATAAGTATAAAGTTAGAAAATATGGTTTTCATGGAACAAGTCATAAATATGTATCAGCACGTATGAATGAGATACTTGGACGATACAACACAAGATTGATTACTTGCCATATTGGTAATGGGGCTAGTATTTCAGCAATTAAAGAAGGAATATGCGTGAATACTTCGATGGGACTTACACCTAATTCAGGACTAATGATGGGTTCACGTTGCGGTGATATGGATGCGACAGTTATTACTTATATGATGCAGCAGTTGGATTGTAGTGCTGAAGAAATGGATGAAATTTTAAATAAACAGAGTGGATTACTTGGTATCAGTGGAATATCTAGTGATTCAAGAGATATCGAAGATGGTATTAAAATTGGTAATCATCGTTGTGATTTAGCTCAAAAGATGTTTACGAATCGTATCATCGATCATATAGCTAAATACTATGTTGAATTAGGTGGTTGTGATGCTATCGTATTTACGGCCGGAATTGGAGAGAATTCAATTCATACGCGTAGAGAAGTTCTTGATGCTTTGGCACCATTAGGTGTTAAGATAGATGAAGAAGCCAATGATTGTCGTGGCGTAGAAAGGTTAATTACAACCGAGGATTCAGCAATTCCATGTTATGTTATCCCAACTAATGAAGAATTGATGATAGCTAGAGACACTTATGCTTTATATCAAGAAAAAGCAAAAGTAAAAGAATTGGAAGAAAATGAAATTATTTAAGGATATATTAAAACAAATTAAAAAGTATGATACCATTGTCATTGCTAGACATATTGGGGCTGACCCCGATGCACTCGGTAGTCAATTTGCGATGAAGGATTTGATTTTACTCAATTTTCCTAACAAGCATGTCTATGCGGTAGGGTCTTTGGCTTCACGTTTCAAGTTTATGGGAAGTACCGACAAAACCGACGATGTCAACTATAAAGATGCTTTACTTATCGTTATGGATACGCCAGATATTAAAAGAATCGATGGAATCGATGATCTTAATTCATTTGCGGAAGTTATCAAAATCGATCATCATCCTTTTGTCGATAAGTTTGGTAATTTCGAATACATCGAGGAATCGTCTAGTACCAGTCAGTTAATTTTCAAGTTTATTTTAGCGAATAAACTTAAGATGTCAAAGAAGATTGCCGAAAATATCTATGTTGGAATTGTTGGCGATACCGATAGGTTCTTACACGATTATACGACTTTAGAAACTTATGAATTGGTAACTAAACTATTGAAGATTTCAGCCATCGATTTTACGAAATTATACCCGTCACTTTATTCAAGACCATTATCTGAAGTTAAATTTCAAGGTTATATTTACCAGAATTTGATCTTGACTGATAACAAGGTGGCATATATTAAAATTACCGATGATATCATCAAAAAGTTCGATGTCGATAGTGCCGCTGCGGGCAACATGATAAACGATTTAAAATTTGTCGAGGGAATCTCAATTTGGGTCTTCTTCTCCGAAGATGTTAAAACGGGAGTTATCAAGGCCAATATTCGTTCACATGGTCCAATCGTCAACGAAGTAGCAATGAAATACGGTGGTGGCGGACATGTCTATGCCGCGGGAGCTCGACTTAAAAGCTGGGAAGAAGCTGATAATTTAATTGAAGATTTAGATGAAATTGCGAAAAAATATAAGTAATTTCTTCTTTTCTTTACTTGTAAAAAAATTTCATATGTTATATAATCGTTTTAGGTGATAATAATGTCAAAAATTATTCAGATATTTTTAGAAATGGTTATCGTATATACCTTGGTATTTCTATTTAATTATTTTTTATTCGTAAGAAAAAATAAAAAATTAAAGAAGGATGAGATGCCCTTGGAACTGATATATTTATCAGGTATTTATGGAATAGATCCGAAAAAAATCGATTTTCGAAAATTTCAATATGCCTATAGTTTGATCAATGCTTTTATTATCACAACGACCTATATGTTGGTTATCTACTTGTTAAAGACAATGTTAATGCGCGTAATAATGGGAATCGTCTTACTAATTTTACTAATTATTATTTGTTATGGTCTGCTTGGAAGATATTATCTCTATAAAGAAGAAAAGAAGAGTACTAAAAAACAGAAATAGTACTTTTTTTTAGTTTCTCGCATAATCTATTGTGAGGAGTGATGTAATTGGCATATAGAGAAATAGTTACTAAAGCTGTCATTGGCAAAGGTAAGAAAAAATATACGAATTCATACAACATCGAAGTTGCAAATACACCTTCAACTGTTTTAGGATGCTGGATTATCAACCATAACTTCAAAGCCCACGAGGAAAATGATAAAATAGTAATTACCGGTTCATTTGATGCGAATGTTTGGTATTCCTACGATGATGATACGAAGACCATGGTTACTACCAAGACGATTCCTTATACTGAAGAAGAAAAACTATTTGTAAGCAGTAAAGATGTGGTAAATAAAGATATCATTATCAGAAGTTTAAAGCAACCGACATGTATCAGTGCTAAAAGTGAAGGTAATATCATCAAATTAGATGTCGAGAAAGAATTAGGTATCGAAATAGTCGGAGATACTAAAGTAAAGATAGCTTCAGTAGATGATGGAGACGATATGTGGGATGAATTAGATAGTACTGATAAAGTAGAAAATGATATCGATAAAATAAATCCGAATTATATCGATAAAGAGATCATAAAATAATCTCTTTTTTCTTGACTATTATTTATCTTTTCCAGTATAATTATTATGCTAGGGAGGGATATAATGAAAGATATGACATATGTTGATTATCTATTCGAATTATTGAATAATTCAGGAAAAATAAGTAAAAATAATTACGAATTTAAGTTTAATTTATATCTGACATTATTATTCCTAAATAATGGTAATTATAATGAAAAGAAAGATTATAAAGAGATTGATATCACGGAAGACTTTTTAAGAAAAGTAAATAATTATAAAGTAAAGATTCAATTAAAAAGAAAAATTGAAGAGATCGATAAATTATTGGTTCAGATAAAAGAAATATATGAAAATAATAAATTAGTAATCGATAAATGTAATAAAGATAAACTTGATGTTGGAGGTATACTTGAAACGAAAGATGCAAGTAAGATTACAACTTTAATCGATAAATTTACAAAAGAGAAGATTAGCAGAGTTAATAATCGTGGTTACTATGAAGAGTTAGTTAAAGAGATTAAAAATAATTTTAGGACATATTATTTAAGTAATAATATTATTACAATCAATGATGATAAAGATATTACGTTAGAAGAATTTTACGAGGTCTTTGATTATTTGACCGATATCGATAATTATAAAGAGGGATATTCGAATAGTGATATTAATAATAATCATCGACAAATTATTAGAGATACGATTAAAATACTTAATGATGGTTATATAGATAATGTGAAAGAGAAATTGATTCCCATTATATTGACATACTTGATGGTTAAGAATATTCCTAATTATGAAACGATAAAGACCGATAATTTTCGAATCGATAATATTAAAATAAGTGATCTATATGCTCTAGCAAATAATAAATTAACGGATGATTCTAATAGAGTTAAATGGCGTAATATTGTTATTCCTAATGAATATTTATATGAGAAGATAAGAGATATTGTCCATAAAGGAATGTATTATTTTAAAGAGAATCGATTTATTTTAGAAAATATTGATAATATGGTTAGTGA
>CAZEVZ010000072.1:0-5045 GCA_964514935.1 uncultured Muribaculaceae bacterium
GGATTATATTGTACTCCTTGTGAGTCTTTTTGGACTGAAAGTCAACTTGTAGATGGTAAGTGTCCTGATTGTGGTAGAGAAGTACATGAAGCATGTGAAGAAGCTTATTTCTTTAAAATGAGAAAGTAATCTAAATGTTTAGAGGAATATATTGAGAGTCATCCCGTTTTTATTGAACCATAAGCAAGAAAAAATTATATTATGATTAATTTCATTAAGCCTGGTTTACAGGATTTATGTGTATCTAGAACGAGTTTCAAATGGGGAGTTCCCGTTAGTTTCAATGACAAGCATGTAGTTTATGTATGGATAGATGCGCTATCTAACTATATTACTTTTTTAGGATATAATCCTGATGGTGAAAGTGAAGAAGCATTTAAGAAATATTGGCCAGCCGATATTCATTTGATCGGTAAAGATATTTTGAGATTTCATACAATCTATTGGCCAATTATGTTGTATGCTTTAGGTGTTTCGCTACCAAAACGTGTTTTTGGACATCCATGGTTATTGTTTGGAACCGATAAGATGAGTAAATCAAAAGGAAATATCGTATATGCGGATGATTTGGTTAATAAATATGGTGTCGATGCAGTAAGGTTTTATATGATTCATGAAATGCCTTTTGCATCAGATGGTAATTATACAGAAGATTTACTTGTTGATGCAATCAATACTAATTTGGCTAATGTTTTAGGAAATCTAGTAAATAGAACTATTGGAATGGCTAATAAATATTTTGATGGTATTGTTACTAATTCAAATGTAAGCGAAGATTTGGATATAGAACTTATCGATGCGGTATTAGGACTTAAGGGAACACTTGATGAAAATATCGACAAGTTTAGAATAGCAGATTCATTAGAAAATATTATGGATGTATATCGTAGATGTAATAAATATATCGATGAAACAACACCTTGGGTACTTGCTAAAGACGAAAGTAAAAAAGAACGTCTTAAGACAGTTATTTATAATCTAGTTGAGTCAATAAGAATTGCAACGGTGTTTTTACAAGCATATCTACCTGATACGGCTGAAAGTATTTTTAAACAATTGAACACTAATATTAGTGGTTATGATAGTGTAGATGAGTTTGGAAAGTACGCAAGTGGAACAAAAGTGAACGAACCTGAAGTACTATTTAAAAGAATAGAGAAAGAAAATAACGAATAGTCGACTTGTTTCGACTATTTTTTCTTGACATATTTTGTAAAATTTAGTTAATAATAATTATCTTTCTTTACAAAGAAGTGGATATTTGTTATAGTTTACAGGTAGTGCATTATGAAAGGACTAGAGTAAGATGCCAAGTAAAAAACAATTAAATAATGCAGTTTTAATTTATTTATTTTTGTTGATAGGTTTAGTAATAATCAAGATATGCAATAATTTTTGTATAATTGATATTATTTATTTAAGTGCTTTAATTTGTGCGGTATTAAAGTATTTAATGATTATGAGAGAATGTAGAAAGTAGTGTGATAGGATGATTGATACGCATTGTCATGTATTTAGTGAATACTACGATGATATTGATTTGCTTATCAAAAAGATTAAAGAGGCTGGTGTTACCAAAATAATTGTCAATGGTTGTGATATGAAATCTAATTTAGAGGTTTTGGAACTAGTCAAAAAATATGATATTGTTTACGGTGCAATTGGCTTTCATCCAACAGAATTGGATGATTATAATGATGAATGTATCAAGTGGTTAGAAGCGCATATGCACGATGAAAAAATAGTTGCTTTAGGGGAAATTGGACTTGATTATCATTACGAAAATACAAATAAAGAGAGGCAGTTAAAGGTATTTAAGAGACAGTTAGAATTAGCGTCTCAATATGATAAGCCTGTAATAGTGCATACACGGGATGCAATACAAGACACTTATGATATATTAAGTAAATATCACTTGTGTGGAAGTGTCCATGCTTTTAGTGGTAGTTTAGAGATGGCAAAAGAGTTTATTAAATTGGGCTTTTATATTGGTATTGGCGGAGTATGTACCTATAAGAATGCGAAAAATATTGTCAATGTCATAGAAAATATTCCCGTCGAATATATATTATTAGAAACAGATTCACCATATTTGGCACCAGTACCTTATCGTGGTGAGAAAAATACTCCAGCGAATATTCCAATTATCGTTAAGAAAATTGGGGAAATAAAGAAAATGGATTTAAAAAATGTTTCAATAATTACGGCTAATAATGCCAATAGCTTATTTGACTTTTAGCTTTTAATATGTTAAGATAGTATTACCGATTAACTAATAAGAGGTGATCAATTCATGAAGAAAGCAATAACTGGCTTGTTAGTAATTACTTGTCAATGCTTTATAGTGGGATTATTCTTTGGTACACTAAATAATAATGATATTAAAGTTGAAAAACATGTAAGTACTATTCATAATGAAAATTTAAATAAAATTGCAACTTCAGTATCACTATTATTTAATCAAGAAGAGAAACCTTTGGAAGAGGAAGTAAAAGAAGAAGATGCAACATTAGAGGAATTACCTTCAATTGAAAAAGTAGATAATAATGTTAAAGAAATAGAAAATAAAAAAGAGTCAGAGGAAACAATAGTTAGTACACCGTTAGTTTCAGTGGATGCGAGTAAATATCACAGTAAAGAGGATATGGGCTTTAAGGTTACTGAAGGAAATAAGACATACGATTTAAGTGACTATGAATTCGATGTAGTGGTGGCTGTCGTCTCTGGAGAATTTGATAAGACATTTGATGATGCTTTGGGAGTTGTATCAGTTATTTTGAATAGATGCGATAATCCAACTTGGAATAATTGGGCTGGAAGTACGCCTTATCAACAAGTTATTAGGGCTGGACAGTTCGAAGTATATTTTGCAGGTTCATACTTACAATATATGCCAGGTGGTAGTCAATATGGAACAGAAAAATATAATATTGCTAAACAGGCTGTATTAGATGGACTAAATGGTATAAGAAACAATGAATATTTAGGCTTTAGAGCGTGGTTTGTAACTAACTATAGTGATAAATATATTGTCTATGGTGGTAATAGATATGGATATAATTAAGACGGTTTAGGCTGTCTTTTTTTCTTGACAGAGATCACAAATATTTATAAAATACTAATTGAGGGATATTATGGGTGATTTTAAATATAAAAAAGCATTTGGACAGAATTTTATTAAGGATGATAATATTGTTAAGAAAATAGCTAATTTAAGTGGTGTAGATAAAGATACGTTGGTAATTGAAATAGGTCCAGGCGGTGGTAGTTTATCAAAGTATATTGTTCCATTAGCTGGCTATACAATTATGTATGAAATCGACACGAGGGTTGAACCGATGCTTAAAGAGGTGCTTGGTGGCAATGATAATTATGAAATTATTTTCGGAGATTTTTTAAAGCAAGATACTAGTAAGATAAGGGATCAATATGGTAATAAAAAAATATATGTGATTGCTAATTTGCCATATTATATAACGACACCGATCATTACAAAATTATTGAATGAAAGCTATCCAGATAAGTTAATAATTATGGTTCAAAAGGAAGTAGCGATGAGGTTGTCAGCTAACTATGGTAGTCGCGATTATGGAATGATTTCGGTGTTACTTGGTGCTAGATATACGATAAAGAAATTATTCGATGTGAGCAGAAAAAGTTTTATACCGGAGCCCAATGTCGATAGTGCGGTTATTGAACTAACCAAAAACGATCGACTAGGTAACACCAATTTTGATGTTTTTGAGAGGTTGATCAAAGATGCTTTTCAATTTAAAAGAAAAAACTTACGCAATAATTTAAAGGGCTACGATTTGTTAAAGATAGAAAAAGTTTTAAAGAAAAATAATTATAGTTTGTTAAATAGGGCCGAGGATATACCGGTAGAAGTATTTGGAGAAATAGCTAGGGAACTATAGTTATTTTTTTGTTATATTTTCTCTTTTTATGCATATTATTTGATAGGTGAAGAAGATGTTTAATAAAGGTGATTATGTAACGAGGAATTCTTATAATAATGATATTGTATTTAAAATTGTCGATATTAAGGGGGAAATGTATTATTTAAAGGGGGTATCAGTAAGATTATATGCGGATAGTCCTAGAGAAGATTTGGTGTTATGTAAGAATGATGTGAAGGAAGATGATTTTAGACCTAGTATTGCCGATTATCGTGACTTGGATCGAAATGAGTATTTTTTTCTTCCGGGACGCGTTCTTCAACTAGATGGTGATGTGGAATATTTAGATAAGTGTATGGCCTTTTATGAAAAGAATAAGGTTAAGGCTTATGGGTTATATTTAGCAGAAGATCAGATGCCAATTCAAGTGCAATCGTTATTACAAAAATACAATCCTGATATCTTGGTATTGACGGGGCATGATGCTTTTTCGAGGAATAAGCGCGAAAATTATAAGAATACTTCCAGTTTTGTCGAAGCGGTAACAGAAGCGCGAAAATATGAGAAAGCGCACGATAAGTTGTTTATTATAGCAGGGGCTTGTCAATCAAATTATGAGGATTTAATTAAGGCAGGGGCCAATTTTGCATCTAGTCCGAAAAGGATAAATATTCATGCTTTGGATCCGGCAATTGTAGCGGCTTGTCTTTCTTTTTCAAATAAAAACGAAGATATAAATATTATGAAAATTTTAGATAAAACGAAATATGGATCCGATGGTATGGGAGGAATAATCACTAGGGGCGCTATGTATATAGGTTATCCGCGATAATGAATATAAAGCAAATTAAGCGTTATCTATTTACTAAAGTAGGCTCAAGAATTGTTTTGATATACTTTGGAAGTAGAAATCGAAAGGAAAGATACGATGGAATTTTGTGGAAATTATATAATAATGTTTTTACGATAAAATTGGCCACTGGGGAGATAAAAAGTTTCACATATATCGATATTCTTACAAAAACAATTCAAATCTATATATAAATGTAAAAACTACTTGACTTTTGGTATTAAAATCGAGTACAATGAATTTAGAAAATATCTTATTTTCTAGAAGAGGAGTGTAGACAGAGTGAAAATTACTTC
>CAZEVZ010000073.1:0-5002 GCA_964514935.1 uncultured Muribaculaceae bacterium
ATGGTAAAATAGTTTCTTTATATGATTTAGCATAAGATACATATTCATGCCATGGCATAATTCTTTTATCGCCTTTATATATTTCTTTTTTACTTCCAGTTATAAATTCTTTTAATCTTTTCAATTTTTGAATAGATTCTGGTAATGATTCACTTCCATCAAGTAAAACAATATTTTCTAATTCTGTATTTTTTAATGCTTGGGCATATTTTTCCCAGAAAGCTTCAAATATAAATAAATTTTTTATATTATTATCTTTAATAAATTGTTCTAATTGATTTACTGGCATTAGTGGTGATACCGGATATGAAGTAGCTCCTATTTTGTTGCTTGAGTATACTAAAACTCTTGCTTCTGGAACATTTGGCAATATAAATGGTACTATTTCATCTTGTTTTAAACCAATAATTTTTGAAGCTTTACTACTCTCATCTATTCTATCGAATAATCCTTGGTATGATAACTTTATTCCTTTGGCAAAATCATTTTTACTTACTCTCATATCAAGTGCTGTTTTTTGCATATTTTCTTTATTTGACTCTAATGCAAGTTGATAAATTGACATATTAGGTATGTCTTCTTCTTTAAATTCTTTTTCATAATATTTATCCCATGGTCTATCGATAGTAGGATAACCTGTTTGTTGTTTTACGTCTTTCATAATCTCTCCCCCTAGCAACAAATTGTGATGTACACAATCAATGCTTATACGTACATTATATCACATATAAATAAAGAAAAAAAGAATAAAATTAATTATTCTTTATTTTATTTCATCTAAACGATTATAGATGATTTTTAAATTGTTAATTTTAATATCGCCACTAATTGTTTGCTCTTGCCATATGTATGGTGGTAGATTTAACATTGCTTTTATCTTCTTAGATGCATTTGGTAGAATTGGAGCAATCAAGTTAGCAATATTAGCCATCATATAAGTACATGTATATGTCGTATCATTAAAAGCATCAATATCTTCTTTAACTTGATTCCATGGTTCTTTACTATCATAGTACTTGTTAGCTAGGGCAACATATTCAAATATTTCAGAAACAGCATTTCTAATTTCGCCTTTTTCAAAGTAGGTACCTACTTTATCAAAAGTTTCTTTAGTACTTTTAATAATTGTTTCATCAATATTAGATTCTTTAATTACACCATCAAATTTTTTATTAATAAATGATAAATTTCTATTGACGAAATTACCTAACATACCAACTAAGAATTTATTATGAGTCTGAATGATATCGTCGATTGAACAGCTCATATCATTAGTTTCTGGTCCTTTAAATGAGAAATAAAATCTTAGGGTATCACTATCAAATTTTTCTAACAATTCATTGACAGTTATTAAGTTACCTTTTGATTTGCTCATTTTTTCTTGATTTAAATTAACATAAGCAGAAGATATAATATAATCTGGTAATTTATAATCATTCTTGATAGCCATAATTAAAGCTGGATAAATCGTCGTATGGAAAGGAATATTATCTTTACCATGAACATAGTAAGTTAATAAATTAGGATTATCTTGAGACATAAATTTATCAAAATCGATACCTCTTTCATCAGCTACTTTTTGTCCTACGGATAGATAACCTAGAACAGCTTCAATCCAGACATAGATTCTTTTATCTTCATAACCTTCAACTGGAACAGGTACGCCCCAATCAAGTTGTCTAGTAGCTGCTCTATCAACAAGTCCCATATTGATAAATTTTTGAGCTTCACCAATGGCATTTTTACGCCATCTATTTTTATTATCATCAATTAGTTTTTGTAGTTTTTCTTGAAAGGCTGGCAATTTAAAATATAAATGTTTATTATTCTTTAAAGTTGCTTTTGTACCACATTCTTTACAATGTTTGTCAAGGACTTCACTACTGTCAAGTGAAGAACCACATTCATCACATTGATCTCCAGTACTTTCACCACCACAATGTGGACAAATACCAATTATTTCTCTATCAGATAAGAGTTTCTTACACTTCTCACAATAATCTTGTTCTTCTTCTTTTTCATAGATATAACCATTATCAAGCATTTTCTTAAACTTTTGCATTACATATTCTTTATGATGGTCAGTCATGGTTGCAGAATATAGATCATATTCAAAACCGGCATTTTTAAATGTTTTAGCAAATTCGTTATGATAATATTCAGCTATCTCACGTGGACTTTTATTTTCTTTTTTAGCTCTTTCAGTGATTGGTGTTCCATGACAGTCTGATCCAGATACATAGATAACATTATCACCTTTACCTCTAAAGTACTTAGCTAGAATATCACCTGGCAATAATGCTGCAAAATGACCAATATGTAAAAAATAGTTGGCATATGGCCATGCTCCACCAATAAAAATATCTCTTTTATCCATATTATTCCCTCTTCTCTCGTAATATTTTAACATATAAATTGTAAAATAGCAATTTATTAACAGTGATAGTAAAAAAAACGACATTTAATTCATTTCTTTGATTTAATGCCTTTTTTTATTTTATATTTATTTCTTTTGAGTTTGTAAATATTCAACTAATTTCTTATATGAATCAAGGCTCCAGAATTTCCATCTTTCTTCATCTTTGAAACAGCCTAGGGTTTTATCTTCACCTTCTGGGATAAAGACAAAGTCCCAGCTCCAGCCGTATTCGCCTGATTTTTCTTTAGCGATTCTACCTTTCGTAATACCTTCAAAAACAATTGGTTCTTCACCTGGAACGCAATATGCGATCGATTCTTTGAAATAAGCTTCTCTATCTTCGATGTCTTCCATTAATTTTAATAATCCATCAACGCCAATCGTATCATCAGCATAATGAGTATATACACCTGGAAATCCTTTTAAGCTTTTAACAAATAATCCAGAATCATTTTTTAGAACAGGAACTTTCAATTCATTTGCAGCCCATTTAGCAGAATACTTAGCTACTTCGGTAACATCATCTGCTTGGATTTCGGGTGTTTCCATTTTAATGTTATCAATTTCATAACCGATTGGTTCTAGAGCTTGTTTAGCACTTGCTATTTTAGCCCAATTACCGGTTACATAAGTAATTTTATTCATATTATCACATCCTTATTTTATTATTTCATATATTAATTTATTGTTATCTATTTTTTTATTTGATATTTTAAAAATGGTATTATCGATGGTGTCAATTTGTTTATTGGTATATAAAGTCATAATGATGTCACCTTCATTAATATAATCATCAATATTTTTATTGACAATAATACCCGCGGTATAATCAATTGTATCTTCTTTATTTTTACGTCCAGCCCCAAGTGACATTGAAAGCATTCCTAATTTATAGGCATCGATATCGATTAAATATCCTTTAGTCATCGATTTTATTTCATATTTACCAACAGCTTTTGGTAAATTATCAATATCGCCATGTTGATATTTTATTAATTCAATAAATTTATTATAGGCTTTGCCATTATCTAAATTATTTAGAACTTTTTCTTTAGCTTCTTCATATGGAATATTTAAGCCAAGAGCGACCATATGACTAGATAGTTCAATACATAAATCTCTTAAATGTCCTAATTTATGATCTTTTAAGATAGCAATGGCTTCTTCGACTTCAAGCGAATTACCAATATTATTGCCTAGCGGAATATCCATATTAGTTAAAATACAGATAACTTCCATATTATTGTGTTTACCAATATTAATCATAAGCTGAGATAATCTTTTAGCATCTTCCAAATTTTTAATTAAAGCACCATTGCCTACCTTGACATCAAGCACTAGTTTTTTAGTACCTAGAGCAATCTTTTTACTCATGATAGATGAAGCGATTAAAGGAATAGACTCGACTGTTCCAGTGACATCTCTTAAGGCATAAATCTTTTTATCGGCAATCGCTATATTTTCCGTTTGACTAGTGATAGCAACATTTATTGCATTAACTTGATTTAAAAATGCTTCTTCAGTTAAATTGACAGTAAAACCAGGAATTGATTCAAGTTTATCAATTGTTCCTCCGGTATGGCCTAATCCTCGCCCACTCATCTTAGCAACTTTAACACCGCATGAAGCAACGATTGGGGCAATAATTAGAGTCGTTTTATCACCGACACCACCTGTTGAATGTTTATCGACAACATTGTCACCAAGTGTAGACAAATCTAATTTATCACCAGACTCAGCCATATATTTAGTTAACGAGTATATTTCATCATTAGTCATATCGTTTAAAAGTATCGCCATTAATAACGATGACATTTGGTAGTCTTTTATTTCACCTGATAAATAGCCATCAATTACATATTTAATCTCTTCATCAGATAAGGCTTCCTTTAATCTTTTTTTATTAATAATATCAATTATATTCATATTATCACCTTTTTATCCTTATATTTTTTTAATCTTCTTTATATGTTGATTTAAATAAATCTTTATCTTCATTATTAGTTTCTTCAAGTACTTCGATTTTAGGTAAATCTTCTTTACTTGATAAGCCAAAATAATCTAAGAACTCATCAGTTGTTTTATATAAAATGGGATGACCTGGTTTATCGCTACGCCCACATTCTTTGATCAATCCTTTAGCAAGTAATCTACGAACGACATAAACCGAATCGACGCCTCTAATCTCATCGACATCAAGTCTAGTTAATGGTTCATTATAAGCAATAATTGCTAATGTTTCTAGCGCTTGATTAGATAAGGTATTATTTTTAGGATTTTCAAGCAATTTCTTAAAATATTCTTTATGTTCTTCTTTGGTTGTTAATTTAAAGGAATTACCTAAATAATTAATTCTTAGACCACGATCCTCATTTATATAATCCTGTTTTAAGGAAAGGATTAAACCTTTAGCTTCTTCCGGAGTAATCTCTAAGATATCAGATACTTCATCGATTGTTAATCCTTGATCACCTTGAACATATAATAAACCTTCAATTATGCCTTTCATTATTTCACCTCAAGTTCAATAGTTATATCTTTAAAATTATCATCTTGTTTTATTTTTATTTCTCTTTCTTTAGC
>CAZEVZ010000074.1:0-4956 GCA_964514935.1 uncultured Muribaculaceae bacterium
AGAAATGATAGTCCTCAAGTAAAATACTTAAGGACTTTGCAACCTATAGTTGACAAATAAAAAAATGATTTTCCTAAAATTTTGGAAAAACCTTTTTTATTTTACTCTCTTTTTTGTGTAATTATTATTTCGTTTTCTCAATTCTTCAATTACCGAATTGAAAGGAATGCCTAAAGCAACTACTTTATCTACTTCATCTGATAATTTATCAAATTCATCGGCAATTATTTGCTTTCTAGGAAATGTTCTATTTTTCATAATATCATCAAATTCAATTGCATTATCATTAGATTTTGTCCTTTCAAAATAAAGTAATGCCCCCTGGCCTACTTCCATCCCAATATTGAAAGCAACATCACCTTTACTAACCGTATAATATGCACCAAATTCAGAATAATTCGGATAAATATAATTTCTATTGGCATATTCAGAAATGCCATCGAAGAAAATGTAGAAATCTTTTATTTCTTTATAGTCTCCTTCAAGTAATCCTAAATAACGATATTCACAGCCATCGACAATAAAAACTTCGTAATCTTTAGCAAATTCAATTAACCAATCAATATAATCATAATTGGAAAATATTTCTTTTTTCCTTTCATCACGTCTTTACAATTTTTCTACAACATCACTTTTCATGTCTCTATTATCTTTTTTTAACTTTATCAATAATTCGTTTTTAGTCATCTTCTTTCCACCTTTTTTTTATCTTGGTCGAATTGGTCATATATTTAAATCCTGTACTTTCAATTTCTTCAATTATTGCTTTTTCTTTATTACTTATCATATGTTCTAATGCAGTTTTATCAGCATCACGTAAATATAACATTTTTGTAACTATTATTTCTTTAAAATCTAATTCATCTAGATACTCTAAAAGGCGCCAATTACTTTTTAAAGTAGATTGAAGTGACCATTCACTATCTTTAATACTAGAAACATTCGTATCTAGATTATAACCTTCTTTTAAATGATAGGCATAACCATCATATGTAATATATTCACTAAAAGCTAATGATAAAGGTCGATCATTAAATTCAAATTCACGATAAAATTTTTCATTACTAAATAATCTACCGATAGTTAAAGTAAATAGTAATGGATCAATTCTATCAAAGCCAGTAACAAATAAACTAGAAATAACTATCTCGGTATTTAATATCATTTTTTTCATCAAAACCACCCTCCTAATACTAAAACTCTTTCTCTAATTCCATACGATCCCAAATTTGAATCAATTTACTATTGGCATATTCTTTCATTTCACTACTAACATAATTGTTAGTAATGATAATACCAGCAGAAACATTTTCTTTTTCCATATCTTTTAATGTTTCATCGATATGTAATTTTTTAATATCGGTATTTAAATATATTTGCATCGTATAATATATTTCACCTTTTTTAATTAAAATATCATTATCATTTGATTTATCACGATCAGCAATTCTTGGGTCATCGATCATTACTCTATTGTAACCTTTTTTTAACAGTAAAGAATTGATATAATTTCTAAATTCTCTTTCATTGACATAATTATCTATTATAAATAAATCATTCATTTTTTAACTCCTCTACTTATATTTGTAAAATCCTTTGCCCGTAGACTTACCTAATTTTCCGGCTTCGATATATTTATTTAATAGTTCTAACATCTTTTTGTAGTTGTATGGCAACATCATCTTTTTAAGTAATGGATTAACTATCGTAGGTACTTTTTGATACTGCTCGACAATATTTTTAGCTGTTATCAAACCGACAGTATCGATAATTTGAAATGGTCCTTTAGGTGCACCAGTACCAAGTGTCCACGCTTTATCGATTGTTTCAGGATCAGATATACCATTGGCAAGTAAATCCATTGCACTAAGTAAAAATGGAACTAACATCGAATTTAAAAGGTAACCTGATTTTTCTTCTCTAATCGGTAATGGAATCATTCTTATAGCTTCAGCAAAGGCAATGACTTCATCAAAATACTTTTTATCAGTACCAGCATGTCCCATAACTTCAGCAGTATTATTTTTCCATATCGAATTGGCAAAATGTAAGGCCAAGAACTTTTCACTTCTTCCTGTAGAGCTAGCCAATTTGGATGGCAATAATGTCGATGAATTAGTTACCACAACAGTTTTTTCTGGTAATAATGGAGCAATTTGCTGATAAAATGTTCTTTTGACATCGATATTTTCAGTAACTGATTCGATAACTAAATCAACATCTTCCAAAGCCTCTTTTTGGTCATTGACAATTTTGATACGATCATAAGCCTTAAGAACTTGTTCTTGGCATTTTTTAGCATTAAAATCATCATAATCCGCAATTCCTCTAGCCCAAGCATCTATACCATCTTTACTATCCATTAGTTTGATTGCTTCCAAATAAGTATCTCTTATTTTTTCTAATTTTGCTCGGACGCTTCTCTTGGCATCTTCTTTTCTTACTAAAATGGTTACCTCAAAACCAACATAAGCACTTTGAAATGCTATTTGACTTCCTAGTATACCTCCACCAGCAACAACTATTTTTTTGTATTCCATATTTATCACCTTTCCTATTTTCCTATTTCTGTAAGTATTTCTTTAATAATTACTCTTTCATCAAAAGGATATCTTTTACCTTTGATTTCTTTATAATCTTCATGGCCTTTGCCTATTAACATTATGATATCACCCTTTTGACCATTTTCAATAGCATATTTAATGGCTGTTTTTCTATCGGGAATAATCGTATAAGCACATTTTGTCTTATGCATACCTACCAAAATATCTTTGGCAATATCTTCAAATTCTTCGTAACGATTATTATCTTCAGTAATGATACAATAATCTGAATATTTACCGGCCATTTCCCCCATTTCGTAGCGACGATCTTTACTACGATTACCACCACAACCAAAAATCGTAACAATTCTTCCTGGATCGTATTCTCGTATGGTACTTAAAATACTTTCAGTACTTACCCCATTGTGGGCATAATCGATAAGCAAAGTAAAATCATCCGACACATGAATTGGTTCTACTCTTCCTTTGACATGGAAATCATTAAGCGCCTTTTTCATATATTTAGCATCTATTCCCAACATATGACATGTAAGAATGGCCGCCAAAGCATTATAAGAAGAAAACTTACCTGGGCTACTTACCTTAAATTTATCTTTAATTACTCCATCGGTATCTATTTCAATCCCAATAAAACTTTTATCACGTAATAATTTGATATTTTTAATTCTTAAATCGGCACGTTCATCGTAACCATAAGTATTGATCGAAGCATCACCACCCTGAACCATGTCATAAAAATACTTATCGTCGATATTGAATATTCCATGATTGCATTGATTAAACAATTTGGCTTTGCTACTTACATAATCTTCCATACTTGTATGTTCATTTGGTCCAATATGGTCTTGGCTCAAATTGGTAAATACCCCTACATCGAAGATAATATCGTTAACTCTATCGTATTTTAAGGCTTGACTAGACACTTCCATAACTAGATAATCCATTTTCTTTTTGACCATTTGATCCATATATTTAATTGTCTCATATGATTCAGGAGTTGTATTTTTAGCGGGATATATTTTATCACCAATATATATTCCTGTAGTTCCAATGACACCACATTTATAGCCAGCTTCTTCAAGAATTTTTTTAATCATAAAACTGACGGTCGTCTTACCTTTAGTACCAGTAATGGCAATAGTTTTAAGTTTACTTTGGGGATATTTAAATAATCTCATTGCTAGTTTTGAAAGTATTTTTCGCGTATCTTTTACTTTAATTACGGTTACATCTTCTTTAATATCCACATTTTTCGAAACAAGAATGGCTTTGGCTCCACTCTTAATGGCCATTTCAATATAATCGTGCCCATCTACCGCAGAACCAACAATAGCCATAAATAAATCATTTTCTTTTACTTTTCTGGAATCATAGACAATATCATTTACTTCCAAATCCATATTTCCTTTGATCAGTTCATAATCGAGACCAGAAAACATTTCTTTAAGTTGCATTTTATCACCTCTAACTATTTTATTCTTCAGGGGGTATCTCTACCACAACACTCTCTTCCGCTAATTCATTTTTAAACTTTTCAGCAAAGACAATCAATTCTTTTCTAATTACATCTGGGTATACCACTTTAGTATTTTTAATTGCCGCATAGATGTGCTTAAAAGTTACTACCCCACTATTATCGAATAGCGCCGCTGAAAAGCACTGCCTAAGGACCGTCAGAGCAATATCTGGATATCTTGCTGATATTTCATATACACGTTTATATTCACTAGTCATGTTTACAATAAACTTGATGATATTTTCTTTAATAAAGTCGGTATATGTAAATTTAACTCCCGTCTGAGCTTCAATTTTCGGAATTGTTTTCATAAGAATTTGTACACATTGTTCGGCAGTCGGTTCAGAAACGTCAATTCTTTCAAATCTTCTAGTGAAGGCCTTATCACGTAAAACATATTTTTCATATTCACCTACAGTCGTAGCCCCAACTAATTTGACACTTCCTCTACCCAAACCTTCTTTAAACATATTGGCTAAATCGGCCGGTCCATTTTGACTACCCGCTCCCATTAGCATATGAATTTCATCGATAAAGACGATTACTTTTTCTCTTTTTTTAATTTCATTGATCAAGCTTATTACTTTGTTTTCACCATCGGTAACACCAAGCAACGATGGGGTACTAACCTTATATACCTTATATCCCTGTAAGGCCTTTGGCATATCGTTTGCCTGCATATGGTAAGCAAGTCCTTCGACGATTGCTGTTTTACCAATACCTGGTTTACCGACCAAACAAGCCGATTTTTCTGGCGTAAGTAAAACCATTACCAATTCTTTCAATTCCTTATCTCTAGCAATAGCTGGATTAGTTATATATTTAACTGCCGTTAAATATTCACCATATTTATCTAAAAAGCTTTCATTATCCATT
>CAZEVZ010000075.1:0-4938 GCA_964514935.1 uncultured Muribaculaceae bacterium
TAGTCCTCAAGTAAAATACTTAAGGACTATGCAACCTATAGTTGACAAAAGAAAAGACTATTGGAAATCTAATAATTTCTAATAGTCTTTTAATATTTATTTAATCGTAATCTTTTTAATTTCTGGTTGTTTTTCCTCAATTTCTTTTTTAGGTACTTCGATTTTTAAAATACCATTTTTAAATTCAGCTTCGATATCTTCTTCACTTACATCATCACCAACATAAAAACTTCTTGAACATTCACCATAAAATCTTTCACGTCTGACAAATTTTTCATCATCAGAACTATTATCTTCTTTTTCTACTTTGGCAGATATTTCTAGGTAACCATCATTGAGTTCAATATTGATGTTGTCTTTTTCATATCCAGGCAAATCCATTTTAATTTCGTATTTGTCTTTCAATTCTTTGATATCGGTTCTCATCAAATTGTGCTCTTTTTTAGGTAGGAAATCATCATCTCCAAAAAAATTATCGAATAAATCAAAACTATTTCTTCTAGGTACTAACATCATATTTATCATCTCCTTTTCATATAAATAATATAATTTTAATACCTTTAGTAAGTATCTCTTTGCTTACTACATTCTAATCATAGCACTATTATTAGCAATTGTCAATAGAGATTGCTAATTTTGTTATAAATTTTATTTATCTAAAATGAAGGATATTAAGAGGCCAATCATTAGAACCATTATCCCTAAAATAACTTCGATGAGAGTAATCTTTATTTTGATAGTTTTAATAATTAGGAAGATAATACTCGATATTGATAGGCCTAAAATGACGAGATAACTCTTTTGACGATATTTTTTTAATAGAAAAGTAATTAAGTAGGCATTCAAGATAAATGAAGTTATCATTCCTAAACTATAACTTAAATATAAATTGCTATGATTGATTACATATGGTAGATTGTATGTCATAGCAATCATTTTTAAAATATCATCATATATGCCAATCATCATCAGTAAAGATGTTCCACTGATACCAGGGACAATTGAGGCAAAGATTTCAATTATTCCACCGATGAAAAAGATGATGTTATCAAGAAAATTATTTTTGAGTTGATAATTATTATCTTGATTTCCTAAACTGATGAATAAAAAAATGAGTATTACGATGGTTAATACGATAATATTTTTACGATTATATGTAATTCCTTTGGAAAAATTATAGACACCACCGATAATTAGGCCAATAAAAAACATTAGGGTAATAAACTGATAATTGTTTAAGAGATATAGAATTATGTTACTGCAGAGGATAATGGCTAAAAGTACACCACTACCAAATATTAAGAGGAATTTTAAATTTTCTTGCCAATTATCAAAAAAATTAGTAATACTGTTTAATATTCTTTCATAGATTTTAAAATTGATTGCCAAGATAGCACCGGAAACGCCAGGGATTATTTTGCCGATGCCTACGATAAATCCCTTTATAAGTAGCATATTATCACCTATCAAAGGATATGAAAAAAAGAATAATTTAATGTTCTTTAATCGTCGACAATTTAATTGTAACCTTCGATATTCTTTTTGTATAGATAGATACTTAAGCAAAAGGAAATCGTAAGGACCAAAGCCATGGTAATTGCTACCCCACCAGTTTGGGGATTATCGGAAGTATTGCTTGAAGTTCCTGTTGTACTAGAATTACTGCTACTCTTTTTTACTTTTATAACATATGTTACACTGCTAAGTCCAGCGGTATTATCGATTGGATCAATAACGATGGCAAATTCAGTGGCACCACTCATGGTAGTTGGAAGAGTCATATTAGTAATATGAAATTTGCTGCTATCTTTTAAGGTAGCTTTTACTTCGTAACTATTTACATCGGTCAACCCGACTTCGTAATCATGTTTACCACTGACTAAATTAACGCTGACACTACCTATGGTAAGTGAAGCTAGTTCATTTGAAGAACTGGTTGTCGGTTTAGTGACGGTCAAATTATAAGTTACACTACCAACGTTGATTTTTACCAACATTTCACTTTTACCACCAGTGGTTACAAATGTTATGCTTTGCGGATTAGTAATAGTTTCATTGGTATCGCCGTTGACATAAGTAATGGTTTCACTATTATTATTAGCTGTTGCCGTAATGCCAAAGGTTGTCGTCGCATTGCTATCTAGGGTTACCATGTATCCATAATTATCACTTGTCAAAGCAGGTGATAATGTGCCATTGGTCACATTCAAAGTTTTTAAACCAGTGCTATTATTTCCGGTGATATTTATAGTTATTATCGTATTGATACCAGAACCACTAAAATCATGGCCCTCGGCATCGTAAAAGGTCACATTATTAAGTGTTACATTGGCAGATGATGTCGAAGCATTGGCTGCCGCTAACATATTCAATGTTCCAATATTAAAACTACCAGTAACTAAATCGTTTGTGGCACGTGAAACATCGATTTTATCTTCGGTAATAGTGCCACTAAAACCAGTAGCATTGGTATAAGAACTAATTACCAAATCATCGCCATAAGTGACATCGATGACAACCCTCGAAACATCGAAATTACTATTACCTTTAACTAAACATTCACTTGTAGCTCCTGCATCAACTTGATTGGGAGTACAATTTATCGATACCGATAATGTTTCATTTTCAGCATTGACAACGACAGGTAATATCAACATTAACACAAATATAAATAAATATTTTATTTTCATAGATACCTCCGTATAGACTACGCTATTTTTACTATTTAATTGTATCAATTTATAATTATTATGTCAATCATTTTTGCGACGATTGTGTAATGTATGTTTATGAATGTATAGAACATCTTGGGCATTAAGTTTTAACTGAGATAATATAAATAGAAAAAAACTAGATGAAAATTTATTATTCATCGTAGTTTCTAAAATAGATCATTATATAATTCTAAATAGTTATTGATATACTTAATTTTTATTCCTTTAAGTAGTTCACTAGGTATTTCTTTGACATCTCGGAACTTAAACACTTTTTATTTTATAAAATCTCTCAATCCATTGAAAAATGGTATTTTTTTTGTCAAATTTTTAATTTAGGTATTGCGTAAGATATACGTAAGGTGTATAATTAGTTTATAAGGTAGTTGATTTATATGCGAATTAATAAAACTAAATCTAAAAATGTTGTACATTATTCTATTATTCAAGATATTAAGAAAAATGGTAAAAGAACTACTTATGTTTATGAAAATATAGGTAATTACGATAAATTAAAACTTCGTGCTGGTAATGAAGATCCATTAACTTGGCTAAATAATTATGTTAAGGAACTAAACGAAAAATATAAAGAAGATTCTTTACCAGTCATTATTCAGAAAAATCCTAATAAGATTATAGATAAAAATTGCAGGACATCATTTAATATTGGTTATCTTTTCTTACAAGACATTTATTATAAGTTAAGATTAAACGATATTTGTAATGATATTACTGAAAGATATCAATTCAAATTTGATTTAAATGATATATTATCTAAATTAATCTATTCGAGAATTTTGTTTCCTGCTTCTAAACTTAAAACACTCGAATTATCAAAACAATTTTTAGAACAACCTAATTTTGATTATCAACACATAGAACGAGCATTACCTATTCTTTGTGAAGAAAGCGATTTTATTCAATCTAAGTTATATGAAAATAGTAATAAATATCTTCCTAGAAATAATCGGGTTTTATATTATGATTGTACTAATTTCTTTTTTGAAATTGAACAAGAAGATGATTTTAGAAAATATGGTAAAAGTAAAGAAAATAGACCTAACCCTATTGTACAAATGGGATTATTTATGGATGGTGATGGAATACCACTATCATGTGAAATGACTCCTGGTAATACAAATGAGCAAGTAACGCTTAAACCTTTAGAAAAGAAGATTATTCAAGATTTTAAATTAGCTGATATTGTTGTTTGTACTGATGCTGGTCTTGCTTCTGCCGCTAATAGAAAATTCAATGATAAAGGAAACAGAAAATATATAACTACTCAATCATTAAAAAAACTTAAAGAACATTTAAAAATTGAAGCTATTGATTTAACAAAAGGATGGCATCTTCCAGGAAGCACTAAAACATATAATATATCAAAATTACGTACTGATGAAAATTTAATGGAAGCATATAAAAATAAAACTTTTTATAAAGAAAGATGGATTAACGAAAATGGGCTTGAAGAAAGGCTTATAGTTACTTTCTCAGTTAAATATCAAGAATATCAAAGGAATATTAGAAATAATCAAATTGAACGTGCTAAAAGAATGATAGAAAAAAATCCAAAAAAACTTGGAAAAGCAAAGCAAAATGATCCGAAAAGATTCATTGAAGCTGTTAACACTACTATTAATGGTGAAGTTGCTGAAGAAGTCAATTATTCAATCAATCAAGAAGTTATAGACAACGAAGCAAAATTTGATGGTTTATATGCCGTATGTACAAATCTTGAAGATAATGTTGAAGATATTATAAATATTAATCATAGACGTTGGGAAATTGAGGAATCATTTAGAATTATGAAAACTGAATTTAATGCACGTCCCGTATTTCATTCAAATGAAGATGCAATAAAAGCTCATTTCTTAATATGCTTTTTAGCATTAACAATATATAGATATTTAGAAATAAAACTAGATAAAAAATATACAGTATGTGAAATCATTGATACATTAAAAGATATGGAATTAAAAATGGATACACCTAATGCATATTCACCTAATTATATTAGAACCGACTTAACTGATCAATTACATGATAAATTTGGCTTTAGAACTGATTATGAAGTTATAAGAGAAAAAAATTTAAAAAAAATTTGTAAACAAGTAAAAAGATAAAAAACTTACGCATGTTTTGAAACAAACAAAAACTCCTTAAACCATTGTAAAATATGGGATAAGGAGTTTTTATATTCTAAAAAGTGTTTAAGTTGAGA
>CAZEVZ010000076.1:0-4847 GCA_964514935.1 uncultured Muribaculaceae bacterium
GGATGTAGACCGGGTTAACTGGTGCGAGAGTTCAAATCTCTCCTACTCCGCCATTTAAATATTACTAGGATTATTTCCTAGTTTTTTTCTAGATTGATTTACTTTTTTATGGTACAATTAGTTTAGGTGAAATAATGATAACTGTAAAAAATAATAAACTGGTAAACTATGCTAATCGTGGAATGACTTTGGAAGCTGATATCAATTTGACCAACGATTATTACTTTGAGAGGAAGATTGCGTTAATTTATAAGAAACCAATACCGATAAAAGTCCTTAAAATTAACAATACGAAAACGAGAATTTTAGATGGTTTTTATGAAAAGAAAGCAACTCTCGATTATAGTGGAATATACCATGAAAAATATATTGAATTCGATGCGAAAGAAACCAATAGTAAGACGAGTTTTCCTTTATCAAATATTCATAAACATCAAATTGAACATATCAAGAATGTTATTTATTTTAAAGGTATTGCCTTTTTAATAGTCAGATTTAATTATTATAATAAGACATTTTTATTACCTGGAGAATTATTGATTGAATATATGAATAATAATCAAAGAAAATCGATTCCATATGGTTATTTTATCGATAATTGCCACGAAATAATGATAAAATATGCACCTAGGTTGGATTATTTAAAAATAATTGATATTTTATAATTTATATATTATAATATAATAGAAATGAATTAAGTAAGGAAGTTGAGAAAGTGAGAAGAAGAAAGAAAAATATTTTAGATCGTATCGATGATAAAATAAATGATAAAATCGACGAAATAAAAGAAAAAAAACGTGCAAAGAAAATTAGTAAAAAGAAACGTGCTAAAAATACGGTTGAGCATGATGAGAAGACGAGAAAAAAAATTAAAGATGAAAAAGTAGATAATAGTTTTGATAAGAAAGCTAGTAAAGGGAAAACGAAAGATAGTACTCCTAAAAAGAAACGTGCTTTATGGAAAAAGATTGTTACGGTTTTCTTGATTTTATGTATAATTGGAGTATTATCTGTAACGGCTTTCTTGGGCTACGTTGTCATTACGGCTCCTGAATTTAGTGATTCGGCACTCGTTATTAAAGATCAGACAGTAGTCTATGATATAAAAGGTAATGTTATTGCTAAATTGGGTAGTGAAAAACGTGAAAGTGTAACTTACGATGCGCTACCTCAAGTACTTATCGATGCGATAATTGCTACCGAAGACTCAAGATTTTTCCAACATAATGGGGTCGACTTATTTAGATTTATTAAAGCAACAATTCAACAGTTGATGGGTCAAGATGATGCGGGTGGTGCTTCTACCCTAACCATGCAGACGGTTAAAAATAATTTGACGAAAATTGATAAAACTGAAGATGATAGCAATATTAAAGGTAAAATTAAAAAAGTTATTAGAAAATTTCAGGATGTTTACTTGGCAGTATTCAAAGTAGAAAAACAATATTCAAAAGAAGAAATTTTAGAAATGTATGTCAACGACAACTTTTTAGGTGGTTCTTACTGGGGCGTTGAGGAAGCTTCAAAGTATTATTTTGGAAAATCTGTATCCGATCTTACTTTGCCAGAGGCATCTCTATTAGCGGGGCTTTTCCAAGCACCCGGTAGGCATAACCCCTATGTCGATATCGATAAAGCAACGGCTCGTCGAACTATCGTTTTAAATTTGATGGTTAGACATGGTTATATTACAAAAGAAGAAAAAGAATTAGCTGAAAAAATTCCAATTGAAAGTTTGCTTGTCGGTCGTAGCAATGCGGAAACTAAATATCAAGGTTATATCGATACCGTCGTGGCTGAAGTTGAAAAATTGACCGATCGTGGTGATGGTACGGGCGGTGATAATCCTTATACGGTACCAATGAAGATTTATACGACGATGGAAACTGGTATTCAAGATGGTATAAATAGTGTTTTAGCCAATAAAGAATGGTATTGGAAAGATGATGTCGTGCAAGCGGGTATTGCGGTTGTCAATGCCGAAACAGGTGCGATTGCAGCCGTTGGTGCTGGTCGAAATAAGACGGGTGAAAGACAATTTAACTACGCGACTCAAGCCTATCGTCAACCAGGGTCAACTTCAAAGCCAATCTTCGATTATGGTCCAGCAATCGAATACTTAAATTATTCTTCTGGTACACTTGTGTTAGATGAACAATGGTCTTATACGAATGGACCAAATGTCAATAACTGGGATGGCGATTATCATGGCTTACAGACAATAAGATATCACTTACAATATTCACGTAATGTTCCAGCACTTAAAACTTTCCAAGCGGTTGGACCAAGAAATAGTCAGAAATTTGCGGCTAGTTTAGGTCTAGACGTTTCCCTTAATTCAAGTAGTGATAATTATCATGTTTTCGATAATGGATTAGATAACACTATCAACGAGGCATATTCAATCGGTGGTGCAGCCAAAGGCTTTACACCACTCGACATGGCAACGGCTTATGCATGCTTTGCCAATGGGGGATATTATATCGAACCACATACGGTTACTAAAATTATTTATCGTGAAACGGGTGATGAAAAAGAATTTAAATATACGAAAGAAAGAGTTATGAAAGACTCTACAGCCTATATAATGAATAACATTTTGGAATCAGCGGTTACTAGCGGATTTAATGGTGGTGCCAATGTAGGTGGTTCACATGTTGCTGCCAAAACTGGTACTAGTAACTACGATGATGCGACCATGAAAAAATATAATCTTCCTGGGGGCGCAGTTAACGACTTATGGACGGTGGCTTATACGTCACAGTATGCGATTTCCGTATGGTATGGTTACGATGAAGTCGATTCAAAATATTACAATGACTGGGGCGGTTATAAAGATGGACTTACTGCAGCGGTAATGCAATATATTCCAAAGGATACCCGTGGTTGGTCAATGCCTAGTTCGGTTGTGGTTTCGACCGTTGAAAGAGAAACTGTTCCCCTTGCCCTACCAAGTGAGTATACGCCAGGCGATATGAAAATGACCGAATACTTTGTCAGAGGTACGCAGCCAACTGAAGTATCCGAGAGATATCAGAAGTTAAACGATGTGACCAATGTTAAAACAGTTAAAACTGGCAATACGGTAACAATTACTTGGAATTATGAAACGCCTAAAGTTTTGACAAAATCCTACATTGAAAATTACTTCAACAAATCGACATTTGGCAATAGTAAGGGAACGATGGTCAATAATCGTGTAAATTATAATTCCAAGACTCTGGGTGATTTAGGTTTTGCAATCTATAATCAGGCTGCTAATGGATCACTTTCACTAGTCGATTTTGTTACGGATAAGACATATACATATACGGGCTATGGCGATACGACGTTGGTTATTAAAGCAGAGCATGAGAAATTTAAATCCAATGCCAGCAATGGCGTCAAAGTAAATTTAAGTCTCGATGATTTAAACGTCAGCAACATTGCGGCAACTTTCTATAGTAATGGGGCGATTCAGGCAACTGTCGGCAATTATGAAGAAAAAGGATTTAAAGCAATTACGTATAACAGTATCGATATTTCTAACAGTGTCACTATTAAATATGGGATAAGTTCTAGTACGGACATTTATAATACTGCAAGTGAATTTGAGACTTATGTCAATACTTTACCAGCGGGTACTTATACGATTACTTATACGATTACTTATTTAGGTAATGATGTGACAAAGACAAGAAATTTAATATTAAGTTAAATACTGATAAATTCAGTATTTTTCTTTTATATTAAAATAGGAATTACTTTCCTATTTTTCTTCAGTTAACGATTGAAGTCCAAATGAACCTTTAAACGATTTGTACATACCTTCGGCACCAATTAATGTAAATATTCCGATCCAGATTGCATATATTAAATGGGATGAATAGAAAGATAAGGTATAGGCGTACCCTACGCCAAAGGAAATAATTGCCGAGAGTAATTTATTTAAGCGTTTACTTAATTTCATGATATGTTTAATCTTTTGAATTATCTGTGAAGAGATGATACTGGCAATAATAGCAATACGCAACATATCGAGAAAAAGATTACCATCCATATAAATACCTCCATTATATTATAGATAAACCAACAAAAGAGGAATAATCAATTGACACACGAACTAATTTATGCTACAATGTATTTGCATTGGGGTCGTCTTGGCTTCGACAGGAATAAAAGTCTTTGTTTTGCAGGTCGGGTGTCTACGTTACAGACAAACAAAAAATAACTGGAAACAGAAATAATTTAGCGGTTGCATACGCCTAGTCTGGCGGTAACCACTTCCCTACTTTTTTTGCTTACGAAAAGTATCGAAGTTCATAAAGTAAGCTATGGTATATCCCATTTCTATAAGATATATTGAGTATTATAGGATAGTAAGTATTATTTTTGTTAATTTATAAAATATTTACGAATGATAAAAATTAACTAAACCTGTAGATAAATATCGTATGATTATTTTTGGACAGGGGTTCAACTCCCCTCGACTCCACCATGTTAGTAAGAACTCCATCTATTACTTTATAGGTGGATTTGCATATAGAATAGACTTAAAAATAAATAGCAATACTTGCAAATAAAAAATATTTGTGTTATTATGTATACAGATGAAGGAAACTTCATACAATAAAAAAGGGAACATTCAGTTTTCCAATGTTGAATGTCTACCCAAATAAATTTAGATGGACATTTAATTCAAATGCGAATTAAGTGTCATTTTTTTATAACTACTATCAAAATGATAAGGAGAAATAAAATGATAGCAATGTATCTAAGAACTTTTATTATAAAGTCTCTTTTCTTCATCATTATCAAACCTCCTCTCTATAAGAGATTTGGTAGACACTCAACAACTTAATGTTCCT
>CAZEVZ010000077.1:0-4697 GCA_964514935.1 uncultured Muribaculaceae bacterium
TAATCACATGTTTTTTTCAATTATGAAGTGTTGCACTTCAGAAAAAAATTTTCCATATGCAATAAATTTGACATTATATGTTTATTTTAATATAATATCCACTCGGTGGGAGTTTTATGGGAAAATTAGATTATTATGATGATAATAAATATTTAGGTAGTCATGATCTTGAGGCAATCAACTATGTATATGGGGAAAAAGCATTTTATGAACTTTGTACACATCTCGATAAAGATAAGTATGCCGAGAGTATTTTAGCTTATAATGAATATGTCGAATATATTGCTTATTTAATTAAATGTATGAGTATTCCCAACAATGCAATAAGCGCTTCCTTGATTTTAGGTCTTTTGATTAAGATTGGTCTTTTTTCTGATGGTTATGAATTTATTTCGGATAAAAAAGCAAAAGACTTGGTTTTTGGTTCATTAGGGATAAACGTCATTAAAGGAAGAGGAGTATGTAGACATGTGGCAAGTTTTGAGAGCGATGTTTTAAAGAAATTAGGCCTATTTAGCGAACCATTTTATTGCTATTCGAGTCCCACTGATATAGGTAATGCCCGTGTGTTATCAGCAAATCATGCGATAAACTTAATTGAATATAATGATAATTTATATGGATACGATGCTTTTAATTTTGGAATTTATAAATTTGCAGAAAAAGCAAAAATGAAAGAATTATTCGTCACAAAACCACATTATGTATATTACAAACCTTATATAAATTTAATGTGTAATGGGGAAACGGTAAGTAGTGTCAATAATTTAGTTAAGTTATTTGATAATTTAAAAGGTAAACCTATTATTAGTCTAAATGAATATAAGATGATTATCGATGAAGCACAAAAGGTAATTCATGGTAATAGCTTATTAACTGATGAATTTCATAGATCTAGTAAAAAATATATAAAAAGAATTACTGATAATCTAAAATAGATTAAGTATTTCTTTTTCTTTTAGCTTATGATAAAATATGGTAGAAATTTGGTGATGTTTATGAAAAAAATTGAGTTATTAGCACCAGCTGGGAATATGGAAATGCTTAAAGCAGCAATTCAAGCTGGTTGTGATGCGGTATATCTTGGTGGTAAAAGTTTTGGAGCAAGGGCTTTTAGTCAGAACTTTACTAATGAAGAATTAGTTGAAGCCATCAATTATGCTCATCTATACGGAGTAAAGGTATATGTTACAGTCAATACTTTGATATATGAAAATGAAGTCGATAGTTTTCTTAAATATATTGAATTTATTCATCAAAATAATGTTGATGCAGTTTTAATACAGGATTTAGGAATGTTCGATTTAGTGAGAAAGACTTTTCCTAATTTGGAATTACATGCCTCAACCCAGATGCATATTCATAATTTAGATGGGGTCAAATTGATGGAAAAATTAGGGATGAAGCGCGTGGTCCTAGCTAGAGAAACAAGTATCGATGAAATTAAGCGAATTAAAGATAATACCGATATAGAAATCGAAGTGTTTGTCCACGGAGCATTATGTATTAGTTATTCAGGGCAGTGTCTTATGAGCAGTTTAATTGGTGGTAGAAGTGGCAATCGTGGGGCTTGTGTTGGATCATGTAGGTTAAAATATGATGTCATGACCGAAAATGGTGAAATAATTAACAACGATAGTTATCCACTTAGCACAAAAGACTTGAATAGTTTGGAATACATCGGTGATTTGATCGATGCCGGTATCATTAGTTTAAAAATCGAAGGCAGGATGAAATCTAAAGAATATGTCTATAAGGTAGTCAGTCTATATCGAAGGGCAATAGATAATTATTATGATGAAGGAAAAATAGTTATCAATGAAAAGGATATGTTAGAACTAAAGAAAATATTTAATAGAGACTATACGAAAGGTTTTTTAAATAATGCAATCAACGAGGAAATAATCAATGGATATCGACCTAATCATATGGGGGTAGAAGTTGGTAAAGTCATCGGTTACAATAATGGTATAGTAAAAATTAAATTGAGTGATAAGGTGACAATTGGTTCTGGGCTTAGGGTAATTTGTAAAAATGGTGATGTAGGCATCAGTGTCAATAATTTTTATATCGATAAGCAACTTGTCAAAGAGGGAAATGCTGGAGATGTCATCAGTATTAAAATAAATGATAGTGTAAGTATTGGTGATAAAGTAGTAATTACTTCGGATAGTAAATTAAACAAAGAAATCGATAATTTAATTGATGATAATTTAAGAAAAGTCATGATTAAAGGAAAATTTGTGGCAAAACTAAACGATACGATAAAACTTATTTTAAATGATGGGGTAAATACGATTAAAGTTAGCGGTAATGTAGTTAATAAAGCGATAAATAATCCGACAGATAAGGAGACGATTAAGGAGAAATTAAATAAATTAGGAGATACGGTCTATAAATTTAGTAGTCTAGAGGTAAATATCGATGATAATATCTTTATTCCATTAAAGGAAATAAATGATTTGAGGAGAAAAGGAATAGATTTACTCAATGAAAAAAGAATATATAAATACGAAATTAAGAAAGGCAAATACGAGATAGATTTGCCAGATTTTAAGAAAGAGAAATTGCTTACTTGTCTAGTTAGTGATAAGGAAACCTTTGATAAATTAGATAGAAAATACGATGTTATCTATGCCGAGGAAAGAATCGATGGGACGATTTTAAAATTACCTAGAGTAATTAGTGATTATCCGGATTATAATAATGAAGTTATGATTGGAGAAATTGGAGGGCTTAATAAATATAAAAGTGTCGATACCGACTTTTCTTTAAATGTGACTAATTCTTATACCGTGGCTTTCTTGCATTCTTTAGGGGCTAAACGAATTACTTTGTCTTATGAACTTGATGATAAGATGATTAAGGAAATAATCGATAATTATCATAAAAGATATGGAAAACATCCGAATGTAGAAGTAATAATTGCTGGATATCCAGAAGTAATGATATCTAAGTATAGTTTAAATAGACATTATAATAATGATAAATTATATTTAAGAGATAGATTTGGTAATAAGTTTAAAATAAGAACTAAAGATGATCTTATGTATATTTATCACTATAAGAAATTAGATAATTACAACGATAGAGACGATGATATAGGAGTTAATGCCCTTAGAATAAATTTAGATATATAGAAAAATTCCACTTACTCGGTGGAATTTTTATTTTGTTTTAGATAGATATTTATATTATTATCAACGTCAGTAGTCAATAATAAGATGTCATTTAATTTTTTGCCTTTAATTTTCAATTCATGATTTAACCATTTTTCATCTTTACCAATATGTTTTAAATTTTTAGGTATAATTTCACCATCAATTATAATATTATAGACAAGTGATTTATCTTTTGATGTTATATTTAAATCATTTTTAGTAACTGGTTTTAATTTTTCTTTAGATTCAAAGCTAATTTTACCATTAGGTTCTAGAATGGCATTATTTATATCTTTTAAGTTAAAATAACCATTTACTCTGGCTTCGGTCTCTAGAATGTTGATTGTTATTTGATTTTTGGCCATATTCTTTCTATTTAGAAGACCATTTTCAATCAAGATAATTTCTCTACCATTAAAGAAATTTCTTAATTTGATACTTTTTAATGATAAGAATGATAAAAGAATATCAGTTAAACAATAGATTAGAAGGCAAATTATACCGGCAATAATATTTTTTTCAATATCTAAAGAAATATCAGCAACGATGGAACCGATGGTAATCCCAGTAATATAGTCAAACATACTCATTTGAGATACTTGTTTCTTTCCCATTATTTTAAATAAAAGAAAAAGAATAATAAGTATAGATATAGTTCTTATAATTACGTTTATTATTTCATTCATGTAATCACCATAATTAGTTTTAACTAAAAAGAGATACATTATGTATCCCCTTATTTATTAACTTGTTCTTTTCCACATATAGACGGTGATGTAGGGTTGTAAATTGTTGTGGGCGCCATTACCACCAATATCGTCTGTCCAATAACTGTTACCCGTGGAGCCAACTTCCCCGACTCCTGCAGATGATGACAGTATATAGTTCCAGCCACTGCTTCCACTTGTTACTAATCTAACACGATGATTATGGCTAGGCATTTCGTCCACTGTCAATGTATGTGTCTTTTCACCACCAGTTTCCTCTATCGTATCAAATTCTGTTTGTGATGTATCGACACCGACTAAAGTTTTGCCAGTACCAAAAGCTACCCAAGTTCCACCGAATAATGAACTGGGATTGGTATTATTAACTCCTATATATATACTACCTACGGGGTATATTTCATCAGGAACTTTTGCTTCTAAAGCAGACAATCTAGCCAATATATCCGTATAATTAGTGGCCGCACTATATACTTCATCTAAGGCATCCTGGACATTATTTGAGTTTAATCCACTCGTCGTATTATCATAGCCAACGATATTGGATTCATACATTATTGTTGTGGCATACGTTGCTCCACTGGCTATTACTATTGTAATAAATATAGCTATTATTAACTTTGCATTTTCCTTCCATATTTTCTTCATATAATCACCATTTTGTCCTTAAGTATTTTACTTGAGGACTTTTATAATCTTCGTAGATGCCTATAAATAAAGAGTTTATCAAAAATATGAAGAAAATTTGACACAAAATTTTTTCTAAAAAATTACCACCATTTTTATTGCATAATACCTTATTTTATGGTAT
>CAZEVZ010000078.1:0-4495 GCA_964514935.1 uncultured Muribaculaceae bacterium
TCGTTCTTAAGAAATATAATTTTGCTCTTCTTACTTTACCTTTTTTAACTACTTCTAATGAAGCAATGTTAGGGCTATTTACTGGAAATGTCTTTTCAACACCAACTCCAGAAGAAATTTTTCTTACTGTAAAAGTTTCTGTAGCACCACTACCTTTTCTAGCAATGACTACACCTTCAAAATTCTGAATTCTTTCTTTAGATTTTCCACCCTTAACTTCGATGATTTTACAACCGACATTAACGGTATCACCAACTCTGAATTCAGGAATATTGGGATTGATTTGCTTTTCAGTAATCTTTTCGATTAAATTCTTAGCCATTCGTATTCACTCTCCTTTTTTTAACCACAATCATATAAAATAAGCTACAGCGGATTGCTTCATCTATAAATAATAGCACATTATCAATAAAAATACAAGCATTTTTTACTTGTACTATTATATTTAAAATATTGATATTTAAGACTAGTTACTTAATTTTTTAGTTATTTCATCTTCTTCATAGTATTCACTGATTGTTTCACCAGTAACTTTGATTAACGTATGATTAACAACTTTTAGATCTTCTAGACTTTTAGCATTCTTATTACCAGTTTCTCCAACAAAGTTAGCATTCATTGCTGAAGATGTATCGACTTTATATACTTTACTAGTCGTTAGATTATTGTTTACTAAAGTAGTAATCGCACTATCCTTTGCTTCTTCATCAAAATCGTAGAAATAAACATAGTAACTTTCTTCACTCTGTTTAAATATAACACTAGCTAAAATCGAATTAGCAACACTACTTGTACTACTAGTGTCATCTTTCGTTTTATCTTTACTAAACCAATTTACTTCTTTGGTAATAAATAGTGCTGATAATAGATAAATCAATGAAAATATACCTACGATGACAAAGACATTTATCAAATATTTCTTAAATTGATTATTCGCATCTAAAGTTTCTTTTTCTAAACTACGACCATCTTTTTTTGCTTGTTTTCTTCTAAGTTCTCTTCCCATTATTGCATCACCATTTAAATTATAACAAAACTATCTTTATTTTGTAAAGATAATAATTAGAAAAAGTTAGGTTATAGCCATTTTGATACGCTTACTTCCCTAACTTCACTTTTTTCATAATTACTGGTATATTCGATTAGTTTTTTGATGACAACTTTGATAACCTCTTTGTTTTCAAAAGTAAGATCCTCTACAGTAATAATCTTACGGAGTCCTCTTTTATATCTATTATCTCTAACATATAAATACAAACTTTGATCTAGAGCTCTAATTACCATCAATTCTTTTTCATTATTGCCATTAGCAGAAAATATTAGTTCTTTATACCAATCGATCAACTTCTTTGATAAAACATCACCATATGGATATTCATAGTGAATAATCATTTCGTAATGAGGGCAATTCTCTAATATTGTTTTGACATGTCCAATATCGATTGTCTGTGTCTGAATCATCTTTTTATCACCTATTCTCTTTTAATTTTAACATATTTTTCCTTAATTGGCAATCTCTTCTTCGATGCTCTCTGGCTTTATTTCCGTTATCTCGCTAATATCTTCGATGACACTTATAAATAAATTTAGTTTAATCTTCGAATTTAGATTTTGTTTCCCCAAAACGATAACTTCCTTTATCGAAACAATCCGGCTATTCTTTTCCATTAGTTTCTTTTTAGCTTCATCCATGGCTTTTAAAGTAGCTTCTTCAGGAGTATATATATCTTCTTTAAGATTTACTTCGTACAACTTATCTTTGGCAATCTTTAGAGGCACAAAATTATTTTCAAATAAGATTTTACTTTGTTTTTTAAATTGTTTGTATTTCTTATAAGGAAACAAGGGAATTTCTTTATTCAAAAAATAGACCATTAAAACATTTTTGCTTTTACCGGTAACTTTCTCTTCTTGATAATAGAGCGGATATTCGACATCTACTTTATACCATACTTCACCTAAAACACTACCACTAGCTTTCGTATATAGATTACTTCCATCTGATTTAGTAAGAATTCCACTGATAATCGTTTCGCCTTTTTTAATATATTCCCCAACTATTTTAACCTTTTCCCCGGCATTGGCTTTAATACTGGTAATAGTAGCATTTTTTCTAGCCGTAATCGATTGATATGTATACGTTGTTTCTTTACTTTCTTTTTTTCTTTCAACCAATCGTACAATATATTTAGTTCCACTTTCTTCAATTTCTAACCATTCCAAAGTATCTTTATTGTCTTTTAATATTGCTTCTTTGACCTTATTTAAATATGTAAACGACTTTTTCTTACTATATTTTTTAATATCATACTTATTAAGTTCATTGGTAATTAACGTTACGATTTCTTTATCATTATAGATAATATCGATCGAAAAAATAATATTTGATAACATATATAAAAAAACTATGGATAATATAAGACATGATAGCATTATTTTATTGTTATTTAACATATCAAACAGTCTTAATTTTCCATATTTTTTAATAATTGTTACTTTATATGTCCTAGAATATTTATTTAGCAAAGGATAATCTTTATAATCTACGACTACATCTAGTTCATTATGTTTAATAATCTTCAAATTGATAATATTTATTTTATTTTTAATGAGCCATTTGATATAATTATTAACATTTTTCCCTTCTATTTTTACTTTCAGATAATTGTTATTCATAATACAACTATAAATATTTATGACTTTTTAAACTAGTTTATGCGAATATTAGCAATTTTACCCGTTACTAATACTTCATCCATCACCATTTTCGTAATCGTCAGATTTGTTCCTTCGATAACAATTGTCTTATCTTGGTATTTAACCGCTATCCTATTTAAAGTAAAATCTACAATCTCATCATAATTGACAATATTGACATAGTTTTCTTTAATGATTATTTTATATTCTCTATCATACAAATAAGTATCTAATCTATCTCTTAATTTCATAGTTTATTATATGTCATCAGTTTCAAATAATTGCTTGATATCGATATCTAGACATTTGGCTAAATTGTAAATTGTTTGGATAGAGAAATTTTTGATGCATCCCGGAGCCTCCAATCTTCTAATATAGGCATATGAATAACCACTTTTGATGGCTAATTGTTTTTGAGTCAGTTTATTTTGGCGACGATACCTTCTGATATTCTTCGCTAGCATTAAATATACATCAGTTAATTCATTATCGTTAAGCGGCAATGTTATCTTTCAATTTTTGTAAAATTTTTTTCTCTTTTCGCGATACTTCAACTTGATACATACCTAATGCTTGACCAACTTCTTTTTGACTTAAATCTTGATAATACCTAGAGATAATAATCTGTCTTTCTTCTTTTGATAGCTTGTCTAATTCCATCTTAAGCGGGTAATTTTCTAATCGATCATCTAGGTAACCAATTTTATCATACAATTCTAAATTCTTGTCATCTTCCATAATAATTTTATCTAAACTATCGACCATTTCATTAGCTTCCATAGCTTCATTAACTAAATTTTCATCAATTTCTAAAAACAATGATAATTCATAACTAGTAGGTTCTTTCATCAATTTTTGAGCAAGTATTTCTTTAGCTTTATTTATTTTTATAGCTAACATCTTCATATTTTTACTAACTTTAATACTCCTAAAAGTATTGATATAATTGATAACTTCACCCAAAATATATGGATATGCATAGGTAGTAAATTTGGCATTATAATTATCATCATATTTCTTATATGCTTTAATTAAACCCATTACTGCCACTTGATAAAGATCATCTAATTCAAAATAATTATGGTATTTACCAATTATTTTATAGATTAAACCTTCATTGGCTAAAATTATATCGGTTATCTTATCCATGTATCCTCCTTATAAAACATCTAGTTCATTTTTAATATTTGGAATATTGTTATTTAAAAGTCGATTAAAGATATTATATCTATCACAAATAACTAAATTACTTTTATTTTTTTTAGTCATATAGCAAATTTTAGTTATATAGTTTAATCCATCTAAATCGATTTTTTTTAAGTAATTGGTATTGATGACAATATATTTAAATTTATTCTCTATCAAAAGGTTGGTTATTTCATTTTCTCTATCTTTATATGATGATTTATTTAAATCACCAATCAATCTGAAAAAGAAGATTCCTTTTCGAAATTCAAAACTTATCTTTAGCATATTATTTTCCTTTCATTTAGAATTTAGCATATGTTTTTAATTATTTATACCCTTTCGACATTATTAGCTAAATAAACACATCGACATATTTTTTATCACTCCTTCTCTTCCTTCATAAATTATATTCGTAAGGAATAGACGGATTTACTTCTTTTTCTTAAAATTGATGCACACTTGAATCAAATAATACCAATAATTAACTACAGGTTAAAAAAAAATAAAGTTTCAATGTTTAATCATCAAAACTTTATTTAACCTATATAGAAGTATGGGCGCACCCCGTCAGAGCGGCTTGCGTCGTTGTAGCCGCTATTCCCGTCGTAGT
>CAZEVZ010000079.1:0-4399 GCA_964514935.1 uncultured Muribaculaceae bacterium
GATAATGCTAGATTGATATTGGCTATATTTGTAATCGTAGTCATAGCCAGTGGAGCGACATATGCCGCCACGACAATGTATGATTCGAATACCGTTGGTTATGATAATACGACAAGTGGTTTGAGATCGACGAATGTCCAATCGGCATTAGATGAATTATACGGCAATGTTGCTGAAGTAATTATCAATATGAAAAGCAAATTAGATGAACTATATGCCGTAAAATTAAATGGAGATGATAGTGCAGGATATCATAATTCAATATATCGTGGGAAAAATATTTCAAGTTATATGCCAAGTAGTGTCGTATCTGGAGGAGATGGCTCCATATATAACCGAATTTCAGGAAATGGTTACTCATTATTTGAAGACTTGTATGTCGGAGATTATATCGTAGCCAATAATATAACATGGCGAATAGCAGGATTTGATATCTATTATGGCAAAGGAGATACGGCATTTAATACTCATCACGCTGTAATTGTTCCTGACACGAACTTAACTAGTGCCGTTATGAATGATTCGAATACCACAAGTGGAGGATATGTTGGAAGTAAGATGTATACGACAACTTTACCAAGTGTTTTAACTACTTACATCAATCCCGTATTTAACGGCCATGTACTATCACATAGAGCATTGTTAACTACAGCAGTTGATAATAGACCTAATGTCTGGTCGACAACAGGTGGCGGTTCATCTAATTGGGGATGGTACTCACGACAATTAGATTTGATGAATGAAGTGCAAGTAACAGGAGGTACATTGTGGTGTAATGTCATGGATGCTGGTGCTGATGTAGTGCAATTCCCATTATTTAGATTAAGGCCAGAATTTATTCAGAAGCAGAGAAGTTGGTATTGGTTGCGTTCGGTGGCGTCCTCGTCTGGTTTTGCGGAGATTGAACACAGCGGTGGTACCGGCAACTTCTGGGCTAACGACTCTGGTGGGGTCCGCCCATACTTCTATATTGGTTAATTAAATATAAACTAAAAACATCGCTAGGTAATAGTGATGTTTTTGACTTCTTTTTTGGGGATATCGGCTTTAGGGAAAGAAATGGTTAAAATACCTTCACTATATTTTGCTTTTAAATCGGTTTCTTTTTTGATGCCAATATAGAAACTTCTTTTAATTTCACCATAAAATCTTTCTCTTCTAACATAGGTGTTGGGACTGGATGATAGCACATTTTTTTCAGCACTAATGGTAAGATATCCATTTTCATAATTGATCTTGATATTATCTTTCTTAATACCTGGTAAGTCTATTTCTAAAATGTATTTATTGTCTTTTTCATAAATATCGGTTTTCATATATTCTTTATTAAAAGGCATACTGAACATATCGAAATAGTCATTTAAGTAATAATTTTTTTTCGGTAACATATAATCATCCTTTCATATGTATTATTGACTAAAAAATGGAAAAAATACCTAAAATAGTTTTAAATGATGTACATTTCTTTTCATTTTTAGTATAATTATTATGGGTGAATGGTTAAATGTATAATAAAGCAATTGAGGTACTTAATATATTTAAAAAATATGGTTACGAGGCTTATATTGTCGGTGGTTATCCTCGCGATAAAATATTGGGTATTAAAACCAATGATATTGATATTTGTACCAATGCTAAACCCAAAGAAATAATGGAAATATTTGATACTGAAGGTATTAGTGATATTAAATATGGCGCTGTTAAAGTAATTTATAAAGGTGCTTTATTTGATGTGACGACTTTTAGAAAAGATATCAAGTATGAAAATAATCGTAAACCAGTAAAAATTAAATATGTCAATGATTTAAAAAAGGATCTTTTAAGAAGAGATTTCACTATCAATACGATGTGTATCGATAGTGATGGTAATTATATTGATTTGTTAGATGCTAAAAAAGATATTGATCGAAAAACAATTATGACGGTTGGTAATCCAAGATATCGATTAAAAGAAGATAGTTTAAGAATTCTTCGAGCAATTAGATTTGCTTGTACGCTAGACTTTGAAATTGACGATAAAGTAAAAAATTATATCAAGAAATATGGATATCTACTTAAGTATCTATCGTATTCAAGAAAGAAAGAAGAACTAGATAAAATATTTATCTCAAAACATAAAGAAAAGGGAATAAAATTATTGCTTGAATTAGGACTAGATAAATATTTAGAGTTGCATAATTTAGATAAAATAGTTTTATGTAATGATATTATCGGTATATGGAGTCAAATAGATGCCTCTAGTAATTATCCATTTTCCAAGATAGAGAACGATAATATTAAAAAAATAAGTGAGATGTTAAATTTAGGGATCGATAATTATACCGTTTATAAATATGGCTTATATGTATCTTCAGTAGTTGCGGGAATTAAAAAAATAAGTTATAAAGAAATTAACGATATGTATAAAAAATTACCTATATATACGCGAAAAGAAATAAAGATAAATGGTGAAGAAATAATTAAAATATTGGGTAAAGAACCTGGGAATTATATAAAAGAAATTATGACTGCCATCGAAAAGAAAATTATCAATTTAGAACTTAAAAATGATAAAGAAGCAATAATTGAATATATTAAGCAACATTATGGAGGTTAACTTATGGGATTATTTAGTAAGCTAAAGAATGTTTTTGGTAATAATAAAGAGATAAAAGAAGAGATTAAAAACTACGATAGTGGGCTTAAAAAAAGTCGTGAAGAATTTGTCAGTAGGCTTAGTAATCTGTCTAAAAAATATAAAAATATTTCGGAAGATTATTTTGAGGAATTAGAAAATATTTTAATTATGGCCGATATTGGAGTCAATACTGTAATGACTTTTGTAGATCGCTTGAGAGAGAGAGTAAAATCTGAAAAAATTATCGATAGTAATGTTTTAAAAGAAATAATTGTCGATGAACTATTTGTTATGTATGTTGGTAATAATATAATCGATAGTAAAATTCATATGGCTAGCAGCGGACCTACGGTAATCCTCTTTGTGGGAGTCAATGGTGTGGGGAAGACGACGACAATTGGTAAGATAGCCAATATGTATAAGAATAAACACAAAAAGGTAATGCTTGTAGCAGGTGATACTTTTAGAGCGGGAGCGATAGAACAGTTGCTGGAATGGGGTAAAAAAACTGATACTTTGGTATTTAGTAATACTTCCAAAGATCCGTCTTCAGTTATCTACGATGCTTTAGAATTGGCTCAAAAAGATAATTATGATATGGTCATGATCGATACGGCTGGAAGACTTCAAAATAAGAGTAATCTAATGGAAGAATTGGCTAAAATTAACCGTGTAATTAAAAAAGTAATTCCCGAAGGTGCTCACGAGACGTTGTTAGTTATCGATGCGACGACAGGACAAAATGGTATCAGTCAAGCCAAGGCTTTTAAAGAGATTACCGATATTACGGGTATTGTCCTAACAAAGTTAGATGGAACGGCTAAAGGCGGAATAGTTTTGGCGATTAAAGAGGAAGTAAATATACCGGTCAAATTTGTTGGACTTGGTGAAGGCGTCGACCAAATAGAACCATTCGATATTGAAAAATATATTTATGGATTATTTAAAGATTTATAAGGAGGATAAAAATGGAAAATAAGAAAATGATCAGAATATTTGAAGGAGTAACTTTTGTAATTGTCATTGCTACATTATTATTATCAATTCTTTACAGTACTGCTTTTGTTCCTTCATTTATGTTGATGTTATCATTGTTTGTTTTTGAAATCTGTTACGATATAAAAGATGATAAAAAAAGTATGATGTATCTATTGTTTGTCATTGGCGTTTTGCTTATATTTGGTTCATTATTATATACATTTGCGAGGTTGAGATAATGGACGAGCAAGCAAAGATAATCATTTTATATGATTATTATATGGATTTGTTTAGTGAAAAACAAAGAAAGTACTTTGAGGCATATTATTTTGATAATTTATCATTATCTGAAATATCAGAAAACGATAATGTAAGTAGAAATGCCGTTCATAAAAGTATCAAGAATGTCGTAGGTAAATTATATGAATATGAAACAAAATTAAAATTATATGAAAAGGAATCTAGATTAAAAGAAATAATTGATAAAATAGATGACAAAGAAATAAAGAAGGAATTAGAGGGATTGTTATGAATGATAAATTACCAGTGAATATTGAAAATCTAGAATTACCATATGACCAGTTTAAAAGAATGGATCAAGATAATAGTAATTCTTATGGATATGCCAATATCTTATATTTAATAGGAATTATTATTACTGCTGGTAGTGTTTTGGTAGTTATCTTTCTAGGAAAATAGGTGATAAAATGGATAATGAAAGCTTTTTAGATAAATATGGTGAAGATTTAACGGCGGTTAAATATATAACTAATCCAGCTATTGCTAGAGATAAGGAATTGAAAG
>CAZEVZ010000080.1:0-4191 GCA_964514935.1 uncultured Muribaculaceae bacterium
TAATCACATGTTTTTTTCAATTATGAAGTGTTGCACTTCAGAAAAAAATTTTCCAGAAAAGTACACCTTGACATTACACTAAAATAAATATACAATTATATTGTATAGTTTAAATTCAAGTAATAATTTTTTCTATAATATAAAAAAACAATTTAAAGAATGGAGGTGTGTTCATGAATAGTACAATATTCTCCATTTTGATATTTGTTCTTGGAATAATAATTGGTTTAGTTGTTTTATCGATTATCAATTATATAAAAAATAAAAAAATAGAGAAGAAGGCAGATTCGATTATTGCTTCTGCCAAAAAAGAAGCGGATAAAATAAAGAGGGAAACTTTATTTGAAACAAAAGAAGAAGTAAACAAATTAAAATTAGAAGCAGATAAAGAAATAAAAGAAAAGAAAAATGAAATAAAAGAATCTGAAGAACGTATATTACAACGTGAAAAAAATATTGATAAACGTGATGAAATGATGCAATCTAGAGAAAAAAGTTTAGAAGATCGTGAAAATAATCTTTTAAAAAAGCAAGATGAAATCCAAGAAATCAAAGAAAAAATGGAAGCAATCAAGCGTGAACAATTAGAAGAATTAGAAAAAATAAGTGGATTCTCAAAAGAGCAGGCCAGAGAATCTGTTATGAAATTAGTTGAAGAAAAAATGGCCAAAGAAATTGCAACCTATATTAAAGAAAGGGAAACTGAAGCTAAACTTGATGTCGATGCGAAGGCTAGAGAAATGTTAGTCAATTCGATGGAAAAGTATGCTGCCGATGTTACCAATGAACAAACTATATCGGTAATTAGCCTTCCTAATGATGAAATGAAAGGAAGAATTATCGGTAGAGAAGGACGAAATGTTAGAACTATCGAATCGGTTACGGGTGTCGATTTAATCATCGATGATACCCCAGAAGCTATCGTTATCTCAAGTTTTGATCCATTAAGAAGAGAAATTGCTCGATTGACACTTGAGACGCTAATTAAAGATGGTCGAATTCATCCAGCTAGAATCGAAGAAGTATATGACAAAATGTCCAATGAAGTTAATCAAAAGATTAAAGAATATGGAAAGAATACTATCTATGAATTGGGATTATCTAAAATGGATCCCGAACTAATCGAAATTGTTGGTAAATTACATTTTAGAACTAGTTATGGTCAAAATGCCCTAAAACATTCGAAAGAAGTTGCTCATATCTGTGGCTTACTTGCTGCTGAATTAGTCTAGAATATCAATCTTGCTAAAAGAGCTGGTTTACTTCACGATATCGGTAAAGCTATCGACTTTGAAATGGAAGGCAGCCATGTCGATATAGGTGTCGAATTGGCTAAAAAATATAACGAAAATAAAGTTGTTATAAACGCTATTGCCTCTCATCATGGCGATGTCCCAGCCACCAGCATTATTGCCACAATCGTAAGTATTGCTGATACTATTTCAGCCTCTAGACCAGGTGCTAGAAATGACTCGACTGAAAATTATTTCCAAAGACTAGAAAAAATCGAGGAAATCGGTAATGGTGTCGAAGGCGTCGACAAAGCCTATGCTATTCAAGCTGGAAGAGAACTTAGAGTTATTGTTAAACCTGAAGAAGTTGATGATTTGATGTCTTATCAAATAGCCAGAAGCATCAAAGAAAAAATTGAAAACGAAGTTCAATATCCTGGTACGGTTAAAGTAACCGTCATCAGAGAAACAAGAGTAACTGAAGAAGCCAAATAGGCTTCTTTTATCATAGAAAATATATTGGATTGTAACTAAATGTCAAAATATAACTATCAATTTTTATTATCTTATGGTATAATATTAAATGAGTATAAAGGACGGTGTAAGGTCATGATATTAAATGATATAACGACAACGATTAAAGCGATGATTGATATTGCTTTGGTATGGATACTTGTCTATGCAGTTGTAAAAAATTTAAAAGATAATGTCAAAATGGTTTTCTTATTAAAGGGAGTTATTATCTTATTGATTGTTAAAATTGTAAGTGATTATTTTGACTTACGAACTACCGGTGTTATTTTGGAATATATCTTAACGTGGGGAGTATTGGCCCTAATAATTATCTTTCAACCAGAAATTAGAAATGCCTTAGAACAATTAGGAAAGAAACAAATAATTACCAGACATAGATCACTTACGTTAGATGAAAGAGAAAAAGTTGTCTATGAAATAATGAATTCAATCGATTATATGCGCAAAGCCAAAATAGGCGGCTTGATTGTCATTGAAAGAGAGATTAGTCTAGGAGAATACATCGAAAAAAGTAAATCGCTAGATGCTGATATTTCATCAGATTTGTTGGTATCAATCTTCTTCCCAAGAAACCCCCTACATGATGGTGGAGTTATCATTCAAGGAAGTAAGATTACTTGTGCCGGAGTTGTATTTCCAATTAGTTTGAATGGGAAAATCAATAAAAAATTAGGAACGAGACATAGAGCAGCTTTGGGCATCAGTGAAGAGAGCGACTGTATTGCGATCGTCGTATCTGAAGAAACTGGTAAAATATCGATAGCAATTGAAGGTGTTTTAAATTATAACTTATCGATAGATGATGCGAGAATGATTTTAATTGAAGAATTGAAACCTAAAAAAGAATTGTTATTAGATGATGAACTAGAAGACGATAATGAAAGTGAGGCTAGTGACAATGAAAAAGAATAAAAGAAAAAAAAGAACTGGAAAAGCCTTTCTTATTATCAGAGCTATCATCAGACTAATCGATAAAAAAATTGTTACCCCAATTACTAAATTTATCTTACTAATTACCAATAAAATGGGCCGAAGAACAGATAGATTTGAAAGATGGTTAGTTAAAAAGAATACTTTGATATTTATATCTTTAATAATAGCGATAGCTTGTTTCTTTGCAATTGATCAAAAGACGACATCGCTATTGGATTCGTATGCCGAAGTATTATATAATCAAAAAGTTGAAGCCATATATAATACCGAAAAATATGTCGTTGAAGGATTGCCGGAAACTGTCGATGTAACTTTAATAGGAAGAAAGGTCGATATGTATCTAGCTAAACGTTCTTCAACCGGTACGGTTACTGTCGATATCTCTAATTTAAAAGCTGGTACCCATAGAGTAGCATTGAGTTATAAAAGTGGTATCGATTCGGTGTCTTATAAACTAGATCCGAGCAGTATTACCATCAATATATATCCAAAGGTATCAACTACCAAAGGAGCATCTATCGACACTATCAATAAGGAAGTATTAGATACGAAATTATCGTTATCGAGTGTAACTATCGATAAGAATGAAATCATCATTAAAGGTGCAGAACATACGATTAACAAAGTTGCCAATGTTAGAGCTTTGGTCGATATTTCTAAATTAGTCGATCCTGAAGTTGGTGTTATGACATTGGAAAATGTACCAATTATTGCCTATGATAATGATGGTAAAGTGGTCGATGTCGAAATGGTGCCAAGTAAGGTAACAGCCACGATCAATATTGATTCGCCACATAAAGAAGTACCGATAAAAGTTATTCCAAATGGTGAAGTTCAATTCGGTAAAGCAATTAGTTCGATTACTTCGAGTGAAACCAAAGTAACCGTATATGGCGAAGAAAGTAGTCTTAGTAAGATTGAATATTTACCAGTTGAAGTAGATGTAACTAACTTGAGTGAAAATAAAACATTTACTGTAAATTTACAATTGCCAAATGGTTTGAGAGAATTGTCAGTTAAGAGTACCAAGATTACTGTTTCACTTGGCGAAGAAGAAAGTAAAGAAATAAACAATGTCATGATTGAAACGACTAATCTGGACCCGAACTACAAGGCAGCTGCCATCGGTGCCGCTTCGATTAAAACAACCGTAATTGTCAAAGGAACCAAAGAAGTTTTGGCATCGATCGATGAAAGTAAGATTAAAGCCATTGTCGATTTGACAGGTTACACTGAGGGAGACCACGAAGTAACTATTACGGTAACTGGTGATGATGTCAAGGCAACATACACACCAAAAACGACTAAAATTAAAATAAGAATAAGCAAAAAATAAGCACTAAAATATAATAATTTTAAATAGCAATCATATAGTGAGATATGGTTGCTATTTTTATGCTGAAAATAGTAGATATTATAAAGGATAATAAAAATGTCTAAAAATTGCAAAAAAGCGAAAAAAGTGTTGACAAGGAGTGAAATGTTTGGTATA
>CAZEVZ010000081.1:0-3779 GCA_964514935.1 uncultured Muribaculaceae bacterium
AAATGGTAATGAATATGATTTTAGAAAAAAATATAGAAGAATTACAACTTAACAATAAAATAATAAATAAGCTTAAAGAAAATAACATACAAAAAATAAGAGATTTATGGATTATGAAAAGAAAAGAATTAAAACAATTGGGATTTTCTGATAGTGAAATAAGTCAAATAATTATTAAATTACAATTACATGCAATAGATTTAAATAAAAGAGTTTATTAATAAAAGACAATATTTTTAATATTAAGGGCAGATAAGAATCCGTTTTTATATGTTATAATTGATAATGAAAGTGAGGTCTTTATGAAAGATAAAAAAAGTTTAATTATTTATTTTAGTCGTGCAGATGAAAACTATGCAGTAGGATATGTTGATAAAGGAAATACAGAATATGTTGCAGAATACGTTAGAAATTTAACAAATGCAGATATGTTTAAAGTAGAATCTTTAGTTCCTTATGCTAAAGACTATCAAACATGTATTAAAGAAGCAAAAGAAAGAATAGGAAATGCTCCTATTAAGGGAGAAGTTGGAGATATATCTTCTTATGAAGTAATTTATATTATGAGCCCTATTTATTGGGGAACATATGCCCCTGAGCTTGAAACAGCTATTAAAGATTTAGATTTTACTGGAAAGACTATTAGGATTATAACAACACATGAAGGATCAGAGCTTGCTAATGTAGTAAGTGATGTTAAAAGAATTTGTAAAGGTGCTAATGTACTTGATGATGCTCTTGCAATAAAAGGAACAGAAGCAAAGAATTCTAAATCAAGAATAGAATCTTGGATTTAAAAGAAATCGGAAACTTTTGATATTCCGATCTGTTCGCAATAGGTTGCTATTGCGAACACCTTAACAGAGTAAAATTAGTCTATTAAAAATGATTTGTAATTAAGAAAAAAAATATGGTATTATTTCGTTATGAAGTGATACCTTTTTATTATAGTAAAATTAATATACTACCAAATTAGTAAAATTTTATTCATACATTGACGGTCTTAAAACTGGCTATACAGGCGATGCGGGTTATTGTTTGACTGCTACAGGCAAGAAAAAAGATATGCGTTTAATTAGTGTCGTCATGGGCGAAGAGAACACCGAAAAGCGAAGTGCCGATACCCTAGCAATGTTAGACTACGGCTTTAATTTTTATAGTATCAATAATGTAGTTTCAAAAGGTGATTCTCTAGGCATTGTCAAAGTAAATTTAGGCAGCCCAGAATATGTTGACATTACGGTTAAAGAGAGTATTACTGTCTTAAATAATAGCCAAAAAGCAACAAAAAATGTCAAATATGATATTGAAACTGAAGATTTGACGGCTCCAATCAAAGTGGGGGATACAGTTGGAAAGATTTTCGTTTATGTCGATGGTAAATTAGATAAAGAAATCGAATTAACCGTTGCATACGATATCAAAAAAGCAAGTATTTTGAAAATTTTAGGAAGAAATTTGAGAGATATCTTTAGTACAAATATATAATCGATGTTAACTACGACTTTAACTTTGGCTCAAATATTATTCAATAATGCACTAATTTTAAGAAAAAGAAGTAAAAGCTTCTTTTTTTCACGAATATTATTTATGAAAGGAAGGAATGAGATAATGTCGAATGCAAAAAAAACAATTAGACTAATTTTAGTAATTGCCATATTATTTTGTGCGGTAGGTGCAATTATCACAAAGCAAAAATTGACTAAAGAGAAGTATCAAAATGTTTCTCAAATTGAAGAGCTAAAAATAACTAAAACTTCCGATGAAGAAATTAGTTGCATGATCGATATCAAAGGAGCTGTCAAAAACCCTGGCGTCTATGCGACTAACTGTACTGATAATGTCAGTGATGTAATCAGATTAGCTGGCGGCTTGACGGATGATGCCGACACTTCGGTTACCAATTTAGCCAAAAAGGTTACCAATGAGATGGTTATTATTATCTATACCAAAGAAGAAGTAAAGAATTCTAATATCGTCGATACGGTTGTCAAAGTAGTCGAACAAGAATGTATTTGTCCAAATATTCAAAATGATGGTTGTCTCAATAATGAAATAACTGATACGATAGGAACTAACAAATTAGTTAATATCAATACAGCTACCATTGAAGAATTAGAGACGATTAGTGGAATCGGTGAAGCTAAAGCCAAAGCCATTGTTGAATATCGTAATAACGTTGGCAAATTCAAAACAATTGAAGACATTAAGAATGTCAGTGGTATCGGTGCTAGTTTATACGAGGCAATTAAAGACTATATTACGACATAGATATTTGTTTAAGATATTGGCTATTTTGGTATTGTTAATGACGTTAATAATTACCAAAAATATAAAAAAAGAAAGTATCTATACCAACGAAACAGAATTTATTGGTACGGTATATAAAATTAAAAAAACAGCTAATAAAACAATTTTCTATATCTATGCTTCAGAAAAAATTATTATCTACGACTACCAAGCGTTATCAACTAATATCACCTTGGGAGATACTATCTATGTAAATGGTGAATTATCACAACCTAGAAATAATACCATTCCCAATAACTTCAATTATAGAAAGTATCTATATAATAACGATATTTTCTACATTATCAATGCTTTAGATATCAAGAAAATAGCCAACAATACCAGTTTGCTATATTATCTAAAAGATAGAATCCAATCCCGAATATCAAAGATGACTAAAAATAAGGCCTATTTGCAAATATTTATTCTAGGAGATAATACTTTACTTGATGAAGAAATTATCGCTAGTTATAGAGAAAATGGCCTATCCCATTTGTTTTCTATTTCTGGTATGCATATTGGTTTATTTGCCGGAATTATTTTCTTCATATTGAAAAGAATTTCTTATAATAATTATTTAAATTATAGTGTGGTTATTTTGTTTCTAATCGGTTATTCATTGTTGGTAGGCTCTCCTCCCTCGGTTATTAGAAGTCTAACGATGTATATTTTGTTTGCCCTCAATAAATTAGGCAATTTAAGAATTAAAAATATCGATATTATGTGTATAGTCTTAATTGTTTTATTACTCTTAAAGCCATATTATCTATACAACATTTCTTTTATTTATTCATATACAATTTCTTTCTCATTTGTTTTGTATCGTAGTAAAATTAAGAAAATAAAAAAGATATTTTTAAAATCTCTATATACTTCATTTGTTGCTTTTATGGTTTCACTCCCAATATGTCTTTATTATTTTTATCAAGTTAACTTCCTTTCAATTATTCTAAATATTTTTTTCATTCCTCTAGTAAGTATGGTTATTTTCCCTTTATCATTGATTAGTTTTTTATTTCCTCCAGCTGGGGAAGTGTTAAATTTTTTCACCATCATCCTTGAACAAATATCATTATTTATAGCCAGATATAAAATAGGTATAATATATTTTTCAAAGCCGAGTACTGCACTGATAATTATTTATTACGTATGCATAATTTTGTTTTTATATAACAAAAAATATATCTTTATTTTTATCTTGCTCTTATATCATAAATATCTTGCTTATTTTAACCCTTCTTTTGAACTTGCTATCTTTGATGTTGGACAAGGTGATTCATTATTTATTGAATACCCTCATAATAAAGGTAATATTTTAATCGATACGGGTGGGGGAACAAATTATCAAATAGTCCTTGAAAATATGATACCTTATTTTAGAAGCAAAGGTATTGCGTCAATCGATTATTTAATTATTAGCCATGGAGACTACGATCATATGGGTGAAGCCATAAATTTAGTAGAAAACTTTAAAGTAAAGAAAGTAATTT
>CAZEVZ010000082.1:0-3403 GCA_964514935.1 uncultured Muribaculaceae bacterium
GGCTTCAATAATATTGCTTTTACTCAAAATTATCATCTCCTGTCAATATTTGATAGCCATCTTTGGTAACTACTACCGTATGCTCGTAATGAGCAGATGGTAAGCCATCTCTTGTAATAATTGTCCAATCATCATCCAAGATATATATTTTGTGCGTTCCTAAATTCAACATCGGTTCAATTGCAATGCACATTCCTTCTTTTAAGATAGGACCTGTTCCAGCCTTACCATAGTTTGGTACATCTGGTGCCTCGTGAACATCGGTTCCAATACCATGACCGACAAGTTCTCTGACGATGCCTAACTTATGTTCATTTGCATAAGCTTCAATTGCTGCCCCAATATCGCCGATATGGTTACCTGGTTTTACTTGTTCTAAACCTTTGAATAAGGCTTTTTCAGTGTGTTCCATCAGATATTTAATATCATCTGATACTTCACCGACGGCATATGACCAAGCCGAATCCCCATGATAACCTTTCCAGCAAGCGCCGATATCAAGTTTGACAATATCACCATTTTTTAATTTCCTACTACCAGGAATCCCATGGACAACCTCATCGTTAACCGAAATACAGATTGTTCCTGGAAAACCATCGTAACCCTTAAATGATGGTGTTGCCCCCTCACTGACGATGAAATCGTATGCTAATTTATCTAATACTTCCGTCGTGACGCCGGCTTTAACATAGGGACGTAAATATTGATGCGTCTTATAGACAATATTACCAGCTTTTTTCATCAAAGCAATCTCATAATCTGACTTAATACTAATCATTTAATGCCTTCTTTACTTCCTCAAAGATAACCTTTGCCGGTTTATCTAATACTTCGATACGATATAGTAAGCCTAGATTATCATAATAATCGATTAGTTCTTTCGTACTGTTCATATACGTCTCAAATCGATGAATAAAGACTTCTTCCGTATCATCATTACGAGTCTTGAGTTCTTGGCCACATCTATCACAGATATTTTCTGTTTTAGGCTTTAACTCGTCGACAAGTAGATTGTATGATGATCCACAATTAGCACAGATTATGCGACTTAATGTTCTTTTAAGGGCTCTTTCTTTATCGATATCGAAGAAAATTACGACACCTTTATCATAGCCAAGCTCTTCAAGTAAAGCATTGTATGTCTTTGCTTGACTGATATTTCTTGGATAGCCATCCAAGATATAACCTTCTTTGCAATCAGTTGAAGTTATTCTATTTTTTAGGAGTGTAGTAATTACTTCATCTGATACGAGGTTACCTTTTTCCATATCTTCCTTAATCGATTTGCCTAATTCACTCCCTTTAGCGATTTCTTCTCTTAAAAGATCTCCTGTTGATATATGAGGAATATTATATTCTTCACTTACTAATTTAGATTGTGTGCCCTTACCAGCGGCTGGCGGTGCAATAAATATAATATTCTTCATGCTATCTAACTCCTTTATAATTCCTATTTAATAGACTACTTTCTAATCCGTTATATGTCTCTAGGGCAACACCAATAACGATTAGAATACCGGTTCCTCCGATAGATACACTAGTTGGAAGCCCTGTATTGATGAAACTACTAAATATAATTGGAATTCCAGCAATTAGAGCAATTGACAAAGCTCCAATCAAAGTAATTCTACCGATAACGGTACTAATATATTCCTTTGTTTCCTTACCCGGTCTAATTCCCGGAATATATCCACCTTGTTTATTCAAATTCTTCGATAATTCTTCAGGATTGATTTGTAAGAATGTATAGAAGAAACAGAATAAAATAATTATAATCATGTAAGCCGCAAAGCCTACTGGAGTCGTATAATTTACATATTTAGATACGAATACCGCAAATTTTGATTCGCTATCCATAAGTCCAGCAATAAATGATGGAATTGTAAATATAACTGAAGCAAAGATTACCGGCATAACACTTGCACTATTTAGCTTAAATGGAATATAGTTTTGTCTAGCACCATAAGCTGATAATGTTTGGTTAGCATATTGAATTGGTATTCTTCTTTCAGATTTTTCAATATAGACAATACCGACGATAATTGCTAGGTATACAAGTACAAAGATTGCAAACTTGACGATTCCTAAAAACAAACTTACATCGCTATTTAACACAAATGCTTGAAATGTTTCAATAAACATATGGGGAATACTTGAAATGATACCAGCCATGATAAGCAAAGATATGCCATTTCCAATTCCCTTTTGAGTAATCTGATCACCCATCCATAATAGAAAGGCCGTACCTGCAGTAAGCATGATCGCAATCTTCAAATATGCCATTGTCGTACCACCATTTACAAAGGCAAAGGCCATACCAAAGCCCTGTAAGAAGGCAATACCTAATCCCAAATAACGATTTATTTGATTGATCTTTTGTCTACCAGTTGCCCCTTGTTCTTTTAATTCAGTAAAATATGGAACAATATCCATCTGTAATATTCCCGTGATAATCGATGCTGAAATATATGGCATAACACCTAATGAAAAGATTGAAAAGTTCGCTAGGGCACCACCAGATATGGCATCGTATAATTCCCAAAGATCTAAATCTGATATTGCTCCCTGAGTTCCAGGAACAGGAATTGTCTTACCAACGATGAATACAAATAGACAACCCAATGTAAATAATACTCTTTTACGAATATCACTATTCTTTTTGTTAAATAATAACTTAAGTGTTTTAAACATGTTAAATCACCTCAGTCATTCCACCAACATTTTCGATTTTCTCTTTTGCAGTTTCTGAAAACTTATTAGCTTTAACAGTTAATTTCTTGGTTAATTCACCATTACCCAATACTTTAACACCATCTAATTCTTTAGTAACAAGTCCTACTTCCTTAAGTAGTTTTACATCTACGACTGTTCCTTCATCAAATCTTTCCAAATCAGAAACATTGATAGTTGCATATACCGTTCTAAAGTTATAATTGTTGAATCCTCTTTTTGATAATCTTCTATATAGTGGTAATTGTCCACCTTCAAAGCCTGGTCTTACGCCGCCACCACTACGAGCATTTTGTCCTTTGTGTCCTTTACCTGAAGTTTTTCCAGTACCAGAACCAGGTCCACGACCGATTCTCTTACGATTTTTTGCTTCTAAATTCTTTAATTCATGTAATTTCATTAGCCTAAAATCTCCTCTACTGATTTTCCTCTAAGTTCCGCAACATGTGCTGGTGACTTTTGAAGTTTTAGGGCATTTAGAGTAGCTCTGGCCATATTGACTTTGGTACTAGAACCTAGGCTTTTAGATAATACATCTTTAACACCAGCAAGTTCCAAAACGTCTCTAACTGGGCCTCCCGCTTTAACACCAGTACCTTCAGCAGCCGGTTTTAGCATTACTCTAACAGCTCCATCTTTGACAATTATTTCATTAGAAATAGTACGATTATCG
>CAZEVZ010000083.1:0-3213 GCA_964514935.1 uncultured Muribaculaceae bacterium
AATATCTATGCTATTATTTCTTTTGCTATGAATCGTATTTATAATGAATGGTATCGATCAAAAGGCTATAATTTTGACATAACCTCATCCCCAATATATGACCAGACATATACCTTAAATCGTTCAACTTATGAAAATATTGATGATATCGTTGGTGAAATATTTGATAATTACGTCGTAAAATCAGGCCAAATTCAGCCTTACTTTACAACGTATTGTGACGGTCGCGTTAAAACATGTGAGGGACTTAGTCAATGGGGGACTGTTACTTTAGCTAATCAAGGAAAAACGCCACTTCAAATTCTTCAAAACTATTATGGTAATGATATTGGCATAAAATATGATGCTCCAGTTGGTGATACAACCGAAGGATTTCCAGGCAGTGATGTCGGTTTAGGTTATGCTGGTAATCCTGTATTAGCCATTCAAAGAGACTTGCGCCGTATTAAACAAAATTATCCTGCTATTCCAGATATCACTGACACTCTAGGAATATATGAACAATCAACTGAAGCAGCAGTGAGAAAATTCCAAGAAATATTTGGCCTTCCCGTTACGGGGGTAGTAGATAAAGCAACCTGGTACCGAATTAAATATATTTATAATAGCGTAAAAAAATTATTTGATTTATATACTGAAGGAATAACTCAAGAAGAAGCCACATTCTTATATACCGATGAACTTAAATATGGTGATACTGGTATTGAAGTTGAATATATTCACTATTTCCTAGATGCCATTGCTTTTTTAGATAAAGATATTCCCAGACTTCCAACTAATTCAATTTATAATAACAATACCATTACTATGGTAAAAGCCTTTCAAGAAAAGTATAATCTTCCAGTTACCGGAATATTTACTTATAAAGATTGGACTGTCCTAAAAAATGCCTATCGTAATATTTTGAGATCATTCCCCGTCGAATATCAAGAATATGTTAACGAATTATATCCCGATTACTTTCTAACCAGGGGTATGACCGGTGATGATGTCAGAAGATTCCAGAGATTTTTATTAGCTATATGTCGTTTTGACAAATCAATTCCTGGTGTTAGAGTAAATGGAATATTTGATGAATTAACTGAAAAATCAGTAAAAAAACTACAACAAGATTATGGCTTTGATATTAATGGTGTTGTAGGACCATTACTGTGGCGCAAGGTAGTTGAATTATCTAAAAGAAAATAAAAAACAGTTTTATCTAAAGTAGAAAATTTTCTACTTTTTCCTTTTTATGATATAATTAATATGAAGGCAAAGTATGAATCAAATTGAAAGAATAAATAAATATGAAACAATATTAGATAAAGGAATACAGATAAATAATAAGCTTGGTAAGCTATTACAAGAATATAATGATATTCAAGAAAAAATAAAAGAATTAAACAATTATTATGGAAGTGATAATTGGTATCAAGATGTTGATGATTACGATATGAAACTATTACCTAAAGATATTAAAGCAGGTATTCTATCCGAAGATGCTATTTATGATTTGTTAATAGATAATAAGCAAATAGCTATAAAATTATTAGAAATAGCTACCAAGGTTTTAAAAGATAATTAAGAAAAGGAGTATAAAAATGAACGAATTAGTAATTAAAAAGTGCTTGAAATGTGGTGCTCTAGTAAAGGTAATCAAAGATTGTAAATGTAATAATTGTGGCATTAAATGTTGTAACGAGCAAATGAAAGAAGTGAAAGCCAATAGCACAGATGCAGCCATTGAAAAGCATAGACCAATGTATACCATAGAAAATGATAAGTTAGTTGTTACTGTAAATCATGTTATGGATGAAGACCATTATATTGAATGGTTATGCTTAATCACTCCTAATAAAGAAGAATACGTTTATCTAAAACCGGGTAAAGAACCGACGGTCATATTTGATACTGTAACGAGTGGTAAAATATATTCATATTGTAACAAACACGGTTTATGGGTTGAAGAAATTAAATAATACTTTCAATTAAGAAAGTATTTTTTTAATATTTTAAAAATAATCTTCCATAATAATAATGGAGGATTTTATGAAACATATATCGATTTGGGAAAACAATTTTCAAAAATCAAGCGATAAAACCCAAAAATTTAAAAATATCAATACAGATATTTTAATAATTGGTGCTGGTATTACCGGTCTAACTACTGCCTATTTTCTAAAAGATACCAATAATAAAATAACCATTATTGATAAATCGATAATAGGGCGAGGAGTAACTTCTAAAACAACCGCTAAAATATCTTTTTTACAACAAGATATCTATCAAAAGTTGACTAAAATGCATAATAGTGAAGTAGCTAAAGAATACTATAATTCACAGAAAGATGCAATAAACATACTTACTAAAATAATAAAAGACAATCATATTGAATGTGAATTAGAAAAAACATCCTCAATTCTTTTTGCTAGTAAAGAAGATAATTTAACTAAGCTAATAAAAGAAAAGAACATCTTATCATCATATGGCGAAAAAACAAAACCATATCAAGATGATAAAATAAAAAATGGTTTTAGTGTCGATAATACTTATACCTTTAATCCACTAAAATATTTAAATGGATTAAAAAAGATAGTTGCTTCAAAAGTATCAATTTATGAAAACACTATTGCTACTTCGATAAAAAAAGAAGATAATTATGATCTTGTAAATACTAATAATGGCAATATTAAAACATCTAAAATTGTTCTTGCTTGTCATTATCCATTCTTTATTATTCCATACTTTTTTCCAGTAAAAACTCATATTGAAAGAGAATATGTTTGCGCTGCTAAAGTAAAAGATCCTAAAAAAATAACTGTTATTAATATTGATAAAGAATTATATTCTATAAGATACTATAAAGATTATTTAATATACGGCGGAATAGATCATAGACTAACAAGTAAAATAGACTATGGAAACAATTATAATCAAATTAAAAAAGATTTTATTAAATATTTTAACACAGAACCAGTTTATTCATGGATGAATCAAGATATTGTTAGTAATGATGAATTACCAATTATTGGTAAAATTAAAGATCATATTTATATATCGACAGCCTATAATGCTTGGGGTATGACTAATTCCACGATTGGAGCTAAATTAATATCTGATTTAATTCAAAATAAAGATAATAAATATATTAAACTATTTAATCCTAAAAGAATCAATATACCATTAATAAGAAACTCGATAATTGGTTTATTCGATTACCTAAAAGCTTAT
>CAZEVZ010000084.1:0-2952 GCA_964514935.1 uncultured Muribaculaceae bacterium
TGTTTTAACTACTTACATCAATCCCGTATTTAACGGCCATGTACTATCACATAGAACATTATTAACGAATAGTGTAGGTACTAGTGTAGCAAGTTCTGGATATGCAGGTTGGACTGGTGCAGCAAATAGTTGGGCTTGGTATGATAGACAAGTAGATTTGATGAATGAAGTGCAAGTTACTGGCACTACAGCGGTATCAAGTAGTTTTTTCGATGTCGGGGCAGATAATATTCAATTCCCATTATTTAGACTAAGGCCAGAATTTGTTAATAAGCAGAGAAGTTGGTATTGGTTGCGTTCGGTGGCGTCCTCGTCCCGTTTTGCTGCTATCCACTACAACGGCTATAGCAACTACACCAACGTTAGCAACTCCAACGGGGTCCGTCCAGCTTTTTACATCGGTTAATCTTTAATCTCACCCCCCTCTGTGGGGTGAGATGGTCAAAAAAGATAAATAATGATTGAGGTGTTTTGCCAATTGCCTAGAGGCAATTGGATTTATAAAAAAATAATATGAAAGGTGGGCGGTTATGGCCATACTGAAAAGGAAAAGAAATGTGGCGAAAATGGAATTTTTTCATAATGCGTTAAAAATGCGTGTCATGATGACGGAATTTTTGCTGCGAGATTTCGGTATTAAAGACCGTCGCCGGAATTTAGAATTTGCTAAGGAAGTATACGATATGGCTGATGATGATTTAGAGGAAATCGAGGAAATAATGACAGCGTATAATCTAAAAAATAGTTATATTGATGTGTTTCCTTCCTGGCTTATCGATAAGGAGAGAGATTATTTTCTCGATATACTTAGAGATTTAATTAAGAATATAACAAGTGCTAATACGATTAGAATTACTAATCAAGAGGAATACTATTTGAGAAGAAACTATCAAAATCAAGCAATCTGTGATTGTGAAAACTTGCTTCAAGAAATGCAATATGTTCTCTATATCTGTCATCCTAATGTTGAAAAATATATGAAGTATGTCGATATGATTGAGAAAGAAATTGCTTTGTTAAAAGGTTGGCGAAAGTCAGATAATAAAATAATTAAAGATATAATAGGGTAAAATTTGATTTTCGGTTTCGTCCTCGTCTAATTTTGCTAATATCAACAACAACGGGAATAGCAACAACAACAACGCAAGCAACTCTAACGGGGTGCGCCCAGATTTTAATTCGCACAATGATTAGGTTACGTACCGTTGCGATTTTTAAAAGGAAATTTTATCCTGTCCAGTAATGGCAAATAGATATTTTGATATCCTTTGATACGTCAATTAGGGTTATAAACAGAATATGTTAAATATTATTAGCAATGCCAATGTTTTAATGAATAGTTTTCTTGAAGCAAGAAAGAATTGTAGTTATAAAAATAGTGTTCAAAATTATGAGATAAATCTTTTGAGAAATATTAGAAAGGCTCAAAAGGAATTGCGTAGTCATACATATCGTCAAAATGATTTTTATGATTTTTTTCTTAATGAGAGAGGGAAAGAGCGATATGTTAGAGCTATAAATATCTATGATAGAGTAATTCAGCGGGCTCTATGTGATCAATTGATAAAAATTATCGATCCATTACTTATATATGATAACGGGGCCTCAACAAAAGGTAAGGGGCTTACTTTTTCACGTAATCGAATTGAAACACATCTTCATAAATATTATCGTAAATACGGTAATCAGGGCTATATTTTGCTAATCGATTTTCGAAAGTTTTTTGACAATGTCAATCATCATAATTTAATGAAAATGTATGAAAATGTTTTAGATGATGAGGAAGTCGTAGAGTTAATTGCTCATTTGGTAGGAAGTTTTTCAATCGATATATCAAATTACGATGTCGATTTGAATGCACCTTTTGATATGCTTGAATATGCCAAAACTAAACCTTTAAAGACCAAAAAGAAATATTTACATCGTTCACTTGGTATTGGCAGTCAAATATCACAGGTATCGGCATTATACTTCCCACATTTAATTGATAATTATATTAAAATAGTTAGGGGTATTCCTTTTTATGGACGATATATGGATGATAGTTATATTATTAGTAACGATAAGGATGAATTAAAGGAAATATTGAAAGAGATTGCTGTTTTGTGTAATAAAATAGGAATTTTTGTCAATGAAAAAAAGACCCACATTTTTAAACTAGATAGGGGTTTTACTTTTTTAAAAATTCGTTATCGGTTTACTGAAACGGGACACTTGGTAAGACGACCTGATAGGGGTAATTTTATAAGAGAAAGAAGAAAGTTAAAGAGTTTTAAACGTATGCTTGATGACGGAGAGATGACTCTAGACGATATTTATGGTCAATATCGTGCATGGCGAGGGAATCTTGCCAAATATGATTGCCATAGATCTTTAATCAATATGGATCGGTTATATAAGGAATTATTTGGTGAAAAAACATAAGTTATAATTCTTTTTCACTATTACAAAATTTACTTTTAATTCTTAAAATTGGCATATACATTGCTGCTTTCTTAATAATTTTATAAAATTTACATAAAATATAGACGAAGTAGCAAAAAATGCTTGACTATAAACAAATTATTTGTTATTATTATTTCGTTCGTGAATATTGGTTTTGTTGTGAAGACAAAACTTATATTTAATAGAGAATATGAAACACCAGGATGTGTGCAAGATGAAATTGTTAATTTATAAGTATGGGAGGAGGATTATAAATGCCTACAGTTAATCAAATAATTAGAAAAGGTAGAGGATCTAAAAGAAAGAAAAGTAAATCTCCAGCATTACAAGTTGGACTTAACTCAATTGAAAGAAAACAAACTAACCAAACTTCACCTCAAAAAAGAGGCGTATGTACTCGTGTTGGTACGATGACACCAAAGAAACCAAACTCTGCTTTGAGAAAATATGCCAGAGTAAGATTATCTAATGGAATGGAAGTTACTTGTTATATTCCAGGAATTGGAC
>CAZEVZ010000085.1:0-2915 GCA_964514935.1 uncultured Muribaculaceae bacterium
TAAAACTATTAGAACAGTACCATTAAGATTAACTAAAGATATTGATATTGAGGTACGTGGTGAAATCTATATGAGTAAAGCCTCATTCGATAAAGCTAATTTAGAAAGGGAAGCCTTAGGTCAACCATTATTCGCTAATCCCAGAAATGCCGCAGCTGGGAGTGTTAGACAATTAGATAGTAAAATAACTGCCAAAAGAAATCTTGATTTTATGGCATACTTTATTCCCAATCCAGAAGACTATGGTATTAAAACCCAATCTGAATCATTAGTGTTCCTAAAAGAATTAGGATTTTTAACAAATTATAAATTAAATACAACTGCTAAAAATGTTGTTGAAATAATTGCAAGAATCAAAGAATTACATGAAAAAAGAAAGGATTTGCCATTTGCTATCGACGGTGTCGTTATCAAAGTTGATAATCTTGAAGATGAAGCTAAACTAGGCTTTACAACGCGTGTTCCACGTTGGGGGATTGCTTATAAGTTTCCTGCTGAAGAGGTTTTAACCACATTAAAAGAAATAAAATTTACCGTTGGACGTACTGGTAAAATTACTCCTAATGCTATTTTTTCGCCAGTTCATGTCGATGGCTCATTAGTTTCCAAAGCAACCCTTCATAACGAAGATTATTGTAAAGAAAAAGATATCAGAGTTGGCGATATTATCGTTGTTAGAAAAGCCGGTGATGTCATTCCGGAAGTAGCGGCTGTCAAATTTGAAAGAAGAAATAAGGAATTAGCCCCATTTAAAATGATTACTAATTGCCCAATGTGTAATGCCGAATTAATTAAGAAAGATGCTAATTACTTTTGCCCTAATAACCATTGCCCAGCTAGACACATTGAAAACTTAATTCATTATGCCAGTAGAGATGCCATGAACATCGAAGGCTTTGGTGATAATATTATCGAAGACTTCTACAATATGGGCTATATTAAAACTCCCGCTGACTTTTACCATTTAGATAAATACAAAGAAGAATTAATGAGCCTTGAAGGTTTTGGTGAAAAGAGTATTATTAAACTATTGTCAAGTATTGAAGCATCCAAAAGCAATTCTCTAGAAAGATTATTATTTGCCTTAGGCATCAGACACGTCGGTGCTAAAACTGCTAAAATACTAGCTAAGAATTATAAAACTATCGATAATTTAATGCAAGCTAGTTATGAAGAATTACAAGTAATTAATGATATTGGTGATATTATTGCAAAAAGCATTGTCGATTATTTTCATAATGAAGATAATATAAATTTAATTAATAAATTAAAAGAAAACAATGTTAATATGACTTTTGATAACAGTAATTATCACGAAAGTGAAATATTTAGTGGTAAAACCTTTGTCTTAACTGGTACCCTTATCAACACCACGAGAGAAGAAGCAACTTCAATTATTGAATCGTTAGGTGGTAAGGTATCGGGTAGTGTTTCTGCTAAAACAAGTGCCGTTATCGTGGGTGATAATCCAGGAAGTAAATATACGAAAGCCATAAGTTTAAATATTCCAATTTGGCAAGAAGAAGAATTTATTGAAAAAGTAAAAACTGCTAATAATAATGAATAGAGAGGAAAAAATATGCAAGAAAAATATTATAAATATGCGGAAGTCTTATTGAAAAAAGGCTTATGTATTAATAAAGGTGAACCATTAGTTATTAATGCTCCAATTGAATCAGTTGATTTCATTAGAGTATTGACGGAAGTAGCATGCAGTTTAGGAGTTAATGATATTTATTATGATTGGTATGATGATGAATTAAAACATACCTGCCTAAAACACTATAATGAAGACGATATTAAAAATAGTCCTTTTTGGAATAAATCGATTCATGATGAATATGCAAAAAAAGGAGCTGCCTTCTTATTTCTAGTAACCTCTAATCCAAGTATTATGCATGATATTGAATCTAAAAAATTAAAAGTAGCGGCTGATACATCTTTATACACGAGAGAAGTATATCGTGAAATGCAAAGTAACAACCAAGTAGATTGGTGCATTGCTTCTGTATCAACGGAAACTTGGGGTAAATTATTATTTCCAGAAAGCAATAATCCAAAAGAAAAACTATGGCATACTATCTTTGATATTTGTTTAATTAACGAAGAAGATCCATTAATTTCCTGGGATAATAAGATGAAGCAAAATAAAAACATGTGTGAAAAATTAAATCATCTTAATATTAAAAGCCTTCATTATAAAAATAGCTTGGGAACTGATTTAACGATTGAATTACCAGAACACACTATTTGGTGTGGTGGCTCGAGTATCATAAATGGTAGAGAACCAGTTGTTAATATTCCCACGGAAGAAGTATTTACCACTCCTAATAAATTTAAAACCAATGGCAAAGTATATACCTCCTTACCATTAATCCATTCCGGTATTATGATTAACGATATCTGCCTCGAATTTAAGAATGGTAAAGTAGTAAGTTATACGGCCAGTAGCGGTGAAGAAGAATTAAAAAATATTCTCGAAACTGATAGTGAATCTAATATGTTAGGTGAATGTGCCCTAGTAGATAAGAATAGTAAAATTGCTAAATCAAATATTTTATTCTATGAAACATTATTTGATGAAAATGCTTCTTGTCATATTGCTCTAGGTAGAGGTTTTAAAGAATGTCTAACCGATGGCGATAAACTAAATGAAAATGAACTAGAAGAAGTAGGTTATAACAAATCCAAAAACCATGTCGATATTATGATTGGTACTAATGATTTAAATATCATTGCGACAACTTATGATAATCAAGAAATATTAATTTTTAAAAATGGAAGTTTTAATATATAAAACTTCTTTTCTTGTATAAAAAAATATCTTATTGGTAATAATACTAATGGTGATAAAATGAATGAAAATAATGAACTTTTAATGTATATCTATAAGAATGCCGATATGGGTGTTAAAT
>CAZEVZ010000086.1:0-2789 GCA_964514935.1 uncultured Muribaculaceae bacterium
TACCACTAGCAGTAAATGAAGCAATTGAACCTAAATTACTAGATTTAGATGATTGTCCTCCCGTATTTGAATATACTTCCGTATCCAAAATCAAGATATTGATATTTTCATTCGTTGATAATACATGATCGAGTCCACCATAACCAATATCGTAAGCAAAACCATCTCCACCAATAATCCACATTGATTTAGGAATAATATAATCTCTCAATTCATCTAGTAACCTATGCTTATTAAAATCAATCTCGTGATATACTTCCTTACATATATTGTAATCATCCATATTTTGAAGCCATTTATCGAATAATGGATCTTTATTTTCTTCCATATATTTTTTGATTTTATCTCTTTTTAAATTGATTCCACTTTTAATTCCTAACCCAAATTCAGCATTATCTTCAAATAAACTATTAGCCCAAGGAACACTATAAGGTGTCGATGGAGCACTAGCACCATAAATTGAAGAACATCCTGTGGCATTGGCAATAATCAAATTATCACCAAACAATTGAGTTAAATTTTTAATATAAGCTGTTTCGCCACAACCAGCACAAGCACCAGAATATTCAAATTTTGGCTCACGAAATTCTAGATTTTTGACGTTGAGTATCTTACTCTCAAATAATACTTTATTTTTATTTAGATAATCGACTTCGTTATTTGTAAATTTTTGTTTATCGTAGTTATGCATCTCTAAAGCCTTATTTCCGTTTTTTCCTGGACAAATATTAGCACAAAGCCCACAACCAGTACAATCCTCGTAAGATATTCCAATTGCAAATTTCTTATTTTTAGGGAACATACTAGGAATGCTATTGGCATAATTATCATTATTATCGAGTAGATAAGGTCTGATTACGCCATGTGGACATACGAAGGCACATTGATTACATTCTATACAGTTCTCTTTTATCCAGCAAGGAACATTCTCGGCAATATCTCGCTTTTCATATTTGGTGGTTCCGCCTGGGTATATTCCATTTTTTCTATCCAAAAAAGCACTTACCGGTAATTTGTTTCCACGAAGTAACCCAATTGTCTCTTCAAATGATAGATCAATTCTTTCTTCAAATGGTAGATTTATCCAGTCAGCATCAATTTCAATTCTTTTTACATTAGGGATTGCCTCATCGACAATTCGATTATTGACATTGATGACGCTATCGCCCTTATGTGCAAAACGTTTAGCATTATTATCTTTCATAATGCTTTTAACTTTCTCTATATCGAGAATTTTAATAATATCAAAAATACAGATTTCCATGCAGGTACTAATTTTATTCTTAAGACCTAATTCATTTACCAACTTATAAGCATCGATCGTATAAAAACTAACCTGTTTTTTAGCCAGTAAATATTTAACTTTATTTGGTAATGATTTAATAAGTGTCTCCTTATCCAACTTGGTATTTAAAAATAGCGTTCCCCTATCACATAGATTATCGATAATATCATATTTATAGATGTATTCTTCTTTAGACACAACTATCAAAGAAGGATTATTGACATAGTATGGTTTTTTAATTTTTCTATCTGCTATTCGCATGTGACTTCGCGTAACTCCACCAGATTTCTTGGAATCGTATTGAAAATATCCCTGAACGTATTTATCGGTATAATCACCAATAATTTTAATCATATCTTTTGATGTCGATACCATACCATCAGAACCATATCCATATATCAAAAATTCGGTCATCTCACTAGGAATAATGAAATTATTATCGACACCTAAACTCAAATTAGTTACATCATCTTCGATACCGATGGTAAAATTATGATGTAATTTATCACTATCCATATGATCGAAGATAGCTTTAATATCGGCTGGTGTCGTATCTTTTGATGATAAACCATATCTACCGCCAACAACCATAATACTTCTTTCTCTTAAACAAGCGCAAACATCCAAGAATAAAGGTTCGCCACTTGCAGCAATTTCCTTAGTTCGGTCAAGGACAGCCACTTTTTTAACCGTTTTAGGCAGAACTTCAAGTAGATGTCTATTACTAAATGGACGATATAGATGAACCTCAATCACACCATATTTTTTACCCATTGAATTCAAATAATCGATTGTTTCTCTAATCGTATCACAGACACTACCCATAGCAATGATTACTTCTTCGGCATCTGCACTTCCATAATAATTAAATGGTTTGAAATTTGAACCCGTAATTTCGTTAATTTTTTGCATATATTCCGAAACAATTTCAATTACCTTTTCATAATCGCCATTTCTTGCTTCCATATTTTGAAAATAAATATCATCATTCTGGGCAATACCACGAGTATTAAATTTTTCGTTGTTCATAGCCCTATCTCTAAAATCACTCAATGCCTTTTCATCAATTAAAGCTTTGATTTTATCAAAATCTAACAATTCAATTTTATCAATTTCATGACTTGTTCTAAAACCATTAAAAAAATTTACAAAAGGTAGTGAGGCTTTAATTGCCGATAGATGCGCCACTGTCGTCATGCGATAAGCATCTTCAGGACTAGCAGATGAAAGCATACATACACCAGTCTGTCTAATGGCATATATGTCTTGATGATCACCAAAAATACTAAGCGCATGTGTTGCTAGACTACGGGCGGCCACATGCAAGACCCCAGGAAGCATTTCCCCAGCCATTTTATATAACGTTGGAATCATTAAAAGTAATCCCTGACTAGCAGTAAAAGTAGATGCTAGTACACCAGATTGTAGTGCACCATGGACTAAAGCAGCTGCCCCGGCTTCAGATTGCATTTCGATAATCTTAACTTTATTACCCCAAAAATTA
>CAZEVZ010000087.1:0-2728 GCA_964514935.1 uncultured Muribaculaceae bacterium
AAAGTAAGTTAATAATACATAACACATCATAAATATTTAAGTATTGCTGCCAAATTCACTAATATTATATACTAGAGTATATTCGCTGTCAAGTAAAATCTTTCTTAAATTACCTTCATTGTCATTTATCGAAAAATTATGTCAAATATTGTAATATTTTTGTAAACTACTCCTAAAATAATAATATTTATGATATAATCAAGTTAAGAAAGGATTTGATAAGATGAAATACAATATTCGTGGTGATAAACTTGAAGTAACCGATGCAATTGGCAGCTATGTTGAATCTAAACTAGATAGACTTAACAAGTATTTTAAAGAAGATGAAATACTTGCTAATGTCCTTTTGAAAGTTAGAGGTAATGATCAAATAATCGAAGTAACGATACCTACTGACAAATTTATTTTAAGAAGTGAAGAAGCAGACAAAGACCTTTATGCTGCTATCGATTTAGTAACCGATAAGTTAGAAAGACAGATTAGAAAGAACAAAACTAGATTAAATAAACAAAATTTTGATAACAAATTCAAAGAATTTAATTTCGATTATGAAATGAAAGATGAAGAAGAATCATCTGAAAACGAAGTAATCGTCAAAAGAAAAAAATTAGAAATGAAACCTATGGACGAAGAAGAAGCCATTTTGGAAATGAATCTTTTAGGTCATGAATTCTTTGTCTACAAAGACATGCATACTGATAACATCAATGTTTTATACCGCCGTAAAGATGGAAATTATGGACTAATCGAAACGAAATAAAAAGCAATTTTTTGCTTTTTTCTTGTTATCAACCCAATTTTATAGTATAATCAACATATAGATAACATATTGGTCGGAGGTGTAAAAATGTATTTTAATCAAAAAGAAGATACCAATATTGATAAGGCCCTTAGAAAAAGAAAAAGAATAAATTTCGATAAAAAAACTCTTAAAATCGGAGGAATTATTTTAGGCATAATCGTTGTTATATTGCTTGTTATTTTATTATTTGCCCGTATGACGCGTCGCTATTTAGTGTTAAATGGCAGTACGAATATTACCGTCTATCAAGGAAGTATATATAATGAACCAGGATATAATGCTTATGACAATAAAAAGAATAATTTAAACAATGAAGTAATTGTTGAAAGTAATCTCGATACGAATACGATTGGTACTTATAAAATAACCTATACCCTATATGGTAAAACTAAAACTAGAACTATTAAAGTAGTTGCCAAACCGGCTATCGTTACCGTAATTCATCTAAATGGCGATAAAAATGTCTATCTAAATGTCGGTACCACATATAATGAGCCTGGTTATAGTGCAATCGATGCTACTGATGGCGATTTGACTAGTAAAGTAAAAGTAAATAGTAATGTCGATACTTCAAAAAGAGGAACATATCGTATTATCTATTCCGTTGTCAATTCAAATGGCGTAACGACATCCGAAACGAGAACCATAATTGTACAGTAATCATACTGTACTTTTTATATGCCCACTAAAATACAAGCCATATAAGTAAGTATACCAGCAATAATCATCTGATACATTCTACCGATGAAGAAATAAAGGTATTTAATTTGTGTTCCTGCAATTTGACTGAACACTTGAACATGCACTGATATTCCTCCAAAAGCCAGAAACATACTGGCCATTACCGCCGTATGAATACTGCTTAATGATAGTTTGCTGAGCGCCTCTATTCCAATTGTAATCTCAAATATTCCCTTGACAATTGTCGCATTATAACCAGTTAGCTTAAAGGCATCAATAATAATCGTACTAAACATCAAAAAAATAATTACAATTCCACATATTGTCAGTATCGTATCGATGGCCTTTTTAATCGCATTGACAAAAATAGTTCCTAAATTTCCAGTATTGTCTATGCTATCATGACCATTATTATCATAACTAATACTTTTCCTAAAACATATTCCCAATATAAAATTACTAAAATAATGGGTAATAAGTAAAATAATTCCCATTTTTTCATTGTGTAAAAAAAATACTGCCACTGTCGTCAAAATAAAAACTGGATTTGCAAAATGCGTAAATATCAAAATATGATTGGCTTCATCTACAGATATTTCTCCTTTATCGTATAGCAACCTCGTATTTCTAGCATTCGATGGGAACCCTGAAATCATACTAAGTAGTAAAATTGCCATCATCCCATCGTTAATATTGAATATCCTTTTACAAAAATTCTTTATAACGCTAGGAATATAGTAGATGATGTTATAATTTATTAAAATATCTGATATAATAAAAAAAGGGAAGAGTGCTGGAATTAAATTATTTACCCACATACTTAAAGCAAACATGATTGAAGCATAGATAATTCTTTTTTTGACGACCAATTGTATCAACACAAACACCGATATAATAACGATAATTCCGTTGAATATTCTCTCTTTCATACTAAATGATATGAATAAAATATTAAATAAATTATATAAAATAAATAGGTGATATCATGAAAAAATTTCTCAAAGACAATTTAAGTTTCTTACTTTTTATTACCCTGATGATTTTGATTATCGAAGTAGAACTACCTTACTATATTGAAGCACCTGGGGGTACGATAAATTTATCACAGAGAATCGATAAAAAATATAATAAAAAGAATGGTAGTTTAAATATGCTCTATGTTACCGAATATAAAGGTAATATTATTACCGCAGACTGTTGACAAATAGGTATAAATTTATCTATTTGTCTTTCTTTTTGACTTAA
>CAZEVZ010000088.1:0-2641 GCA_964514935.1 uncultured Muribaculaceae bacterium
GAGGTATAATGTCTAAGAAATTAGTAATTGTAGAGTCTCCAAGTAAAAGTAAAACGATTGAAAAATATTTAGGTAGTGATTATAAAGTTGTCTCTTCTTTAGGTCATATTAGAGATTTAGCTACAACTGGTAAATATGGCTTGGGAATTGATATTGAGAATAGTTTTAAACCTAATTACGAAATTATCAAAGGTAAAAAGAAATTAGTAACCGAATTAAAAAAAGATGTTAAAGCTGCCGACTATGTCTATTTGGCAACCGACCCCGATCGCGAAGGCGAAGCTATTTCGTGGCATCTATACGATACATTAGGACTTAAGCAAGATAATTATAAAAGAATTGTCTTCAATGAAATAACGAAAGATGTAATTTTATCTAGTTTTGATAAGGCGAGAAATATCGATGATAATTTAGTTAAATCCCAAGAAACGAGAAGAATGTTAGATCGCATAATCGGTTTTAGATTGAGTAAATTGATGCAATCGAAGACTGGTGGTAAATCGGCTGGACGTGTTCAAAGTGTTGCTTTAAAACTAATCGTCGATAGAGAAAGAGAAATTGAAGCCTTTATTCCCGAAGATTACTATGAAATAGATGCCATATTTCCTGAATTTGAGGCTAAATTAGATACATATAAAGAAGATAAAATTGAAATTAAAACCGAAGCAGAAGCCCAAGATATTATCAGTAAATTATCTGAAATATTCAAAATTGAATCGGTTGTTAAACAGGCTAAAAATAAAAAGGCCAAGCCACCTTATATTACTTCAACCCTTCAACAAGAAGCTTCGACAAAGTTAAATTTTGCTTCAAAAAAGACGATGATGATTGCCCAAAAATTATATGAAGGTATCTCCTTAAAAGATGAAACAGTTGGTCTTATTACTTACATGAGAACCGATTCGATTAGACTATCTGATGAATTTATCAAATCAACCTACGGCTATATTAAGAATACCTATGGTGAAGAGTATATTGGTTATGTAAAAACAACTAAAAAAACCGATAATGTTCAAGATGCCCACGAGGCCATTCGTCCAACGAGTATCAATAGAACTCCTGAAACAGTTAAAGAATATTTATCTAACGATGAATATAAACTATATAAAATGATCTATTATCGTGCTTTAGCATCGCTTATGAAAGATGCCAAGACTGAAGCAACAACGGTTACTTTAGATAATAATGATTATAAATTTAAAGCAACTGGCAGTATTCTTTTATTCGATGGTTATTTAAAGGTATATAGTGATTATGAAGAAAATAACGATATAATTCTTCCTGATTTTAGTAAATATAATGATAATTTGATTAAGTCAGATGAGATTAGTTATACGATGCATACGACGAAACCACCAGCAAGATATACCGAGAGTAAACTAATTAAAGAAATGGAAACTTTGGGTATCGGTAGACCATCGACATATGCAACAACAATTGGTATTTTATCTGAACGAGGCTATGTTAAAATAATCGATAAGAAATTTCATCCAACCGATATTGGTATAGAAACGACCGATAAATTACAGGAATTCTTTAAAGATATTATCAATGTCGATTATACGAGAGATATGGAAGAGGATTTGGATAAGATAGCTGATGGCAAACTGGCATACCTAAATTTATTACAAAGATTTTATGATGAATTTGAGCCAAAAGTAAAAGAAGCATTCACCAATATGGAGAAAAAACCTGCTGAAGAGACTGGTGAAATGTGCCCTAATTGTGGCAATCCATTGGTTATTAAAAAGAGCAAATATGGTACTTTTACTGCTTGCTCTAATTATCCAGAGTGTAAGTATATCAAACAACCTGATAAAGAGAAGCCAAGAGAGATAATGCCTTGCCCAAAATGTAGTGGCATGATTGTCGAGAAGAAGAGTAGAAAAGGTAAAGTATTCTACGGTTGCAATAATTATCCAAAATGTGACTTTGCTACTTGGGATGAACCAATCGATGAATTATGCCCAAACTGTCAGAGTATTCTTACGAAAAAAGGTAAAAAAATTAAATGTAGTAATTGTGATTATGAAAAATAAATATAAAGAAATTGCTAATTTGGTAATTTCTTTTTTTCCCTATGTAAACTTTTGGTATTATTTTCATCAACTCTGCCCTAAATTTAAGAATTAGAAGTAAATCATGGTCTTTCTTACGAATATCATTTATGGAGGAAAAGAAGTAATATGAACTACTATAATGAAATTAAAGAAAGACTAATAAAAAGTGAAATATATGATAGGGTTAAAGATTATTCAAAAGATAGAAATAAAGTAAATGTATATTTTGAAATAGGAAAACTTTTAAATGAAGTAGGTAAGCAATATAATGAAAGAAGAAAAAAAGCATCGAAATCGATGTCAACTATAGGTTGCGTTGTCCTTAAGTATTTTACTTGAGGACACAATCAAAAAATAGTTAAAGCCTTATAAATAAAGGAATTGCTAAAAATATGGAGAAAATTTGACACGAAATTTTTTCTAAAAAATTACAACTATTTTTATTGCATAGTTGCTTATTTTATGGTATCATTTATATGAAGATAGCGGTCGTTAAGTAAAATACTTAAGGACTTTTAGGTGATAAATATGAAGAAAATATGGAAAGATAATGCTAGATTGATATTGGCTATATTTGTAAT
>CAZEVZ010000089.1:0-2544 GCA_964514935.1 uncultured Muribaculaceae bacterium
GGATACGATGTTAGCTGGTTATCTTTTAAACTATTCTGTAAAAGATGATCCTGCATATTTGGCTAATAGCTTAAATTATGATATATCACTATATGATAAGAAAATAGAGATAAATAGTGAAGAATATATTAAAAGAAGTATTAATATCTCATCCTTTATCTATCTTACCTACGATGAATTATTAACTAAAATGAAAGAGAATAATGTCTTAGATCTATATCAAAATATTGAATTACCTTTATCAACCATTTTAGCCAAAATGGAATTAAATGGTATCAGGGTAGATAAATTAATTCTTGAAGATATGAAACAAGACATTAAAGAAAAAATCAACGATATTAGTAATAAAATATATAATCTAGCTGGTAAAGAATTTAATATTGCTAGTCCTAAACAACTAGGTGAAGTTTTATTTGATGATTTAAAATTACCACATGCTAAAAAGAATAAGACTGGTTATGTAACTGACGCTAATGTTTTAGGTAAATTAATTGAGTATCCGATTATTAGACTTATTCTTGAATATCGTTTATTAAACAAATTATATACCACATATTTAGAAGGTATTTTAAATACTGTATCATCAGATGGTAAAATTCATACCATATATACTCAAGTCATTACTAGAACTGGTAGATTATCTTCAATTGAGCCAAATCTTCAAAATATTCCTATTAGAAATGAATTTGGTAAATTGATTAGAAAAGCCTTTGTTCCTGAGGATGATTCATTAATTTTATCATCCGATTATTCTCAAATAGAACTAAGAATATTTGCCCATTTAGCTAAGGTTGACGAATTGATTAATGCTTTTAAAAATAATATGGATATACATACTAAAACAGCGATGGATATTTTTAAAGTCAGTGTTGACAATGTGACAAAAGATATGCGCCGTCAAGCTAAAGCCGTTAATTTTGGTATTCTTTATGGGATTAGTCCCTTTGGTTTAGCCGAAGATATTGGCATTTCACCTAAAGAAGCTAAAAAATTTATTGAAACATATTTTGAAACATATCCAGGAATTAAAGATTATATGAATAAAGAGATTGAAGAAGCTCATAAAAATGGTTATGTAACGACGATTATGAATCGCAAAAGAACCATTGAAGAACTATCAAGTAGTAACTATATGCAACGCAGTATGGGGGAACGTATGGCCTTAAATACTCCAATTCAAGGAAGTAGCGCTGATATTTTAAAGAAAGCGATGATTGAAATTGATAATGTTTTCACTAAAGAAAATCTAGAAAGTTCGATGCTACTACAAGTACACGACGAATTAATCTTCAATGTTAAGAAGAATGAATTAGAAAAAGTAAAAGAAATTGTTAAAAACATCATGGAAAATACCATCAAATTATCTGTACCATTAGTCGTTGATATAGAAACTGGTACCAATTGGTATGATGCGAAATAAAAGGAAGTGATTTTATGCCAGAACTACCTGAAGTAGAAACAGTTAGAAGAGGCTTAATCCAAAAAGTAAAAGGAAGAAAAATCTTAGATTGTAAAGTCTTATGGGATGGTATCATTGCTTATCCAAGCAAAGAAGAATTTATCAAAGAAATTAAAAATCAAACCATTAATGATATCGAAAGAAAAGGCAAGTTTCTATTATTTATTCTTGACGACTATTATCTTACCAGTCATTTGCGCATGGAAGGAAAATACTTTATTAAAAATCCTAAAGAATTATTATCCAAACACGATCATGTCATCTTTACACTAGATAATAACCAAGAAATAAGATATAATGATACCCGTAAATTTGGTAAAATGCATCTAACTAAAAAAGATGAATTAGCCAAAAGTCCTATATCTAAATTAGGTAAAGAACCATGGGATAAAGATTTAACTATCGATTATTTAAAAGAGAAATTAAATCGGAAGATGGCTATTAAAACTTTACTCCTAGACCAATCGATTATTACTGGTATTGGTAATATCTATGCTGATGAAATCTTATTTTCATCAAAAATAAATCCTGAAACATCTGGCATGAATCTAACGAAAAAAAATTTACAAGATATTATTGATAATACCAGAAGTATTTTAGCTAAAGCCATTGAAAAAGGTGGAACTACCATTCATACCTATACTGCTGTCGATGGTATCACTGGTAAATTTCAACAAGAACTGTTGGTTCACGGTAAAAAAGATGAAGTATGTCCTAATTGTCATACTAAGATCGTTAAAATAGTTGTTAATACCAGAGGTACATATTATTGTCCTAAATGTCAAAAGAAGCACTAATAATGTGCTTTTTATTATTTACTTAAATCCTTATTTTTGCTATAATTAAACTAGGTGTTATATATGGATTATAGTATCAAAATAAACGAATTTGAAGGACCACTAGATTTGCTTCTTCATTTAATAAAACAATCTAATATTAATATTGTCGATATAGAAATAAATGAAATAACTAAACAGTATCTAGATTATATTAATAAAATGGAAGAATTAAATATTAATGTCGCAGCTTCTTATTTAGTAATGGCAGCTGAGTTAATGGAAATAAAATCTAAGTCATTATTACCA
>CAZEVZ010000090.1:0-2184 GCA_964514935.1 uncultured Muribaculaceae bacterium
CTAACCCAACTGCCGATTGTTCATAAGAATTATGATCTACCAAAATAACTTTCTTTTTATTGTTATACCCTACTTCCGCATATTTGATAATTCCTAGACATCTTTTATTATTATCGACGATGGGATAATACGTATATTTAGTTTTTTCTGCCGCAGCAATAAAACTACGTAAATCATCATTCTCATTGACCGTATGTATTTTAGAAGTATTGATAATCGATGACACATTATTACAAAAATTAAACTTATTTATCGTATCTAAAGTTGATAACTTCGTACTAATAATATTTACCTTATTCACCTTGGCTATCTTTAATAATTCTGGTTTTACTTCAATTCCATCACTGACGACAATCAACTTTACTTTTGAATTGATTGCATACTCTAAAATACTATACCTGTTACCCGTAATAATTATATCATTTCCCGTTAGTTTTATCTCATTGATAAAAGTCGTTGAACGATAACCCGGAACTATCAATTTACCTTTAATAATATTATCATATTTGGTAATTTTAGTTCCTTCGATAGCTGATAATATATTCTTGTAGTAGGTATCTATTATGGAATAATCACCATTTAGACACGCTTTTGCAATATCCTTCATACTGATGACGCCCAAGATTTTTTTCTCTTTGTCGACTATCGGAATCTTACTAATTCCTACCGCTGCCATTTTGTGATATGCATCGTATATCGAAATATCCTCCGTAGCCATATAGCCAACCGAATAATCCAAATCTTTTACTTTCAACTTGACATCATTTAAAAACAAAGGTTCCTTTACCCCAAAATAATTTAAAGCATATTTCGTCTCTCTACTAATCGAACTCAAAATAGCCGGAACCGTATCCATTCCTAATTTTCGCTTTAAATATGCCAAAGTTATTGCTGCACACACACTATCCGTATCTGGATTACGATGTCCAAAAACATATACCCTATCCATAATTAACCTCACTTTTTATTCTTTAATTTTATATATACCAAACTGATAAAAAGATATATTACTATAAGTCCTAAAGCCCTAAAATAATTATCCGTATCATAAGGAATAATAAACTGTACCAATATTAAAATAATGGCTAAAATAATATTATCATAAAGTACATTGAGTATTTTTTCAAAATATTTTTCTTCCCTATTATCACCCGTTCTAATATAGACATAATTGATAATAATCGATACGAACATGGCAATAATTGTACTTAAAACATCTCCATATAATAGATTATATCCCATTCGATAAAAAGCATTTATCAAAGGTATAATCAAAATTATCTTCATTATTAAACCGATAATTAAACTAATAGAAATAAGTCTCTTATTACTTATATATCCATATGTCATATCATAAAGTAAAATAAATATTCCCATAATATTGACCATTACTAAATATATCGATTTACTTGGATCGAAAAAGATAATCTTACATATCAAAGGTGAAACTATTCCCAAAATAATCATGATTGTCAAAATCATTTTAAAACTTTGATATAACTTATTGACAACTGAAATATCTTTCGGTAATCGAAATGACACCAATTTAGCAAGATAAATTAAATAATTGATAATACCTAAAGCATATAGATAAGTAAATGTCAAAGTCTTTTCTATATCATCTATTTGAAAATGATAATGAATATTTAACACAGCATATAAAATAATTAAAGATATATAGTAATAACTATTCTTAATAACTTCTATCATACTTCGATAACTATTATGTTTAAGAATTCTCTTTACTTCTTTTTTATAATCTAACTTATCTTCAAAAGTCGAAACATAATTTATCTTAATTCCTTTATATAAATATAAAATTACTAATATAATTACCAAGCCTAATACTTTAGATAAATATAATAATGAAATACTTAATACTGTATTAAATTTAAAGATTCTAAAACATAGTATGGCAATTACTAATAACAACATTTCATCGATTGTCTGATAGATATTTAGTATTAGACCATAATTAGTATTATTATGCATATCTTGTAAATATTCACTCAATAATTTTATCAAAGGTTTTATCAATATACATAAACCCATAACAATAAATATTGGTAAAATACCATCTATCTTTAAAAAGATACTTATCAAATCACTAATTAAGATACTTAATAATAAAAACAAAAGCATCTTTTCTTTTTGTCTTTTGCTTACTTTTTAGTAACTTTGCAC
>CAZEVZ010000091.1:0-2006 GCA_964514935.1 uncultured Muribaculaceae bacterium
GGAATCAATCAATAAGAAATTAATTAATATTTCTATAAGATTGATTATACGTGATTATATGAAGCAAAGAACAATCAGTGCTATAGTACTTCTAGCAATTCTTATCGGTTCGATTGTCGTCAGTAGTAAACTATTTGCTATGGTGATGTTACTATGCGCTATTCTTGGATTTAATGAATTTTTCAGTATCAAATACGAAAATAATTTAAAACAATTAAAACTTATAAACATATTGGGAATTATCAGTTTAATTCTAATAACCTTAAACAATACCTTTTATAAAGTAGATACGAATATTGTAATTATCTTACCATTACTCTTATTAAGTATACCGATTGTTTTTTATAATGATAATAAATTATACAATATTAACGATTGTTTATATGTTTTAGGAATAATTTATTTTTTAGGCTTATCATTTGGTAATATTATTTTCTTAAGTAATAGTAATATTTTAAAATGTATATTCATTTTTATAATAGCTTTTGTTACCGATACATACGCTTATATTGGAGGGAATCTAATCGGCAGACATAAAATGACTACCATATCACCTAAAAAAACAATCGAAGGTAGTGTAATTGGTACCATAATGGGTGCTTTAATTGGTAGCGTATATTACTATAATATAGTCGGCGGTCTTACCATGTTTCAAGTAGTAATATTTTGTCTATTCCTAACTATCTTATCGGAAATTGGCGATTTAATGTTTAGCAGTATCAAACGTTATTTTAATAAAAAAGATTATTCAAATTTAATTCCAGGACATGGTGGTATCTTGGATAGATTTGATAGTGTTATCTATGTTTCATTAGGCTTATTACTAGTGTTAAGTATCTTATAAGGAGGGAATTATGTTATCGCTTTTATGGTTTATTTTAATTTTAGGAGCAATCGTAGCGGTCCATGAATTTGGTCACTTTATCTTTGCTAAATTAGCTAATGTCTATGTCTATGAATTTTCGATTGGTATGGGCAAAAAACTATGGGGAAAAAAGAAAAAAAATAGTGAAACAGAATTTTGTGTTAGAGCAGTACCGCTAGGTGGCTATGTTATGATTGCTGGGGAAGATACCCTAGATGATAATATTCCAAAAGATAGACAAATGTGTAATAAAGGATTTCTTCATCGATTTTTAATTCTCTTTGCCGGTCCTTTTAATAATTTTCTCTTTGCTTTCATTATTTTATTTATAAGTGCTATATTCTTCGGTGCTATTTCGATGAAACCAGTTATTGGTCGCGTGGCTGAAGGATATCCCGCCTACAATGCAGGTATTGAAAGTGGCGATTTAATTTTATCGATCGATGGCACAAAAATTAGCAATTGGGATAAAGCTCTAATTATGATGCAGACCAATAATGGTCAAACGACTACCTTTAAAGTAAAGAAAAACAATGGCCAGATAGTCGAATATGAAATAACTCCAATCGAAGAAATCGATGCCGAAAATAATAAAAGTTATAAATTTGGTATATCTGCTAACGCTCAAAAAGAATATGGTTTCTTTAAAGCAATAAGTTATGCTTATCATAGGACACTTTCATTATTTGTCAGTATGTTTGATACCTTAAAATATTTATTTGCGGGCAAAGTAGGTGTAAATCAGTTATCAGGACCAGTTGGTATCTATTCCATTGTCGATTCGCAAGCTAAAGAAGGATTGGAAGCAGTATTGTACTTGGTGGCCTATCTATCAATCAATGTTGGCGTCATAAATCTATTACCATTCCCAGCCTTTGATGGCGGAAGAATTTTATTCCTATTTATCGAAAAAATATTTAAACACCCGGTATCTAAAAAAGTAGAAAATATGATCCATACGATAGGTTTTATGCTTATAATTCTATTACTTCTATATGTAACAGGTAACGATATATTTAGACTCATAAAAAAATAGCATCACTAAAATTTAGTGGTGCTTTTTTATTGTCAACTATAGGTTGCAAAGTCCTTAAGTATTTTACTTAATAACATCTATTTCTATTAAAATAATACCATAAAA
>CAZEVZ010000092.1:0-1888 GCA_964514935.1 uncultured Muribaculaceae bacterium
GAATTCATAAAATTATTATTAAATTCACTATACCAATCTTGTGGTATTTCATAAAAACTATTATTCATTTTTTCCTCCCAGTTTATCATATGCCTATGGTCATTTGATGTATAGACTATAGCCTAGATCATATAAAAGGAATTATCTGGTTCTTGATAGTGATAATCGCTATTATTACTTTGATTCTCCAGTCTCATTAGACGTTGTTCTATTTTTTTTAAACGATTATCAAAATCATTAAATTTATTGTACATATCGTTAAGATACATCATCGGATTATCCATATTATTCGTCGGTATATTATTAGGTATTAACATATTGGGAAAAAAATTCATAACATCACTTCCATATTATTATATGCATCGATATATAAAATGTGAAAATAATTGGTTACTTAATGCTTTTATGGTATAATTTTAGTGGTGGTATAATGAGACTTAAAAATGTTAAAGGGGCCAATGAAATAATAATCAAAGGTAAATATTATGTTGCAAATCCAGATGGATATAAAGGTGCATGGCACGAGTATTTTGGTAATGATAATCCGATATATATCGAAATTGGCATGGGAAAGGGTAACTTTATCATTGAAAATGCTAAAAGGTATAAAGATATCAATTTTATTGGTATCGAGAAGTATGATAGTGTCATTGTGAGAGCCATTCAAAAATCGGATGTACTAGAGTTAGATAATTTAAAAATTATCAGAATAGATGCTGCTAGATTAAAGGAAATATTTGATAGAGAAATCGATACGATATATTTAAATTTCTCTGATCCTTGGCCCAAAGATAGACATACCAAAAGAAGATTGACTAGTCCGCAATTTTTAGATATTTATGATAGTCTTTTCAAAGAAAGAAAAAGAATTGTCATGAAGACCGATAATGTCAATTTATTTAATTATTCCCTTGATAGTCTTATGGCTAATGGGTATGAAATAGTGGGGAAAACATATGATTTAGATTGTTTACAAGAAGATAATATTATGACCGAATATGAAGATAAGTTTTATCATAATGGAATCAAGATAAATAGGTTAGAAGCAGTTAAAAAATAGAAAATAATTCATAATTATATTGAATTATTTTTTTACCTATGGTAAAATTATGGTATACAGAATATAGGGAGGTATTAAATATGGCCTTTGGAAGAAAAATAAAAGAAATGATTTCGGAAGAAGATAGCAACGAAGAATCTTATTATACGGCAGAAGCAGTGACGATGCCTGAAGGATCTGGAAAGATGATTTTGCTAGAACCTCGTGCTTTTTCAGAAAGTGGACAGATTGCTGACCATCTAAAGAAAAGAAATACTGTCGTTGTCAATATGAAACGTGTTACGGCTGAACAGGCTAAACGTATCATCGATTTTTTGAGTGGTACAGTTTATGCGATTGGCGGAGATTTACAAAAAATTGGGGTTGGAATATTTTTATGTACACCAAAGAACGTCAATGTTGAAGGTAGTATTTCCGATGAAGACAATAATAAAAGACAAGAAGATTTAGAAGATTAGTGGTGATATAATGAAAAGATTCAGTGTTGTCAATAATGGTTATGATATTGCTGAAGTTAATAGATTTATCGATATTGTAATTAAAAGATTGGAAAAGTTGAATGCTGAAAATATTTCACTGAATGAAAAAATACGTGAACTTAACAGTACAAAGGACGATAGTGCCAACATTTCGAATGTCGACATTGGTAGATTGGAAAAGGCTATTTTGGCAGTTGAGGAAACTTCGGATAGAATAAAAGCAAGTGCTCAAGAGGAAGCGAGAGTTATTATCGAAGAAGCCAAAAATAATGCTAATTCGATTGTCCACGAAGCCTTGGTCAATGCTGAAAAGACAGAACATGAAAGAATGTTGCTTGAAAAAAATATA
>CAZEVZ010000093.1:0-1887 GCA_964514935.1 uncultured Muribaculaceae bacterium
TTGTGACCTCCTGCTTGTAAGGCAGATGCTCTAACCAACTGAGCTAATCGCCCAACACCATCACCAGGATTTATGTCTTTTTGACATTGCCTCACTGACAACTAATAATATATCAAACAATTGAAACCTTGTCAACTATTTTTTACATTTTATCCATTATTTCTTTAATCTTTTCATTGATCCATAAATCTAAATGCTCTTTGAGTGGTTCAAAACCATTCGAATAGTTTTCTCCATCACTCAAAATTTTACCATCGTTACGATAATCGATATTTTTAATACTCAACTTAAATTTATTGTTTTCTTCGTCAATATCGACAACTTGAGCATATATTTCATCTTTAATTTTGATATAATCGTTAATATTTTTAACATAGCCTGAAGATATTTCTGAAATATGGATAAGTCCATCATATTTATCGTCGATAAGTACAAAGGCACCATACTTTTGAATACCAGTAACGACCACTTTAATTACGTCATTGATTTTAATATCTTCCATAGTTTCCTCCAATTCGTAAGTATTATACCATTTTTTTTAATTATTTTAAAGATAATCATTGAAAATCATTCAAAAAAAGCATATAATTACTGGTAGGTGATTCATATGGAGATAGAAAATAAAATAAAAGAAGTATTAGATAGAATTAGACCATATTTGCAAAATGATGGTGGAGATGTAATCTTCCAAAGATATGAAAATGGAGTAGTATATGTAAAATTAACGGGAGCATGTAGCAATTGTCCTCTTATCGATAATACTTTAGAAAGTGGTATCGAAGAAGCCATTATCAATGAAATACCAGAAGTAATAAGAGTTATCAACGAAGATTAACTCTTTTTTCTTAATAATTATTCTCTAACCAAAGAACTTCACTTACGTCATACCATTGTTTAAAATAGTTGATGATATTGGCAAGATATTTTTCATAGGCTGGCAGTTTTTCCAATATTGGGGCAATTATTTTTTCACTTTTTCCATCGATCATAATATCTTCGTACGTATCGAAATAAAAACTAGGGTATAGTAATCTTGAAATTAAAAGTTTTACATCGGTAAGTGACAGGGGATTTAACTTTAAATAATCATTTAGTTCATGCAAAATATTATTATTATTTAAAAAGAAAGCATTCTTAATATATTCAGCAATATCTCTTACCTGATAATCAAATATAATATTGAGTGGATTATATAGTTCCATAACCGACTCATTTAAACTAATTTTTTTATGACTGACAACATATCGATAATTTTTAGGAACGCCGATATCATTATAATAAGCAATAGCATTCTCTGCCATTCCTACAAAATAATTAAAACTATCGACAATAATCGGATATTTCTTCCCATTTTCACCAATTAAATCTTCTAGATAGTCGATTTTTTTACTCCATAGTACTCCCCAATTGATATCTATATTTTCGGTATATAACGAATTAGCCAAATAACTGATTTCTTCTAACGATATTTTTTTCATAGTACTGACAAATATTTTAATCAACATAAAACTTTGATTATTAAAATTACTAAGATAACTACCATAAATATTTTTAATTATTTCACTTACTAAAGTATGATAAATCAATTTTCTATTCATATTTATCATATTGTTAACATTTATATTACTATCTAATGGATACAGATGATATAGATAATTGTTATATATAAAAGAATAATATTTATTATGATGTTTTATCTCTTTAATATTCATTTTATAAAAGTAAGCTACAAAGTTATTCATAGAAAATCCCTCATTAAATTATATTTATAATTTATTAAAAAATGTTTGACAAATTAAAATTCTTTTGTATATAATTGGTAAGAAAGGACGGAGGTATAATGTCTAAGAAATTAGTAATTGTAGAGTCTCCAAGTAAAAGTAAAAC
>CAZEVZ010000094.1:0-1793 GCA_964514935.1 uncultured Muribaculaceae bacterium
ACTTTTAAATATTCTTTCATGACCAACCGTTAGGTTGGCAGTTGGATTCATTCTTTTCCTATATATAAGACTCTTATAATAACATTATAATAAATCAGTAAGGAAAAATATTTCACTAAAAATTATCAAAAATATAATTTATTTGCGATAAAAACTTTCAATTTTATGATTGATTATCAAAATAATTTTTGATATAATTAGTATGTTGTTAGTTATTAGTATTAAAAATATGAAAGTAGTAATTATATGATGATTATAGAGAGTAACTGTCTGGTGGAAAGTTATACATATATAATTATGAATTACCTATTTTTAGCTAATCGGGTAAAACCGTTATATAATTGAGATAATTAAAGGATGGTACCGTCAGCTATTGACTCCTTTTAGGTATCATTCTTTTATTGTAAGGAGAGGATTGATAAAAAATGACGTGTTATGAAGATTTGAAATGGCGAGGACTAATACAAGATATCAGCGATGAGAAATTGATCGATAAGTTAAATAATGAAAAATTGACGTTCTATATTGGAACAGATCCGACAGCTGATTCGATGCATATTGGACATTATTCATCATTTTTGATCAGTAGAAGACTAGCTAACTACGGACATCGACCACTATTATTGGTGGGGGGAGCGACCGGTCTTATTGGTGATCCTAAACCAACTGCAGAAAGACCGATGATTACTAAAGAGGAAGTAGAACATAATATTAAAGGACTAAAAAAACAAGCGGAAGAAATCTTTGGCTTTGAAGTAGTCAACAACTACGATTGGACGAAAGATATCAATGTAATTGACTTTTTAAGGGACTATGGAAAATATTTCAATGTCGGTTATATGCTTGGTAAAGATAAAGTAAGAAGTCGAATGGAAACGGGAATTACCTATGCCGAATTTTCTTATATGATTTTACAAGCTTTAGATTTTATGTATCTATATGAACACTATAATTGTTGCTTACAGGTAGCGGGCTCTGATCAGTGGGGTAATATTACTTCCGGTATCGAACTGGTAAGAAAGAAACTAGGTAAAGAAATTTATGGTATGGTAATGCCTTTGGTAACCGATTCCAATGGTGTTAAATTTGGTAAAACCGAAGGTAATGCCTTGTGGTTAGATAAGAACAAGACCAGTAGTTATACGTTGTATCAATACCTAATCAATCTAGAAGATGAGATGATTATCAGTTATTTAAAAAGTTTGACCTTCTTGACGAAAGAGGAAATCGAAGAATTAGAAAAAAGAAATAATGAACACCCAGAGTTAAGAGAGGCCCATAAAGCCCTGGCAAGAGAAATCATCACCGATTTACATGGTAAGGAAAGCTATGAGAAAGCGGTAATGATGAGTGAAGCATTATTTACTGGTAAATTTAATGATCTAGATAGATCGGAAATCGAAGAATTATTCAAAGATTATGAAAAGAAACAAGTCACTATTGGAACTAATTTATTAGATTTACTTATCGCTATTGGAGCTGCCAGTAGCAAGCGTGAAGCAAGAGAATTTGTTACTGGTAATGCCGTAAGTATCAATGGCGATAAAGTAACTGATTTAGAATATACGATAAGCGATAAAGATTTCTTGGATGATACATACATCATCATAAGAAGAGGAAAGAAAAATTATTATATAGGAGTGAGGAGTTAATAATGGCATTTGGCGATAGAAGAGATGGAAAGAAAGTAAGAGATATACATGGGATGCAGAATATTTTAATTGATTTTAAACCAGGAAGATGTGATTCAGCCGTCTATATGAATAGTAAAATTGATATGACTAATTTTGTTA